>JAVERP010000028.1:0-54373 GCA_034007055.1 Sphaerochaeta sp.
CTATATTTTGCATGGGGTGGGTCACCCATCGGCTGTACGGCCCTTTCCACTCAGTGCATCCTCGATCGCCTTGAGGATGACGATGCTGCTGTACGTTGCCCCGCTGACTGCATCGATGTCCAGGCTTTGGCTCTCAATGACCTTCAGGGGGATGCTCTCAGCCTCCTGGCCCTCGCCATTGCGGTGCTTGAGCAGCTCGATAGCCACTATCTTGCCCTTTCGGATATCTACCCCGACTGTGACATCCAGGGGAAAGCGGGCATAGGAGCCCCGATAGGTCCCGTCCTGGATAAGGGCGAGGTTTGGTGTCTCCACCCCGATGGTACGAAGCT
The DNA here is from genome assembly GCA_034007055.1 of Sphaerochaeta sp. GTDB lineage: Bacteria > Spirochaetota > Spirochaetia > Sphaerochaetales > Sphaerochaetaceae > Sphaerochaeta. The sequence goes on from JAVERP010000028.1 coordinate 333, forward strand.
TCTCCAGGTTTGCCGTAGCTCTCTTCAGAAGGATCCTTCCTGCCAAAGGCAACAGCAGCAGCAGGCCAAGGAGGATTATAAGGGTGAGGGTACGTCGTTTCATACAAAGCGCCTCCACTGTCATTCTACAGCAACTTCTTCACCAGCAAAAGGGATGTTCTCCTGTTGTTTGTTTCTGCTCCCCGCATTCAGAAAATCGTACTTTGACTGTTGCTGGGGTGTGTTGCAGGATTGCATCCATTTGCCAAGGTTGGCTTCTATCTTGAACGGCATAAGGAGGTTTTGATGGTCAATGAAGCATTTTTGCAAGAATAAGAGTCCCCACTATATAGAACGAGGGTACAAAGAAGACCGTATCCTTCAGAAGCGTTGGAACCTCATGGTACCAAAGGCCTTGACCTTACAGTCGTGGGGAGAAGTGTTATGACCATATCTGAACAAGAAATCCTCGGGATTCCTAAAACAAGGGGATGAAATAGAGCCATCAAGTACCCTTGATCTCAGAGATATGACGATCCTCCCCTTGAATTGTTCCTTGCTTTGGAGTACCGGCAACGGATATCATTTCTACCACTGGGCAGCTACTGCTATGTGTTTTCTTGTTCATCGTGTGCATGAAAAATTACTCAAGAGCCATACTAGGGGAAGCTCTCCTGTGGCTTGCGTTTCTTAAGGTTTGTGCTAAACTTTAGACAAGGATACAAGCTAATTTCTTGTTGGTTTGGAGGAGGTGGTTGCAGCTGCCTCTTCTGTTTTGCCCTTCTCCCCCTGTAAAAGGTTTGGGAAAATGCTGTAAATATAGCTGTCATAGGTTGTTTTTTCTATTGGTATTGACTATCGTTATACTATCTCATCTTGCACTGGCCAAAGGCCCGAAGGAGAACACATGAACCTGTTTCTAGAGACGCTCATCATCGCATTTGTCATCAATACGGTGTTTTTCATCTATGCATTCATCCGAAAGACTGACGTGGTCACCGACCTCTCCTACAGCCTGAGCTTTTTACTGGCGACAAGCTACATCTATATCGTACATGCTGAGAAAAATCTTCTGCAGACGATGTTGCTGGTCCTGGTCATCCTCTGGGCGATAAGGTTGGGCTCCTACCTGCTCAGCAGGATTCTGGTCACCAAGGTGGACCATCGCTTTGACGACAAGCGCGACTCGTTTTTCCGTTTCGGCGCCTTCTGGTTGCTGCAGGCAACAGCTGTGTGGGTCATCATGCTGCCGATCACCTTCGCCATGGGAGCTGAGGCCCTGGTCATCAACATGCCATTCCTTATTGTCGGGTTTATAATCTCACTATTCGGCCTCATCTATGAGACCATTGCCGATCATCAGAAGACCACCTTCAAGAAGAAGAATCCCAAGAAACTCATCACACATGGCCTTTGGGCAACCAGCCGCCATCCGAACTACTTTGGCGAGATCCTGGTCTGGTGGGGGACGCTGATAATCGTTCTGCCCTACCTGAGCGGGCCTCTCTTGCTTGTGGCGCTCGGTCCGATCTTCATAACGGTGCTGCTCTTGTTTGTCAGCGGGGTGAACCTTCTGGAAGAGTCATGGAAGGAGAAGTATGGCAAAGAGGCATACTACCAGCAGTACATCAGGCAGACCTCCATCTTCATCCCTTGGAAGAAGAGGACATGATGGGTGTAATCCTGAGCACTGTAGCGTTCTGCCTGTTTGGGTTTGCCCTGGGAGGCATCCCTACCTCCCACCTTATCGCATCAAGGCATCATGTCGACCTGCACAAGAGCGGCAGTGGCAACCTCGGGGCGACCAACATGAGCCGTACCCTGGGCTGGCGCCTGGGGGTGCTGGTGGGGGTGCTTGACCTGCTCAAGGGGGTCCTGCCCTCCCTGCTCGCCTTGCTGTTCTTCGCGCTTCCGACTCCGGGGCTGCTCTTTGTCGGCATGCTGACCATCCTGGGCCATATCCATACCCCATACCTCCCAACGCACCGGGGGGGTAAGGGTGTGGCGACAGGGGCAGGGGTCATCGCTGTGCTCTTTCCATCAGCGATACTTTTCGGCCTTGTTCTTTTTTTCTCGGTTGCCCTTATCAGCCGGTACATATCGGTTGCCTCGATGACAACCTACCTCTTGCTCATCCCCTATTATCTTTTCAGGGCCCTTGCCCTCGGCTTGGCCCCTGAGTATGACAAGCTGGCTTTCCTTGTTATGCTGAGCCTGGTCATCATCGCCGCCCACAAGGAGAATATTACACGACTCATGCACCATACCGAACCCAAATTCAGCTTTTCATCTCAGAAGGAGGACGAATGAACATAACCGGAAAGGACCTCTACGGATCGCTGACCTTCGGCTACTACCATCTGCGTGAGAATATGCAGGAGATCAACACGATCAACGTATTCCCCGTCGCCGATGGTGATACCGGTTCCAACATAACCCATACCCTGAAGGCAATCCTTTCGAACAGCGATGGGACGGGCTCTGTAGCCGATATCTCCAATACCTTTGCCAAGTCAGCCCTCACCGGGGCCAGGGGGAACTCCGGCATGATCATTGCCCAGTTCTTCCAAGGGTTCTCCCTCATAGCCCGCGAATTTGAGGAACTTACCGTCAAGGCCCTCGCAGATGCCGCCTCGGCGGCAGTTGCCGCAGCCTACAGCCCTGTGGAGACCCCTTTGGAAGGTACCATCCTGACAGTCATGAAGAGCTGGGCCAACCAGCTGGGGAGTTCTGACAACCCCGATGCCCCGGTTCCTGTTCTCCTGCGTCGCGCCCTGCGCTCCGCCAGACAGGCAGAGAAGGATACCATGCACCAGATGGAGCTGCTCAAGCGCTCAGGAGTGGTCGATGCCGGTGCAAAGGCCTTCGTATCCATCCTTGAAGGGGTGGACCTCTATATGCTTGACCCCTTTCGCGTCTTCTCAGGCGCTGAGACCGTCCTGCACGCTGAAACACTTCTTCTGGAATCCGGCCATGTCCATGATGAGAGCCACTTCCGCTACTGTACGGAAGCACTTCTGAGGGTGGCGGAGCAAGAGAGGCAGCATGTCAGGGATGCGGTGACCGGCCTTGGGGACTCACTGGTGATCGGCAGCCATGAAAACCAGATGCGCATCCATCTGCACACCGATGATCCCGCCCTTATGTTTGAAAGGCTAGCCCTCCATAGCCAGATAGAAGAACAGAAGGTCGATGACATGTTCATGCAGCAGACTGCCGCACATTCACGGCTTTCTGATACGGTCATTGTAACAGACTCCTCAGCTGATATCCCCCAGGAGGTGGTCGACTCGCTGCGCATCTACAGGATCCCGCAGATAGTGCAGGTGGGGGAGACCTCCTTCTTTGACCGCATCACCATCTCCACGCCTTTGCTGTTGGGCATCATGGATGCCTCACAGCAGAGGGTCTCCTCCTCCATGCCCGCAGTCGGGGAGATCCAGCGGCACTTTGAATTCCTTACCCAACACTACAAGCATGTGGTGGTCCTCTCTGTAGCCGCCAAGCTGAGCGGAACCTTCCGCACCTACCAGCTCGCTGCAAAACCCCTCCAGGAGAGTGGGGCGAGCATTGTTGTCATCGATACCAGGCTCAATGCATCCGCCCAAGGGCTCGTGGTGCAGCAAGCCGCCCGCATGGCTGCACTGGGATCCTCCGGAGAAGCTCTGCTCACCTCCATCAGGGATACAGCAGAGCGCACCACCATCATGGTATCGGTGCAGTCCCTTGAGATGATGGTCCGTGGGGGAAGGATACCCAAACGCCTGGGTGCCATGATCTTGAAGATGAACTTCAAGCCCATGGTCGGCCTTACCAAGGAAGGCGGAGGCAAAATCCTCGGAGTACGGTTCTCCAGGGCTGGAAGCATAGCAGCCTTGGTCAAGCACTTCATGAAAGTGCACAAGAAGGATGGCATCCAATCCTATGGGATGTCCTATATCGGCAGCCCGGACCTTGCCTTCTCTGTTGCAGAGATTGTAGAGATAAAGACAGGGTTGAAGCCTCTCTTTGTAGAACAGGCCTCCCCGGTGATCGCCTTGCATGCAGGCAAGGGTTCCATTTCACTGTCATTTATCAGGAAAGGCAGTAGTTCCACATCACTATAAGACAGGAACTAAGAAGCAAGAGTTAGGACAAATAGTAAGAACAAGATAGAAACGAGGGAACTGCACATCAGTTCCCTCGTTTCTGCATGGGTTTATCGAAGATGAAATATGTACGCATACATGCTTTGTCAAATGCTAGGTACGCTCTTTTCGGGGATTAGAAACCATTCGGGGAATCCTGTCTACGTATGGTATGAGAGGAGATAATTTTTGTTTTAATTGATTGACATAAGTTATAACCAATGTTACATTAAGACATAGCAAAGTTTATAACATAATAAAGGATGATTATATGGAGTTACAGCTGAAAGGCAAAGTTGCATTGGTTACGGGTGGCTCAACCGGAATCGGTGGAGGGATTAGTGAGTATCTGGCAGCTGAAGGAGTTGATGTTGCAGTCAACTACATCGTAGACAAATCTCAAGTTGATGCTTTTATAGATCAGCTCAACTCCAAGTATGGGGTGAGGTGTACTGCTGTGTATGGTGATGTCTCAAAGCCGGCTGATGATGATGCCATGGTTGCACAGGTTTTGGAAACGTACGGGAAAATTGATATTCTGGTGAACAATGCTGGAATATGGCCCACTGAGGATATGAAGGACATGCCTGATGAGCATTGGATCCGTGTTATCAACATAAATTTGAACGGACCCTATCTGGTCAGCAAACGGGTTGTGAATTCGATGATCGAACGTAAAATCGGTGGAACAATCATCAATATCTCCTCAAAATCAGGTTTCCAGTGCAATACAGGCGGCCATGGGCACTACACGACCGCCAAGGCAGGCATCAATATGATGACCCGATCGCTTGCACGTGAAGTCTCTTGCTACGGGATTCGGGTAGTGGGAATAGCTCCGGGGATGGTGCGCACCCCTTTGAATGAGGACAAATGGAATAAGGATGGGCTCATGCAGGACTATCTGGATCGTATTCCAGTTGGAAGATTTGCCGAACCAGTAGAAATTGGCTATCTGGCAGCGTTTCTTGCATCTGATCTTGCCAGGAACATTACTGGTACTGTTTTGGACAGTACCGGGGGAATGCTCATTTAATGCTGAGATTTTTGTTTTAATTAATAAGTGAGGATACGATTATGATCACAGTACAAGGAAAAGTTTGTGTGGTAACGGGAGCGGCTAAGAGCATCGGCTTTGGCATTGCAGAAAATTATGCCAAGCAGGGGGCCAAGGTTGCCCTCATTGACATCGATGCAAGAGTTGTCGAGTCAGCAAAGAAGCTGGTTGAGAAAGGTTTCATTGCAAAGGCTTATGTACTGGATATTACCGATCAGCAGAATGTGTTCGCCTGTTTCGACAGTATCGTTGATGAACTCGGACCGGTCTTTTGTCTGATAAACAATGCAGGGGTAGTTGACCAGAGACCCTTTGGTGAGAATACCCCAGCTCACTTGGAGAAGATCTTCAAGGTGAATGTCTACGGGAGCATCTATTGCGCGCAGGCGGCATTGAAATCGATGGCCAGCCTAGGTGATGGGAGAATCATTAACTTCTCTTCCAAATCCGGCAAAACTGGTTCAGCTCTTATGGCGCCCTATTCGGCGGCTAAAGGAGCCATCATCGCCCTGACTCATGCCCTTGCCTTTGAGTACGCAGGCAAGAACATCAAGATCAACAGCATCTGTCCCGGCATTACCGATGCGACAGGCGTATGGGACAGTGTCAGTGAAGGGTACACCAAGAACATGCAGTTGCCGAAAGAGGAAGTGGTGAAGAAGTTTACGGCCAAAATTCCTCTGGGACGCTTGACGAATATTGAGGATGTGGTTGAACTGGTCCAGTTCCTTACGGTAAGCGGAGACTACTGCACTGGACAGGCTTTTAATATCAGCGGAGGCCGTGAGGTGCATTGATGCATCCCGCGCAAGGAGAGAAAAATGGATCAGAAGGAAAAGATTTCAGCAATGGGACCTGAGGAGTTGGCAAAATATATCGACCACACCATGCTGAAGGCCGATGCGGTAGTGGAGGCTTTTGACAAGCTGTGTGACGAGGCCATCGAATATGGCTTTGCATCGGTCTGTGTGAACTCTTCATGGGTGGCTTATGTTGCCAAGCGCCTGCAAGGAACCACAGTGAATGTCTGTTCGGTTGTGGGATTCCCCCTTGGTGCCATGTCCAGTGCAAGCAAGGCTTTTGAGACGCAGGATGCAATTGCCCAGGGAGCGGGCGAGATTGATATGGTCATAGCCATCGGCCGGTTGAAGATGGGGGACCTGAAGTACGTTGAGGACGATATCAGGGCTGTGCGGAACGCGGCGAAGAATGGGGTTGTATTGAAGGTGATCATTGAGACAGCCCTGCTCACTGAGGCTGAGAAGGTTACTGCCTGTCGCCTGTCCAAGGCAGCTGGAGCCGATTTCGTGAAGACCTGTACAGGTTTCGGCGGTGGCGCTGCCACAGCAGAAGACATGGCCCTGATGAAAAAGGTGGTAGGCCCGTCCATGGGTGTCAAAGCCAGCGGTGGGGTGCGCGATTATGATAAGGCCATTGAGCTGATAGCAGCCGGGGCATCCAGGTTGGGCGCCCAGTCCAGCATCGCAATCGTAACCGGAAAGAAATAAGGGCATCTGCCCATCAAAGGATTTCAGCATGCCTAAGCAACATTTGATAGCAGCTTCAGTTCTTTCTGCTGATTTCGCCCGCCTGGGTGAGGAGATCAAAGCGGTTGAGCATGCTGGAGTCGATTGGATTCATTTCGACATCACCGACGGACATTTTGTGCAGAACCTAACCATGGGAACCTTGGCGGTGCAGGCCGCCAAGCGAACCACCACTCTCCCTCTGGATGTTCACCTTATGATTGAGAACCCCGATAGGTTCATCACCATGTTTGCCGATGCTGGGGCGAGCCACATCTCAGTGCATTATGAAGAGGCTCGCCATCTCTACCGCCTGGTGCAGATGATCCGTGAAGCCGGGGTTCACCCTGGTGTGGCCCTTGGGCCCACTACACCTCTCTCTGGTCTGGAGTGGATTTTAGACTATATTGATTATGTCCTTATATTGTCGGTGAGCCCGGGCTTTGGCGGGCAAGGCCACATCCCTCACTCAATGGAACGCATCAAGAGAGTAAAGCGGATGATCGAAGCTACAGGTAGGGATATCCTGATCCAGGCAGATGGTGGCATTAATATGGAGACTGTTGCTCTTTTTACCAATGCCGGGGTGGATGTCTGCACTGTAGGCTCTGCTTTGTTTAAGAGTTCTGATTACACCAAAACTGTACAAACGATGCGCAGTGCAATGAAAGGGTGAGGATGTAACCATATGTTTGAACACTATAGCATAGGGATCTACGAAAAAGCTTTTCCTGCAACGATGAGTTGGGAGAAGCGTTTTTCGTCTGCCAAAGCGATCGGATTTGACTTTTTGGAACTCTCCATAGATGCTGCTGATGAGAGGCTGGCACGGCTGGACTGGAGTCTGGAAACGTGCCGTGATTTTATACGCTTGCAGCACCAGGCAGGGATACGGGTATCAACGCTCTGTTTGAGTGGGTTGCGCCGCTATCCGATTGGATCCCCCTCACCAAAGGTAAGGGAGAACGGAATGCTCCTGATCAGCAAGGCAATCCGTTTGGCAAGCCACCTGGGAATACGGATAGTACAGTTGGCAGGGTATGATGTGTACGCCCCTGATGTGAGTAGTGATCAAAGCGTCGAGTTGTTCCACCAAAACATTGGCCGTGCCGTCGCTGAAGCTTCCACCTATGGTGTCATCCTCGCCATTGAGAATATGGAAGTTCCGTTTGCCGACTCCCTGACGCGTCTTATGAGCCTTGTCTCGTATTATGACAGTCCCTATCTCCAGCTCTATGCCGATATAGGAAATTTGTCAGCGATGGGTAAGGACCTCAACGACGAATTGCAGGCTGCCCAAGGTCACATTGCAGCCATTCATGTCAAGGATACAGTTGCCGGCATCTGCCGTGATATCCCTTTTTCCAAAGGTACGGTGAATTTCGAAGAGGCCTTCCGGTCCCTTCGTGCCATCGGCTACACAGGCATGCTCATGCTTGAAATGTGGGCACAACCAGAGGAGGATCCTATGGTAGCTTGCTCTGAAGCATATGGCTTTATAACCGAGAGGATGAAACGCGCAGGATTACAATGATCTGGGCAGAGAGAGCAGAGAGAAAAGACAAGCCCCTACCGATTGGTAGGGGCTTGTCTTGCTCATGGGTTCCTACTCTAGAACCCACAGATATCCTGGGCAAGGCCATAGAGACAGATTTCCGATACGACAGCACCCTTGGACAGGGAACACATTGCATAGGCCATGTGGGCAAAGTGCTCGGGCCTGACAGCCATCTCTTCATCCCATTCAAATTTGGAGAGTCCTTCAGCATCCTGGAAGCCGGTATTGGAACCTCCGGGGACTATGGTCGTGACTCCAACGCCAAAGGGACGCAGCTCGGTATACAGTCCACGGGAGTATTCCCTGACTCCAGCCTTGGCGGCTGCATAGGTTGAATACCCGGGCCAGGCGCGACGATCGCACACACTGGATACGTTGAATATCTTTCCATACCCTTGTTTTTTAAACTGGGGGGTAAAGGTGCGGCAGCTCATCATCACGCTGGTGAGGTTCAAGTCGATGATCTTCCGGTTCATGGCATCATCGAGTTCCTCGACCGGAGCGTATTTTATTGCACCACCGGCATAGTTGAGAAGGAAATCCACTTTCCCAAAGTTTTTCATACAGGCTTCCAAAGCCTTGGCAAATGTCTCGGCCTTGGTTACATCGGCCTGTAGCCCGACAACCTTCGACCCTGATTTTTCGCAGTTTGCCACAGTCTCTGCCAGGGCTTTCTCATTAATGTCCATGAGCACCAGCGAACACTCTGCTTCTGATGCAAAGTATTCGGCGGTTGCTTTGCCAAACCCTGATCCCGCTCCACTGATTACAGCTACTTTTCCTCGCAATGTTTCCATGTTTGTTCTCCTTAAACGTGTAGTTTCCTTATTTCTTTATCTGCCCATAGACTTTGAATGAATCTACGGCATCCTGGATTTGTTTCGCATCCATTATGGGAGTTTCTCCTACCGCCCTGGCGACGAGATAGGTCTTTGCTGCATCCTCCATATAGACTGCGGCATAGAGAGCCTCCTTGAGAGTCGCTCCCACGGTTATGACTCCATGTTGCTTGAGGATGACTGCCCGTTTTCCATTTAGGTGTTTGACAGCCTCTATGCCCATGTCCAGACTGGCTGCCGAGCTAAAAGGAGCGACGGTCACAGGCCCAAGGGTGGCATTCACCAGCGTGGTGACTACTGCAGGTAGGGTATCGGCTATCAGTCCGACAGCAGTAGCATAGACTTGGTGTGTGTGGATGACAGCTTTGACCTCAGGCATGTTGTTGTATATATGGAGCAAGGCGATGGTATCCACTGATGGACGCCTCTCCCCTTCAACAACTGTTCCATCCAGCTTTACCACTACGATGTCCTCTGGGACCAACTCCTGGTAGGTCATGCCGGAAGGGGTGACCAGGACCAGATCGTTGATCCTCAGGCTCACATTACCTCCGGAAAGGCTGATTAAGTGATAATCATGTAGTTTTATTCCTGCATCAATCACCTGTTGTTTTTCGAGTGTATACATATATTTCTCCTGTATAATTCCAATGCTGTATCAAGAATAACATATGCTATAACAGATGTCAATTAATAGATAACAATATTTATAATTAAATCTATGAAAACTATATAGTTGTAAACAAATGATTTACTTTGCAAAAATCATATTTGTATCAGTATAAATTACCCATGTAATTAGTAATTTTACATGAATTATATAATTTTATAGAAAATGCTATAAAATAAGTTAATTAAAGATTGACAACTGTTATAACGGATGTTACTCTGGACTCAGGTTAAGTATGGAGGTTTTTTATGAAGAACAAGGTATTGATGCATATTGTTGTTATATCAGCAATATTGGTACTGGCACTTCCCTTATTTTCTGCTGGTCAGCAAGAAAGTAGTGTGGCTCAAACAAGAATAACCTTTATGGTGCATGATCTTGGTAACCCCTTTTGGGCTACACAGGCTAAAGGTGCACAGGACATGGCTAATGAGCTGGGAGTGAAGCTGACGGTCATCGACCTGCAGGTCGACGCTGCCAAGGAGATCAACACATGGGAGAACCTCATAACTACAAAAGTTGATGGTATCATGATCTCCTGCGTCGATGAAAAGGCAAGCCAGGCCTACTGCAAGAAGGCACAGGCAGCCGGAATCAAGGTCATGGCAGCTGTCCATCCGCTCCCAGGAGCCGACGGTTCAATGTCCAACGATGAATACGTGTACGGCTTCCTCGCTGGAGCTGAAGCAGGCAAATTCATCACCAAAGAGTTGGGTGGCGTTGCAAAGTTTGCTTTGCTGGCAGCCGATTGCACTCCGTTTGTCATTCCTAGGACTGATGGCATCAGGGATGGTATTCTCTCTGAAGCCCCTAAAGCAATCCTGGTCGCCCGCCAAGACGCATTTCAGACTGATGTTGGCATGAAGGTTACCGAATCCCTGTTGCAAGCCCATCCTGATCTCGCTGTTGTCGGGTGTCTCAATGATGATGGTGCCCTTGGCGCCTATGAAGCGATGTCCGCTGCTGGTAAGAACCCGGCTAAGGTATGCATTACAGGGACCGATGGCATCAAGCAGGCTTTGGAAAAGATTAAAGCCGGTAGCATGTTACGTGCCTCAGTCAGTATGGCCCCCTATGAATCAGGCAAGAAGGAAGTTGAGATTCTTGTGAAGATGATTAAGGGCGAGAAGGTGGAGTCCCACCAGAAGATCCCTAACGAAGCTATCACCATTGCCAACGTTGACAAGTATCTGAACTAGGAACATAGCGCAACTCTCCTCTTGCCTCCGAGGGGCATGAGGGGAGTTGGATTGGGGAGATAAGAAATGGAAAAGCAAGAAATTCTGCTTTCAGCACAAGGCATAGTAAAAAGATATCCCGGAGTAGTTGCCCTTGATCATGTTGATCTCGATTTCTACAAAGGGGAGATCCATGCGATTTGCGGAGAGAATGGGGCAGGCAAGTCTACTTTCATCAAGGTTTTGACCGGTGCCATCCAACCTGACGCAGGGCGCATTGAGATGGAAGGGATCCATAGGGATAACTACACCCCTCACGAAGCCATGTTCAACTATGGAATCTCTGCAATTTACCAGGAATTTTACTTGATACCGGCTTTGACCATTGCTGAAAACTTATTCTTAGGAAAAGAGATCATGAAAAACCGGCTGCTTGACCGTAAGACGATGAACAGTGAGGCCAAGGCACTCCTGTTGTCCTTGGGCGTCGATCTTGATCCCAACCGGCCTGTAGGCTCTCTCTCTGTTGCATACCAGCAAATAGTGGAAATTGCCAAATCAACATACCAGAATGCGAAACTCATCATCATGGATGAGCCCTCGGCTCCCCTCACCATCAACGAGGTGGATAAACTGTTCAATCTTGTTCATACCCTGAAGGCAAAAGGTATAACAGTGATTTATATTTCACACAGGCTTACTGAGATTTTTGAACTGTCTGACCGTGTGACTGTATTTCGGGATGGAAAGAAGATAGTGACAATGCCCACCTCGTCTACCACAAAGAATGAATTGATCCATATCATGGTGAATCGAGAACTGTCTGACACCTTCCCCACCCGAAAAGGGGAAATTGCTGAACCGATCCTCGAAGTAAAGAATCTTTCGACTGCTGCGCTGTTGCAAGACATTAGCTTTACGCTGCACAAAGGTGAAGTTTTAGGCTTTGGCGGGTTGGTTGGTGCAGGCAGGACTGAGTTGGCACGAGCCATATATGGAGCCGACCCCATAACAGAGGGGACCATCCTCATCAAAGGTAAAGAGATGAGAATCAGGCATCCTAAAGAGGCCGTTGCACAGCGGATAGGCCTGATTCCTGAAGATAGAAAACAACATGGGATTCTTTCCCGCCTTTCTGTGGGGGAGAACATTGCATATAGTTCTTTTTCCAAGATCAGCCGGTTTTGTCTAATTCAGATGAGCCTGATGAACCAGTCTGCCCTGAAGATGGTCAAGATGCTGCGCATCATCACTCCCAACACCCATAAGAGGGTACAGGAACTGTCGGGAGGGAACCAGCAGAAGGTTGTTCTTGCACGGTGGTTGGTTTCCGATTGTGAAATTATTCTTTTTGATGAACCCACCAGGGGCATCGATGTGGGGGCCAAACAGGAAATTTATGAATTGATTTTTGAACTGGCCGCCCAAGGAAAAGCGATCATACTCATCTCTTCTGAGATGAATGAGCTGTTGGGGATGTCGGATCGGATATTGGTGATGCATGAAGGCGTCATAACGGGGGAGCTCAGCAGAGCTGAGGCAACTCAAGATAAAGTTCTCCGTTTAGCATCAGGGGAGTAGATGATGAAAATTAAAACACTAGAAATACCCATTAAGAAATTTGCTATTTTGGGCGTCCTATGCATCCTTATCGCATTTTTTTCCATTGTGACTGAATCTTTTTTGACAACTGGGAACGTTTTGAATATTGCTCGTCAGGTATCGATGTTGGGTATCTCTGCAGTCGGGATGACCTGCGTGATATTGACATCCGGGATCGACATCTCTGTTGGTTCGGTGATGGGCATCACCAATATTGTCGGAGCCCTGCTGATGACCAAATATGGAATGCCCATACTTCCTGCAGCCCTCATGACGCTGGTTGTAGCTGCGGCGGTTGGTCTGGTCAATGGGGTCTTTGTCTCCTATATCGGAGTTCCTGCCCTCATTACGACGCTTGCCATGATGACGCTGCTGCGGGGACTTACCTATGTCCTGTGTGATGGCCTGCCCGTTTGGGGCCTGCCCGACTCCTTCAGGTTTTTGGGACAAGGCTATGTGGGGATAATCCCTGTCCCGGTCATCATCATGTTCATCATCTTTATCATTGGCTGGGTTTTTCTGAACCGGACAAAAATCGGGAGATATATCTATGGCTTGGGCGGGAATCGCGAAGCGGTCAGATTGGCTGGCATCAGGACCAAGCGTGTTGAGACTGGCGTATTTGTAATTTCCAGCTTTCTCTCCGGGTTGGCAGGGCTCATCATGCTTTCCAGGATCAACACCGGACAACCCAAGATAGGGACAGCCTTTGAGATGGATGTCATTACGGCGGTTGTTTTGGGCGGTGTCAGTGTAGCTGGTGGGGCTGGATCCCTTATAGGAGTGCTGCTCGGTGTCTTTATCACCGGCATCCTCTCAAATGGAATGATCCTGCTCGATATAAGTGAATATTATCAGCAGATAATAAAGGGCCTTGTGCTTTTGCTGGCGGTCACGTTTGACTCTCTGGCAAAAAGGAAAAAAAGCTAAAGGAAAGGAAACGTTTTTTATAATCAAGGAAGTAGCAGTGTTTAATAAACTGTTGATTTGGTGTTACTGGTCTTATACACTTCATGGGAAGACCGATCTACCGTTGATGCCCAATTAAAAACCACTTACTTGCTTATAAAAGGGGAAAGGACTTGGATATGATCCAAGCTGGTTCTGGTGGTATTGCCGGAAGCAGTCATGAGAAAACTCAAATTGGAGGAGTGCTATGAAAAACAGGAAGTTAGTGGTTGTTTTCTGTATTGTTTTGATCTTTGCAGGGACATTGGTTTTTGCTGCCGGAACTAAAGAAGCTACAAGTGGAAAGCCTACCTTTGTAATGGTTCCCAAGTTGGTCCACCCATTTTATGAGCCCTGTATCCAGGGTTTCAAAGATGCTGGGGCCAAGTATGGAGTCAATGTAGAAATCGAGAGCCCGCCCAAACTGGATATTGCCCTGCAAGTCAAGGTAATAGAGGACCTGATCGCCCGTGGTGTAGATGGAATCGCCATCTCTGCAGTGGACAACAAGGGCTTGGTCTCCGTCATTGATGAAGCGATCAAAGCCGGTATCATTGTAATCTGTTTTGATGCCGACGCCCCTGGTACCAATAGGGCGACCTACATCGGAACCAATAATAGTGAAGCCGGTGTTACCGCTGGTAAGTACATGTTTGATCTCATGGGAAATACAGGAAATGTCGCAATTCTGCAGGGCGGAATGGCTCCTAACCTGAATGAGAGACAAGAGGGCTTCAGGAAAGCAGCCGAGAGTTCAAATGTCAAGATTGTTGCTTTTGAAACATATAAAGCCGACTTTGCAGAAGGAGTCAATAAAACTGAGGCGATGCTGGAGACATATCCTAACCTTAACGCAATATTTGGGCCAGAAGCGTACGGTGCCCCTGTTGCGGCTACTGTCCTTAAGGAACAAGGGCGTGTTGGTCAGATTATTGTTGGTGGTTTCGATGACTTGGCCGAAACTATCACTGGCATCAAAGATGGTTCTGTGCAGTTCTGCCTGGTCCAGAAGGCATACAAGATGGGCTGGGTCTCCGTAGAGATCCTGCAGGACTTGATGGCTGGGAAGAAAGTTGCAAAAACTATTGATACCGGTGTTATAATTGTAAACAAGGATAATGTGGACAGTTATATGGCTCAAGTTATAGCTGAGATTAAATAACAAGAAAAGAAGTGTGCTGGTTAGAGAGATTTCTCTAACCAGTACCAGAGAGAGTAACTCATGGTACATGAAGAGAAAATTCTAACAAGCAAGGCAGAGCATACGTTTTCAGTCTCCTCTAGTATCCAAAGGATATTCAGGCAAAGAGAGTCTGCAATTTTCCTGGCCCTCGTTGCGATCATGGTTGTGATCACCATTGTTGCACCGCAATTTGCCACCAGTGGCAATATCTACCGCGTCAGCAGGCAGATATCGCTTGTAGCAATTGCTTCGCTGGGAGTATTCACCGTAATCCTTACCGGGGGAATCGATCTTTCTCTGGGATCTACCATTGGATTGAGTGGTGTTACGTGTGGCATGGCTATGGCTGCTGGTGTGCACCCCTTGCTGGCAATTTTGCTTGGCATGGTCACTGGTTTCTCGGTGGGGATCATCAATGGCTTGCTCGTATCCTATGTAGGCATAACACCCTTCATCGTGACCCTTGGCATGCTCAGCATCGCCCGGGGATCAATCTGGATTGTCACCAAGGGGTGGCCGGTAGAAAATATAGATGACAGGATATTAGTGTTGGGACAAGGGGATCTGCTTGGGATTCCGGTTCCCGTGGTCATCATGTTCGCCGTCGCTCTTGCAATCCATTTCCTTATGCGGTTTACCGTATTTGGCAGGAGGGTCTACGCCATTGGAGGCAATGAGGAGGCTACCCGCCTTTCAGGCATTGATGTTCAGAAGATCAAGTGTCTTGCCTATGGGATTTCTGGTTTGTTGGCTTCTGTTACCGGCATCATTTTGGTTGCCAGGTTCAGTTCTGCCCAGACTTCCAGCGGAGAAGGGTGGGAGCTAGATGCCATCGCAGCTGCTGTAATTGGCGGCACCTCCCTTGCCGGAGGAGCAGGCAGCGTTGTCGGGGTGCTCATTGGCGCAGCCATTATGGGAGTGATCCGCAACGGTCTGGTGTTGATGCGTGTCTCAGCCTACTGGCAGACCTCCATTATGGGCCTGATCGTAATCTTAGCCGCTGTTATCGACCGTGTTAAGAACAGGAAGGTAGCATAATGGGTGCACACCTGATTGAAATGCGCAATATAAGCAAGAGATTCCCAGGTGTCAGAGCCTTACAAGATGTCAATTTTACCATTGAGGAAGGGGAAGTTGTCTGTCTGTTAGGAGAAAACGGAGCAGGAAAATCGACTCTGATGAAGATCTTGACCGGAGTGTACCAGCAGGATAGTGGGGTAATCTTTTTTCAGGGGGAGGAGCTGGATGTAGCCAGTACCCGTGATGCGTACAAGCGTGGCATTAATATCATCTTCCAGGAGTTCAATCTCTGTCCCAACTTGTCAGCAATGGAAAATATTTTCCTAGGCAATGAGAACAGGACCAGGCAAGGGTTGTTCTCCCATAAGGAGACTCGGAAAAAGGCCTTGGCTCTATTTGAAAAGTTGGATATCGATATTGAAGCTGATATCCCTGTTTGCAAGTTGAGTGTGGCCAAGCAACAGATGGTCGAGATCGCCAAGGCCTTATCCTATGATACAAAAGTTCTTATCATGGATGAACCGACTTCAGCATTGACAATGAAAGAGATCGATACCCTTTTTACCATTATCAGGTGTTTGAAAGAGCGGGGAGTGGCTGTCATCTTTATTTCCCATAAGCTTGAGGAAGTCCTTGCGATAAGTGATCGGATAGTAGTCTTGCGCGATGGCGAGAACTGTGGGGACATCCTGGCAAAGGATGCCACTGAAAATACACTGGTCTCCCTTATGGTTGGTCGTGAAATGGCTGGTTTCTATACCAAAAGAATGATGCAGCCAAGTGAAGAGATTTTACTTGAAGCAAGAGGAATAACGGGTGGTTCCAAGATTAGGGATGTCTCCTTTTCCATTAGGAAAGGAGAGGTTTTGGGGCTTGCCGGTTTGGTCGGGGCAGGGCGGAATGCTTTAGTTAAGTTGCTGATAGGCGCCGACCGTAAGAGTGCTGGGCAAATTTTCATGCATGGGCAGGAGATTCAGATCCAGAGCCCTAAAGATGCCGTCAAGCACAGGATCGCCTATTTGCCTGAAGATAGAAAATGTGCAGGGTTGGTGCTGCCTATGACAGCCAGGGAAAATACGACGCTGTGTGTCCACACAAAAATCCAAAACAGGATGGGTATGATCAGCCGTAGAAAAGAGAACGCCATTACTGATGCCTACATCAAGGAGTTGAGGATCAAGGTGTTTTCAAGGGAACAGGTGACCCGAACCCTTTCAGGGGGGAACCAGCAGAAGATCGTCCTTGCCAAAGCCTTGGCTGTCGATCCGCTCTTGCTGATTCTTTGCGAACCAACTCGTGGCATAGACGTAGGGGCTAAAGCTGAGGTGCATAGCATCATTTCTGCATTGGCCGATAAGGGGATGTCCATATTGGTCATCTCTTCAGAGCTGCAGGAGGTCTTAAATTTGGCCGACCGTATCCTGGTAATGCATGAAGGGGTCATAACTGCAAATCTCCCTATTGCAGAGGCAAATCAGGAAAATGTTATGCGCGCTGCGATTGGTTCGGCCTGAAGGCTCAAGGTGGTACAACATGCAAAAATATCTGCTTGGTCTTGATAATGGTGGAACGCTCATCAAAGCAGTCATCTATGATCTTTTGGGCAACGAAGTTGCTGTCGCCAAAGGTAAGACTGAGTCAATTATTTCTGAGCCTGGCTATAGCGAACGTGACATGGATGTTCTCTGGAAGGCCAATTGTAGGGCCGTGAAAGAGGTTTTGAAAGTATCTGGGATAGAAGCCTCTTCCATTTGTGCCATGGCTGTAACCGGCCAAGGCAATGGGTTGTATCTGGTAGATGGTGACGGAAATCCTTGCCGCAATGGGATAAGCTCCGCTGACAGGCGTTCCCAAGGGTATGTCGATCGCTGGAATGCGGATGGTACGGACCAAGCGGTAAAGAGCCGGACCTTCCAGACTGTCTGGTCCGGTCAGCCGGTTGCCATCCTGGCCTGGTTGCAAGAGCATGAAAATGAGACACTAGAAAAAACGAAATGGATCTTCATGTGCAAGGATTATATCCGCTATCGTCTGACCGGAGAGGCTTGGGCAGAGATAACCGATTATTCAGGGACCAATCTGGTCAACCTCCATTCTTTAGAATATGACGATGAGATCCTTTTGGCTTTTGACTTGGCCGACATGCGGGACAGGCTGCCGCCGCTAAAGAAATCTACAGATTGTTGCGGCGCCATAACAGCCTTTGCAGCACAAGAGACCGGGCTCCTAGCGGGGACTCCCGTCTATGGTGGCCTTTTCGATATTGATGCCAGTGCCATAGGCCTTGGCATGACCCGATCCAATATGCTGGCCATCATCGCAGGGACCTGGAGCATCAACGAATATATCTCTCAAAAACCTGTGACGGGAAAGTCCTTGAAATGTACCGCATACTGTATGGATGGGTATTATCTGATAACCGAGAGTAGCCCCACCTCTGCAAGCAACCTGGAGTGGGTAGTGAATAACCTTCATCTGGACTTTCCAGAAGAAGGTTCTCCCTTTGCTTATTGCGACCAGGTTGTGGAACAAGTGGCCCCTGATTCGTCGGATGTGCTTTTTTTACCATTCCTCTATGGAAGTAATGTGGATCCACACGCCTCGGGAACGTTCCTCGGTTTGAGTGGGTGGCACACCATAGACCATATGATCCGAGCGGTATTTGAGGGTATTGTCTTTTCCCATCGGATGCATATCGACCGTCTACGCAAAGATGGAGAGGCTTTTTCTGTGGCACGATTGGCAGGAGGGGTCGGGAGCTCCCGTGTTTGGGTTCAGATGTTCTCCGATATTTTGCAGATGCCTTTGGAAATCATGGAGAATAAGGAGGTCGGTGTGTTAGGTGCCGCAATGGCAGCAGGGGTAGGGGCCGGATTATTTTCCTCGTTTTCATCTGCAGCAGAACACATGGTTCGCGTGAAAGAAAAATATTATCCCAGGGTTGGGTTGGCTGCTGTGTATGATCACAAATATGAGCGTTATTGCAAAGCTATTAACGCATTGAATAATTTTTGGATTGTGTGTTAGACTGATAGAATATGTAATGACTTATTTTTATTCACTTATAGGAAACAATGCAACATGCTCTGTATGATCACGTAGTCTCTTTATTGTGTTCAGGATGTGTTTTTACATAAAGATTTTTGTAGGAGGTGTTCCATTGGCACGTTATGAAATCGAACTGATGGTTACTGTATCTAAACTCTATTATCTTAATCAGCTTAAGCAGGAAGAAATCGCCACAAGGTTGAATATTTCCCGTGCTTTGGTTTCGCTTATCCTGAATGAGGCCAAAAGGCTGGGCATTGTAGAGTTCCGAATCAATGATCCTCAAAGTGAAAATAAGGAATTGGCTGGGCAACTGCAAACGTATTTCCCTGCCATTCAGTTTGTTGTCATCCCTTCTTCCTCAAAAGATGAGAAGGTCCTGCGTGAATTCATAGCCAGCCGTTCTGTCGAGGTCATCAACGACCAATTGGTGAATGGGCAGACTATCGGAATCTCATGGGGCAGGACTTGTTATGCAGTGATGTCCACCTTTACCGCAAAAGCGGTCCACAATCTATCCAATGTGGTTCCCCTGGTAGGAGGAAGCAATAAGAATCTTCCCCGTTTCCAATTGAATGAACTCGTTCGTGTATTTGCCGGTTCGATGGGAGCGACCCCCCATTTCATACACGCACCTGCTTTGGCAGAATCGAAGGAAGATTACGACCTCTATGTCAAAAGCGCCTCGATGAAGCAAATTTGTGAGATGTGGAAACGGATAGATTTGGCTATCATGTCGGTTGGTCCCCCTCCAATTCATGAAGAGTTTGATGGTTCCCCGGTTCAAGGTTCCTACACTGAGAAATGGTTGGACAAGGACAACCATTATAATCTCCCCGTGGGAAACCTCTGCGCACGAAACTATAATGTCCATGGTGAGTTTATCCCTGATGAGATTCAAAATCGGATCATTGCGATTCCTTTTGAGCTGATGCAAAGCACTCCCAAGATAATAGCGATTGCCGCTGGGCTCGACCGGGTATATTCGGTGGTCGGGGCTTTGAAGACAGGTATTATAAAAACCTTGGTCATAGATGAACTATCGGCTCAGGCAGTTGTTGACATTTTCAAGCGCGAAAGAAGATCGAGCCTCGAAGAGGATGTCAAGAAACTGTATAACATCAAATAAAGGTACGAAAGGGGAGCACGAAAGTGCTCCTCTTTAGTGAGGAAACTATGCATTCGACAAGCTTGGATTTTTCAGGAAAGGTTGTTGTTGTTACCGGCGGGACCAAGGGAATTGGCTTTGGCATAGCGAAAGCTTTTGTAGGGTGCGGGGCACAGGTTGCAATTCTGGGACGTGATAGCGAAACAGGCCTCAATGTTCAGGACGAGTTCAACAAAACGAGGAAGGCCTGCCAGTTCTTCCCCTGTGACGTCTCCAACGTTGGGATGGTAGAAAAGTGCTGTGCAAGTATTGTGCAGACATTTGGAAGAGTCGATGCGTTAATCTTGAATGCTGGCTTAGAAGTGGAAGGTTCCTCCATAGTCGATACAACCGTTGAGAATTGGCATACCTTGATGCAGACCAATGTGGATGGTGTTTTTTTCATGGTGAAATACATGCTTCCTGTGATGATTGAACAGAAAAATGGCAGTGTGGTCTTCATCTCCTCTGTTGCCGCCCATACAGGTGGCGGAACTGCAATTCCCTATCCTACAAGCAAGGCTGCTTTGCAAGGCATGATGGCTCGGGTCAACTATGAACTGCTCGGCCAGGGCATCAGGGCGAACATGATCAGCCCGGGCTTGGTGGATACCCCCCTTCTGAGAAAGAAATATCCCGATACCAAAGAGGTCAATGCCGCTTTGGAGGCGCAAGTTCCCATAGGGAGAGTCGGTACTCCTTCAGATATTGCAAATATAGCCCTTTTCTTGGCTTCCGATCTTTCATCCTATGTATGTGGTCAGGATATTGTTGCAGATGGGGGCAGGTCTCTGTACCGAAAGTCCATTGTCCCGATATGCTCGTGATGTATTGGGCATAAGATCTTTGCGCATTTCCAGACGAATGCAGCTTTGCCTGGCACATACAGGGTCTTTCAAGGGCAGAACCAAGCTTGGCAAAGAGTATTTCTGCCTCTCCTTCAGTAGTATGGCTTGTAATTAATATAGTTTCCCTATCATAAATATGATATCCTACGCATAGTAGCTAAGGATTCTTCTCCCCAGCAGGATTTTTCCTGAGAAACCAGCGCACTATTGTAAACTTGTGTACGACAACAAAGGGTATGGAGCTAATGATTAAGATTGCAATGTGTGATGACAACAAGGAAGAGCTTGCCAGGATGCGGTCTCATTGCATGGCCTATAGTGCCAAACATCCGGAGTATGATATACGGGTCAGCTCATTTGAGGATTCTCATGTCCTTTTGTCCCACATAGGGAACAAGTGTGATTTTGACGTCATGATCTTGGACATCTACATGCCGAACCTCACCGGGATGGAATTGGCCCGCGCCCTGCGAAAAAAAGATGATGCGTGTGCGCTTATCTTTCTTACCACATCCGCCAACCATGCTGTAGAGGCCTTTTCCCTGAACGCAACACACTATATAGTAAAGCCCTACACCGCAGAGCAATTCGACATTGCCCTGGACAAGGCCTTTTCCCAACGTGAAAAGCGAAGAAAAGCCAAAATAACCTTGAAGTCCGCAAGTGGTGTATCTACGATTGTCTTTGATGAATTTCAGTATGCGGAGACTGAGGGCCATTTTCAACACATCCACCTCGCAGATGGAATGATCCTTAGGACACGGATGACCTCCATCGAACTGTATGAGATGCTCTCTCACGATGGAAGATTCTACAAGTATGGCAGCTCATACATCATAAACCTGGAAAAGGTCAGACAGATCACCTCGGAGCATATTGTCCTGGAAACTACTACGAAGCTTCAAATGCAACGCCGTCAGTTCAAGCCCCTCACCGACAGATATACCCAATACTCCTTGAGAAAGGGGCGTTGATGGATTATTCGGCCATATTCGTTCCCCTCATCACACTTCTCATTTCCCAGGCGTTGGTGTTTGATCTGGGGCGGTTTCGCTTCCCAAAGAAAAGGTTGCTCATCATCTTCGGCATACAGCTGCTTGTCATTGTTACCATCAGCAGCATGATGCTCATTGCCGGCGGCCTTACCATATACGCCAAGTGGTATGTCCTGGTCATGGTCGTCCCAGCTTTCTCCACGTTCCTTTATATTTCAAACCGCCGTGATGCTCGAGATGTGTTTACCATCGTGACCACGATATTCATCAACTTCCTCATATCCATCCCGGCAATGTGGTTCACTCGTTTCCACCGTGGGGGATATGTGCATTACAACCTTGCACGGCTGGTCTTGTTTGCCGTGGTGTTCTTTCTTATCCATGTCTTTTCCCGGAAGCAGTATCTGCTGATACAGGATGAGATTGAAAAAGGGTGGGCAATCTTCAGCATCCTGCCTTTGCTGGGATCTGTCATCCTCTACTATGGCTACATTCAGTATGGCCAGACTGGAAGCTTTATGGAGATTCTCTATATACTTTCCTTTACTACAGTGTTTATTGCATCTGTATATGTGGTTATCTTCTACTTGTTCCAACAGCTCCTTGAAAAATATATGGTGCAGGAACAAAGGCGCATCCTTGCCATGCAGAACAAGGCGCAGCTTGACCAGCACATCTTGTTCAAGGAGGCCGCTGAGTCCTCCAACCGGCGCTGGCATGACCTGCGCCACACCACCCAGACGCTGATAGGCCTCCTGGAGTCAGGGCAAACCCCTGCTGCACTGGAGTATCTGAAGGACCATATGGGCTTGGAGAGTGTGATCAAGGAGGAGTACTGCCTGCACCCTGCGGTAAACAGCATCCTCTGCCTCTGGGCGGAACGTGCCAGAAAGGCGGACATCTCCATGGAGATCCTGGTCGCCCTGCCGGAAACCCTGGCCATCGAGCCTTTGGAGCTCTCCGCCTTGTTTGCCAATGCCATAGAAAATGCCTACCATGCCTGTCTTGCCCTTGCGGAGGATGTGCAGCGGTTCATCAAGGTGGAGTCACACTACAGCAGCAGGCGTCTTGCCATCGGCATAACCAATACCTGCAGTGAGGATGTTCACTTTGAGGGTGGCATGCCCATCTCATTCAAGGAGGGTGGGGGCATCGGGACGCGAAGTATGGTCTACACGGTCAACCGCTTCCAAGGAGCCTACTCCTTTGGTGTGGAGGATGGCCTGTTCTTCTCCCGCTTTGTCCTCAACGTGTGAAAGGCTTGTCTTGTTCCGCTTCAAACAGACAAGGAACACCCTTGTGAGGTGTTCCTTGTGTAGGTAATGAACGCTAGATAGTGATCAGGAACCGTCAATACCGAAGCAGTGCGGCAACGTGTGCATTGTCGGGAATGTCCTGTGGTGAAAGGGCGAATACCGACCCTCCTTTGACCAGGGTCTTCCCTGCAGCAAGGTCCAGCAGGTCCTCATCCCCAGCTTGTTTGCCATCGCTTAGCTTCACCTTCTCCGTTTCTGGATCAAAGGTGCCCCAAGCCTCAACTCCATGGGCGACAAACAGGGTCTCGACCTGACCGCGGTGTGCAGCCAGGACCGCATCTGTTACGCTGGTTGTGGTCTTGCCTGTTCCGGCGAGCTGGCGAAACTTCGCCATGTTGGTTTCCCTGTCCTTGGTAAAGATCGGCTCGACTATGGCCCATGCCTTGGCGTGGAGATCCTTCGCATTCATCTCATCAGGGTTGCCTGCGATCCCCTCATCAACCAGATTGGGGTAGGTGTTCACCTCAGCATAGACCGGGAAGAGTGTCTCGACACCGGCGAGCACCAGTGGTGAACGGGTCTCTGAGAGGAGCTGTGCCACCTCTTTGTCAATCGTGCGGAACCATTTCTTTAGGCGCACCGTGAGGTCAGTGCCTGTTGCGTGGGCATGGGTCGTGGCTGAATGGCCACCACCGCCCGTTCCCATTGTCTGGAACTGGAATTTCTGTTTTGGCCAGTCGTCAGGATAGGATTCTGAAAGCGTATCCGGTGTTTCAAGCAGATCGATTTCGTCCACCGTTTGCCGGGTTCCCTCAAACAGCCTGACCTGGTTCTGACTTATTGCCAGGATGTGGAAGGTGCCGTCGCTGTTCAAGAGGGGCAACAGCGGCTTGATGTGGAAGCGGTCGGTGACGAATACCGCCTCTTTAAAGGGAACTGGCAGCCTGAAAAGATGAAACTCTTCCTGTGAGAAGAACAGTGCCAGGCCATCGCTCTGATGCTGCCAGAAAGTGTAGCCCTCCTGCAGGCTCCGGGGGGCTTTGAGCATGCTCTCAATTTCTGATGCTTGCAGGCCCTTTTCCATCAATCTCTTTTCTGTCTCTCTCAACAGATTTTTGAAGCGTATCGGGTTCTGTTCAGTTTCCCGACCGAGCCGCTGTGCCGGCATATACAATGAAATACTCCATTCTGAACGTGCTGTGAGTATTTTCTGCAAAGTTTCGGTAGTGATTAGATCCATATGATGTCCTCCCTTAAAGACTGGTGTAATACAGATGAAATTCAATTCTTTCGAAACTTCAACTCGCTAGAGAATGGTAATTTACAAAAACATATACTCGTGAGGTGAAGCTTTACATCCTATACCTAGTATACTACAAAAAAGGCTAAAAGTACAGGGAGCCCAAGGAAGCTGTGCTTGTGCGCTGTGCTTGCCCTCTCTTATTTTCGCTGAGACCTAACGTTGTTTCGAAGGCGGGAGTGTGAGTAGCAAACTCCATGTAAAAGAATGTGCATATAATGCTTGCATTTTCTCAAACCTGTTGTAGACTACAGATGTCGGTATCGTTACCAGTAACGTTACCGGCCCAAATGCAAGAGGGGTGAAGGCGCCATGTCAGTTACCATTGTGGATATAGCTAAAAAGGCCAACGTCTCAGTCTCCACTGTTTCACGGGTGTTGAACGACAAGCCCGATGTGAGCAGTGAGACCCTCCAAAGGGTGCGTTCAGCTATCAAGGAGCTCAAATACAGCCCTAGCAGCGTAGCCCGTGGTCTTGTGCTCAAGCACTCCAACATCATTGGATACATCGCCTCTGACATCACCAACCCCAGTTTCCCCGAGACCGCACGCGGGGTTGTGGTCAAGGCCAAGGAGTACGGCTATTCGGTGATGTTCTTCGATGCCAACCAGGACAGCAAGGTGGAAAAGGAGGCTATTCAGCTGTTGCGCAGCAAACAGGTGGATGGGATCATCCTCTCATTCAGCGAAGCCAATCGCGATGAGCTGGAAAAGCTCAAGCAGGAGCGCTTCCCGGTGGTCCAGATATACCGAAAGAGCTCGCGTTCGGCCATCTCCACCATCGCCATTGATAATGTGGGAAGTGGGTTCAGGGCCACCCGATATCTCTTGGATGCAGGTCATCGCAGGATCGCGCACCTTACCACCGGCAGCCTTACCCAGTCCGGCTATGAGCGGATGAAAGGGTATGGGCAGGCTTTGGAAGAGGCCGGCATAGCCCTCGATGAAGCCCTTATCCAGACTGGAGTGAATACCGTGGAGGCTGGCAAGGAGTGCATGAACCGTCTGCTGGACCTCGAAGTGAGGCCGACGGCCGTATTCGCCTCCCATGATGTTCTGGCCATCGGGGCGTATGAGGCGATATTGGACCGGGGCCTCCTGATACCTGGCGATATCTCAGTGCTGGGCCATGACAACATAGAACTGTCACGTTTGGTCAGGCCCAAGCTGACCACCATTGATACCTTCAAGTATCGTCTGGGTGAGGCTAGTGTGGACCTGTTGGTCGAGGAGATGAGTGCCCATGCCCCACAGAACAAGGAGATTGTCTTTTCCGGTGAGTTGGTTGTCCGTGACTCTGTTCGGGTATTGTAGGGTTGTTTGATTTTATGCTGGAACCGGTAACGTTACCGGTACCGCTTATAACAGGAAAGAGAGGCGATGATGGAAGTTCAACACAAGCAGAATGGATTGCACCTGAAAAAGGATGCATCGAGCAAGGTGATACTCCTTGACCGGGCTAAAGCCGCAATGGTTGCCCTTGGAGTGGGTGATGCTTCAGGAGATCTTGGAAGGGATGCAGCTGTCCGCCAACAGTACGGGATAGTCAACCGCCTCCTGCCCAGCGGAAGAAGCACCGATGACACTGAGTTCACCGTCCTTGCCGGGAGGGCTTTGCTCTCCTGCACCGGCGAGTATACCTCACAGTATGTCGCTGATGTCTGGCGTGAACTTGTCCTTGCCCATGGCGGGGCTCACGAGCGTGGGGGAACGCCCCTGTATGGTGCCTTGTGGAACCTTTCACAAGGGATGAATCCTCCCTATTCGGGCATCGACAACACCTTGAACAATGACGATGGGGCTGCCATGCGCTCGGTCCCCTTTGGCATAGCCGCCGTTGGCGACCCTGCAGAGGCTGCCCGCCTCGCCGCCATTGATGCACGCGTCAGCCATGACAGGGATGGCGTCTATGCAGCCCAGGCCATAGCCGCCAGCATTTCCGTCGCCCTTGAGGGTGCGGATGTAAAGACCGTGATTGCAACAGGCCGAAAGTGGATACCAAGCGATAGTTGGCTTGGCAGGCGGATGGAAATCTCTGAAACGATCTTTGAGGAGCATGACGATTTCTTTGACCAGTACGAAGCCCTGCATACAAAGCTTTGGACCC
The DNA here is from genome assembly GCA_034007055.1 of Sphaerochaeta sp. Classification (GTDB taxonomy): domain Bacteria; phylum Spirochaetota; class Spirochaetia; order Sphaerochaetales; family Sphaerochaetaceae; genus Sphaerochaeta. The sequence goes on from JAVERP010000028.1 coordinate 26,721, forward strand.
CAAGGCATGCTATTGCCGCAGAGGCGATACCACAAATATACGCCCTGTACCGCATGGCAAACGGTGATTTCAGAAAGGCATTCCTGCTTTCTGCCAATTTTGGCCGCGATGCCGATACGATCTGTGCCCTGACTCTTGCCTTGTGTGCATCAGGACAGGGCCTCAAGGTAATCCCTCCAGAATGGATAGAGCAGGTGCGCAAACCATCGGGGGTCTGCCTCTCCTTTGCCGTACAGGAGGATCTGGTAGAAATGGGCGAGGCCCTGATGCTGTGGGCGCTTGCCCGATAAGGTGAACTATTCGCAGTAGAGCGAATGAGATAACGCAAGGAGGAAAGAATGAAAAGAGAGACAAGGAAAATCGTGATGGCATTGGCCATCCTGTTGTGCATGTCGACATTCTTGTTTGCAGCCGGACAAAAGGAGACCGTTGCAACTGACGCGAAAAAAGCAGAGGTTGTTACCCTGGAGTGGTGGACATGGAACTCAGAAGAGTACGATGAAGCCGTACAACGTAGCTTGGTGAAGGAGTTTGAAGCTTCCCATCCGAATATCAAGATCAACATGACGTTGCTGCCTACGAAGGGGTTCGAGACGAAGATGACAACAGCCCTGGGTGCTGGGGTCGGCGGTCCCGATGTGGCTTTCTTCTCGATTTCCAGCTGGTTCCCCAAGGCGCTGGACCTGGGCCCCTACATCGAGCGCGATACGTTTGACACCGGCATGTATTACGAAGGATTCTGGGATACCAAGACCCAGTTCAATGGCACGACCATTGGTCTGCCGCTGGGAGTCGGCGCATCGCTGGTGATGTACAACAAGGACCTCTTCGATGCAGCAGGGGTGGCTTACCCTACCAGTGACTGGACTACCCAGGAGTATCTGGAGATTGCCAAGAAAGTGGCCAATCCTGCAAAGAAGATTTGGGGATGTGAGATTCTCACCCGTCCGTTCAGGGCCATTTGGTACAATTATGGACCAAATGCACGCCTGTACAGCATGGACAGCACCACCGTCGATGGATATCTGAATAGCCCTGAGTCCCTTTCTGCCTATGGGTGGTTCTATGACCTGATGCGCAGCGGTGCAACACCCAGCGTTTCAGACATGTCCACCCTCAGCACAGAGAACACCGGACCCATCGACCTGTTCATGGCCGATCGTCTTGCAATGGCAACCCTCAACCAGGGGCATATGCTGGACGCAGTGCGCGCTGGCAAGAACTTTGGTGTGGTTCGCGAACCTGGAGTCGGGAACAATCAGCGCCATGTCAATGCCTGGTCGATGCTTGTCTCAATCTGGGAAGGTACGAAACACCCCGAAGAGGCCTGGACTTTCCTGAAATGGTATGTCGGACCCGAAGGGCAGAAGTTCCTGATGGACAACGGCAACCTGTTCCCCTCGATCGAGACAGTGGCTGTGCAGTACAAGGATGCCGACAAGGACTATGTGAAGGGTTTCCTGGAGATCCTCAATGACAAGCAGGTAGCCATCTGGCGCGGCTCCCACCCCTCGGGAACGAAGGTTGAGGCTACGATCAAGGACCTGTGGGACATGATCAAGCTTGGCACCATCAAGAAGAGTGAGATCAAGAGAGAACTGGACAAGTTGGTTCCTCGTGCTCAGGAGACGTTGGACGAAGCTAAGAAGACCCTTTTGTACTAGGGATGTATCTATTTTCATACAGGAGCCGTCCGGAGGGTCACACCTCCGGACAGGACTCCCTGTGAGAGGTTAAAAAAGTAATGCGTAGACCCTGGAAAAACCGATCCCAAGCTGAAGTCAAGGAAGCTATCTGCGGATATATCAGTATCTCCCCGTGGCTGTTCGGCTTTGTCATTCTCACCTTCATACCGATCCTTTCGACCATCTACTACAGTTTCACCCGCTGGACCATCATGGATGCACCGGTTTGGATAGGGATGGAGAACTATGTGCGGATGTTTACCAACGACCCTCTCTTTTACCAGGCGATCAAGGCAACCGGCCTCTATGTGGCCATGTCGCTGCCTATCGTCATCGTCTTTGGGGTGCTGCTCTCCCTGCTGCTGAACATGAAGATCAAGGGGATGAACTTTTACAGGACCCTGTTCTACATCCCCGCCGTCATATCAGGCGTCTCGATTGCCATGCTCTGGACGTGGCTGCTGCAGCCTGATGTGGGTATCGTCAACACCCTGCTGGCCTTGGTCGGAATCGAAGGCCCCAAATGGTTTTGGGACCCGAAGTGGGCACTGCCCTCTGTGGCGAGCATGAGCTTGTGGAAGGTCGGCGGAAGTGCCGTCATCTATCTGGCCGGGCTGCAGAACATTCCCCCACAGCTGTATGAAGCGGCCAAGATTGACGGAGCGGGCAAGGTCAGGACCTTCTTCACCATCACGCTCCCCCTGCTGACCCCCACGCTTTTCTTCCAGCTGATCATCCAGATGATTGAAGCTTTCAAGGTCTTTACCGAGGCCTTTGTCATAACCAAGGGAGGCCCCCTGAAGGCGACGTACTTCTATCTGCTCTACTTCTATGAGGAGGGTTTCCAACACTTCAATACAGGCTATGCCTCGGCGCTCATCCTGGTGCTGGTTGTCGTCATAATGAGTATGACCATGCTGGTCAACTACACTTCCAATCGTTGGGTGTACTATGAAGGGGATGAAAAGGCAAAATGAAAACACAAACACAAACAATTTCCGCCGTCATACGAAAGCATAAGATCAGGCAGGTGCGAAAATCCATCCTGACCCATATGTTCATGATCACCCTGACCCTGATCTTCCTGGTACCCATTTTCTGGATGCTCTCGACAGCCTTGAAAACCCGTTGGGAGATCTTTGTCTGGCCGACAACCTGGATTCCCAAAGTCCTGCACTGGGAGAACTTCAGCGATGCCTTCACCCGCGTTCCGATGCTCCGCTTCATGGGAAATACACTGTTTATCATCGTCGTCAAAATCATCGGTGAACTCTTGGCAGTTCCCCTGATAGCCTATGGGTTCGCCCGGTTGCGTTTTCCTGGGAAGAAAGTGCTCTTCTTGCTGGTGATCAGCACGATGATGATCCCTTTGCAGACAAAACTGATCCCCTTGTTTACGATGTATGTGAAGTTGGGGCTCAACGACACCTACTGGCCCCTGATCCTGCCCGCTTTCACCGGGACCCCCTTCTTTATCTTCCTCCTGATCCAGTACATGAAGACCCTGCCCAGGGATCTTGACGATGCGGCTAAGATTGATGGGGTGGGGACCTTTGGGATTCTCTACAGGATATTGCTTCCCCTGTGCATCCCTGCTCTGACCATCATCGTCACCTATACGTTCCTATGGACATGGAACGAGTTTCTGCAGCCCCTGATCTATCTGAGCACCTACGAGAAATTCACCATCCAGCTCGGGCTGGAGATGTTCAAGGGCATCTGGAGCGTTGAATGGAACCTCCTGATGGCAGCGACTCTGGCAACAATGCTGCCGGTGCTGCTCATGTATTTTTTCGCACAGAAGAAGCTGATTGGAGGGATCGCCTCCGTTGGACTGAAAGGATAAGGGAGGACGCATGGCTATTACTGTAGTGACCTTTGACTTCTGGGGTACCCTGTACCGCAACATAAATTCCTTGAAGCATGAGCGCAAGGACCGGATCCAGCACTGTTTTTCTCAGGCGGGGATCACCGGCATTACGGACGCCATGATATACGCTGCGATGGAACGCTCCTGGGTAATCTGGGATGACATTTGGCGTAGGGAACACCGCACCCTGGATGTGCACGATTTTATGGCCTTGGTCCTGAAGGACCTTGGCGTCGTACTTCCCAAGGGGTTGCTCTCTGAGCTGTGCGAGGTGTTGCAGCAGGCCATCTTCACCGGCAATACCGTGGCCACCGATCATGTCATAGAGGTGGTGCAGCAGTTGTCCAGGACAAAGCAGCTGGGAATCATCTCAGATACCGGAGTCTCTTCGGGCAGGTATCTGCGCCAGCTCATCGAGCGCGACCATGGCTCGAGGTTCTCCTTTGGCCTCTACTCCGATGAGCTGGGGATGAGCAAGCCTGCCCCAGGCGTCTTCCAGGCGGTGCTTGACCGCACCGGCTGCAAGGCTGACCAGGTCGTCCATATCGGGGATCTGCTGCACACCGATGTCATCGGGGCACGCCAGGCGGGGATGCACTCGGTGCGGTATACCGGGGTTCGGGACATTCCCTCTTTCGGATATCCCGAGGCCGATTATGTTATCAGTGACTACCGACAGTTGTGCGCCATCATAGAGGAGATATAGCAATGAGGTTCCCCCCCGATTATAGAGAGCGAGTGTATGCCGGTTGGATTGGCAAGAGTGCAGGGGTTCGCTTTGGAGCCCCTGTCGAGAACTGGACCTACCAGGAGATCAGGGAGACCCTCGGGGAGCTGAAGACCTACCTTCCCCTTCCTGCGGGAAAAATCTTCAAGCCTGATGATGATACTGCATTTCCCATGGTGATCGTAAAAACCATTCTAGATTTCGGCCCCGAAGTGGCGGCTTCCCATTTTGGGGAGACGATGCTCAACTATCTTTCTGACCAAAGGGGCACGCTGTGGTGGGGCGGCTATGGCATCTCAACCGAGCATACCGCATATCTGAACTTGGCCAGCGGCATTCCCGCCCCCCTGTCCGGCTCGGCAGAGCTCAACGGCCTGAGTTTGGCAGAACAGATCGGAGGACAGATATTCAGTGACATCTGGGGCCTGGTCGTTCCCAACGATGTCCATGGGGCCGCACGGTACGGTGCCTTGGCGGCGAGCATCTCCCATGACGGCAACGGCATCCTGGGCGGGATGTTTGTAGCGGCTCTCGCCAGCGCTGCCTTCAGCTTCAAAAACCCCAGGCAACTGGTCCTGGACGCCTTGGCTGTGATCCCCTCGGACTCGCAATACGCACGCGTTGTGCATGCCATGCTTGATTTTCATAGCAACCAGGTTGGAACGTGGCATGATGCATACCACTTCCTGGCCAGAGAGTATGGATACGACAAGTATAGTGGGGTGGTTCCCATCATCCCCAACGCAGGGGTCATCGTCCTCGCACTCCTCTATGGGGATGGCGACTTCTCCCGGACACTTCGCATCGGGAATATGTGTGGCTGGGATACCGATTGCAACGTAGGCAACCTAGGAGCCATCATGGGCGTGGCCGTCGGACTGGAGGGTATCGGACAAGAGTGGAGAGATCCCCAGCAGGATGAGCTGGTCCTCGCCAGTGTCATCGGATCTGCAAACTACACCGACTTGAGTTCCTGCTCGGATACCATTGCCGATTGTGGTGAGTTGGTTGCAGGTCAGAAGAACTCCAGAAGCCCCTATCGCTATCACTTTGGCCATCCGGGCTCTACCCAGGGGTTCAGGATCGGATCCGATGCAGCGAAGACTATCCAGTTGCTTACCGTATCAGCCGACGATGGGAGGCAGACCTTTGGTGGGCATACCGGCTTGTGCGCAGTCATAAAGAAACTGGGCAAGAAAAGCCAGGCATCTTTTTTCGTCAAGACCCATTGCCGCATTGACGAGCTGAGCGCCAACTACTATGGGGCAACCTTCTCCCCCAAGCTCTATCCCGGTCAGACCATTACGGCCTCCGTCTTTCTTCCTGAGGGTTCAGCCGACTCTTTTCTGGTCAGTTTGTACTATAGGGATGCCCATCAGGGCAGGCGTACGCAGCAGATGGGCGTTGCGCTGATCCCGGGCGAGAGCACCCTCCTTTCATGGAAGCTGGAGCGTCTGGAGAATGCCCTGATAAGCGAGGTCGGCATCGTCGTGCACAACATCGGCAATGGACTTGAAAATGGGTCTGTCCTGTTGGAACACCTCCATTGGGAGGGCGGGCCTGATTTTTATAATGACTTCTCGCGTGAACGCCCTGAAGGGGGAGGCATCTCAGGGTGGACTGCGTACCGTGGATATTGGCGCCTTGAAGGGGGGAGGGCTGTTGGCAGCGGGTATGAAGCGGGCGAACAGTATACAGGATCACCCCAGTGGCGCGATTATAGGCTTGGGGGGATGCTGGTCCCCAACCTCGGCTCCTTCCATGGGATCATGGCTCGGGTGCAGGGGACGAGGCGCTCGTATGTTTTTGCACTCACTGAAGGGCAGAGTGCGACCCTCTATAAGAAGGAGGAGGGGCGCCTGGTCGCCATGGGCACCGCCGCCTTCGCTTGGGAGCTTGGAAAGCCCTATACCCTCTCCTTGTCTGTACAGGGTAGTGCCCTGGTCGCCGGCATCGGGGGTGAAGAGCTCATACGCGTGGAGGATACGGAAAAACCCTACAGCCAAGGCCAGGTCGGACTGACCTATGGAGGGGGTTGTCGCACCACCTTTGTCTGGGTGGATGTACAACCGCTATAGGAGGGGTTTGGGTATGCAGAGAACCGCTGTTGCTGGAAAAAGGGAGAAGGGGGATACCCACATCACCCTTTCAACGCGTTGTGGTGCGAATGAGATAGTGATCACGTCCCCAGTGCTCGACCTGTTTGGCCCTCAGATCCGCACTGCTGTTGAGCAGACGCTGCAGCAGTTGCAGATCAGCGGTGTCCTCATCCTTGTCGAGGATAACCAGGCCCTTGATTGTGTCACCCAAGCTCGCCTGAGATGTGCTGTGCAGCGGTTGCAAAGGGGGGTGGAGGCGTGAGAAGTTGGTTGTATACCCCTGCCAATACCCCCAACAGGATGATCCAAGCCGGTATGTACGGCTCTGATGGCATCATCTTTGATTTGGAGGATGCCGTCGCCCTCTCTGAAAAGGATGAGGCGCGCCTCCTGCTGGAGGGGCTGCTGCCTTTGATCAGGGCCAGTTTGGAGAGAACTCACCCCGCTGTGAAGATTGCAGTTCGGATAAATGGCCTGGACACCCCCTACTGGCAGGATGACCTGAAGGCGGTGGTGGGTTCAGGGGGTGCCATCATCAGGGTTCCGAAGGTGGAGAGCGCTGCCGAGGTAGAGGAGATAGCCCATGCCCTCTCCCTACTGGAGGCAGAGCTGCACATCCCCGATGGCTCTGTGCATCTTCAGGTCCTGCTTGAGACCCCCCGTGGCGTTGAAGAGGCTTTCAGGATCGGGGCAGCCTCCCCTAGGGTGATCGCCTTCAGTTTTGGTGCTGAGGACTACTGCTCAGCTCTGGGCATCCACCGCAATGGTCCCAGGGTTGCCCTTGACTATCCACGGGCACGCATTGCCAGTGCAGCAAGTGCCTGTGGCATTGAGGCCTACGATGCGGCCTACGGCTTTCTTGACAATGCAGATGCTCTTGTCCTTGAGTGCGCCCATGCCAAGGCCCTGGGCTTTCATGGAAAGTCTGCGATACACCCCAAGCAGGTTGCCGCCATCAACGGCGAGTTCTCGTTTTCCGCCCAGGAGGTGAGGGAGGCTAAAGCCATCTTGGCCTCTCTGGAAAAAAATCAGGATGGGGTTTCAAGCCTTGAGGGACGGATGATCGACAAGCCCGTCATTGCCTGGGCCCATAGGGTCCTGGCTGCGGCTGAAGGGAACAGGTAAGGCATGCAAGGATCCTATAATGATGCAGGGCGATTCATCCCCTCCCATATCAGCGGCTATGGAAAGACCCGTCCCTTTCACTATGAAGACGAATATTCGCCACACATCCAACACAGAGTCCCCACAAGGGATAAGGTGCCCTGCAGCGTAACGGACCTGCCAGAAGCGATCTCCCTAAGCGGCCTGAAGGATGGGATGCGCATCAGCTTCCACCACCACCTCAGGCTGGGGGACCTGGTCGTGGGCCTTGTCCTGGAGCAGCTCGAAGAGCTTGGGTTCAGGGACCTGGTCCTCTGTGCCTCCTCGCTCATGGGCCCTGCATGTGCTTCTGTTTTGCGTGCAGTGCAGGCCAAGGTGGTGGCCAGGATTGAAACGACAGGACTCAAGGAGCCCCTGACCGATGCGGTCCTGCAGGGCGAGATCCCCCAACCGGTGATATTTCGCTCCCATGGGGGTAGGGCCCGCGCTATCGAGGCCGGGGAGATCCCCATAGATGTGGCCTTCCTGGCCGCTTCAGCGATCGACGTCCAGGGAAACCTCTATGGGTGTACCGGGAAGAACCCCTTCGGATCGATGGGCTATGCCCACCCTGATGCCCAGTATGCAAAGACCGTCATAGCCATCACCGACACCCGGGTGGAAGGGCAGAGCCTGCCTATCTCCATACCGTCCAAGTGGGTCGACCTCATCGTGGAGGTCCCCGCCATCGGGGATGCGCGCCTCATAGGCGGAGGTTCCTTGAGGATCTCCCAAAACCCCCTGGAACTGGTCATTGCGACCCAGGCCTTGGGTGTCCTGCAAGCCTCGGGCATGATACGCGATGGCTTTAACTACCAGGCGGGCAGTGGGGGCATCTCCTTGCTGGTCTCCATGCTCCTCAACTCCCATATGCAGGCACACCATATCCAAGGCGGATTTGCCTCGGGTGGGATTACAGAATCATTGGTTGCAATGGCACAAAACAAGCTATTCCACACCCTCTATGATGTGCAGAGCTTTGACACTGGATCGGCCGCTTCCTTGGCAGGCAACCCCTTCCATAAGGAGATGGGCGCTTCGCAGTACGCCAACCCCTACCACCCTGGATGCATTGCCCATGCCTTGGATGTGATGATTCTTTCGGCGACGGAGGTCGACCTTGATTTCCATGTGAACTCCATCACCGGCACAAACGGCCGGATCCTTGGAGCCCTGGGAGGCGGACCTGACACCGCCTATGGAGCCAAGCTCACCGTAGTGGTGATCCCCTCCTTCCGGGGAAGGATCCCCATGATCCACGAGCATGTCAATCTGGTGTGCACCCCAGGGGGGAGTGTGGATGTCGTGGTGACTGAGCGTGGTGTTGCAGTGAACCCCCTGCGTCCGGATATCCTGGCCCTTTTGCAGGCTTCATCCTTACCTGTTGTCCCCATACGGACCCTGATGGAGCAGATCTATATGCTTACAGGAAGGCCTCACTTTCCTGCCCGCACCGCTAAGGTCGTGGCTGCCGTTGAGTACCGGGATGGGACCATCATCGATTGCCTTTGGCGGTAGGGCACTCTCCCCACAAGGGTAAACGACGGTAATGAAGGGAGCAACGTCCTATGGACAGGTCATGCAACCTCATATTCTCTCTGTTCCATCACTGTTGTAGGGGACAGTGAGATCCTTTTTGCCATGGAGGCGCCACCAGGGTGTGCCCGGATACTGGTGGTGTTCCCAGTGGTATCCGAAAAACCAACAGCTCAGCATGGCCCAAAGATGATTGCGCTTTTGCGACCGGGAATTATGGGGGGCCATCTCGGGTGTGTGGGGGAGTCTGTGGGGGGCGTAGGTCCCAAAATGGAAGAGTTGGAATGTTCCCAGGAAAGCCGGGATGACCCAAAAGAGGATCAGGTTGGCGACGGGAAAGCCAAACACGAGGTGCCCTATGTTGAACAGCAGTGCCATGGTGAGGATCTGCACCGGCGTGACATAGGAGAAGAAGAAGGAGAAGAACCAACGGATGGGGTTCTGGTGGGTCGAGAAGTCGGGGTCATCTTCTGTTCCAGGATGGTGGTGGTGCTCCATATGTTTTGTGAACATCCGCCGGTAGGGGAAGGCTGCAAACAGCCACAGGCCTACCCTGCCGAACAGGGTGTTGACCGTCCTGTTTGCACTGATGCCTCCGTGCATGCTGTCATGTGCCGTGATGAACAGGCCTGTGTAGAGATAGCCTTGGAGTATGATATGCACATAGAGCATGGGGGAGGTGTAGGTGATCTCACGCAAGGAGAGCATCCACCCCAGGTGGCCTGCCCACAGGCCTATCACCATGCTGGCAATGAAGATTCCCATGCTCACCCCTTGAGCAGCAGGTGGGCCGCTATGACTCCGGAGAGGGTTGCCAACGGCATCCCGCCCCCCGGATGCACGCTTCCTCCCGCCAGGTAGAGGCCCGTATACCTTTTTGACCGGTTGGGATGGCGAAGGAAGGCAGCCATCGTGGTGTTTGACGAGATGCCATACAGGCTGCCACGATAGCTGCCTGTTTGGGTCTCTATGTCGGCGGGAGTCATGCACTCTTCCGCTGCGATATGCTGTTCCAGATCAAAACCCAGCGTCAGGGAGAGCCGCTCTACAATCCGGCTCCGTGTGTGCGCAATCTCCTCATGCCAGGAGCGTCCGTCATGCGGGGGTGCATTCACCAGGACAAACCAGTTTTCCCCACCGACGGGGGCATCGGTCGGGGTTATCTTGCTGGTGATGTTCAGGTAGATGGTGGGGTCATCGGGAATCTGCCTATGGGTGTGGATAGCCTCAAACTCCTTGAGGTAATCAGAGCTGAACAGGATGTTATGCAGGCCCAGGTCCTTGCATTCCCTATCGATTCCCCAGTAGAAGACCAATGCTGAGGAGGAGGGGGGGAGCTTGCGATACCGCCTGGCTAGGGGAGCGCCTCGGTCATTGAGGAGGTCGGAGTAGAGCTTGGAGACATCGACATCGGAGATGATGAGTGAGGCAGCAATCTCCTCTCCGTTGGCCACAAGCCCAGTTATGCGGTTTTTCCTATCATGGAGGATGGCACTCACTTCGGAGCCAGTGCGTACCTCCACCCCCAATTCACGCGCTAGCCTCTCCAGCCCCTCAATGATGCCGTAGATCCCATTTGTCACCCCATACCCTCCAAGGCCATGCTCAACATAGGCAATGGTATTCAGGGTGGCAGGGGCCTGGTAGGGGTCCGATCCGTTGTAGGTTGCATAGCGGTCAAACAGCTGCACAAGGCGGGGATCCCTGAAGAATGAGGCGTTTGCCTTGTGCATGCTCCTCAGCGCATCGATGGACCCTATGCGCGCCAGCGAATGCAGTGTTTCCCGGGAGGCGAAGGTCTTCCAGCTATGCAGGGATTTTTCCAGGAAAACACCATGGGTGGTATCCCATATCCTCTTCGCATAGGCAAAGTACCTCTTCAGTTCGTCCTCGGTGACATCCAGGTGTTCTGTCAGGGTAGGGATGAAAAGCTCCATGCGGTCGCTGTGCACCCGTGTCCCGTCGGCAAACCAATAGTGGGTCAAAGGAGAAAGTTCCACTATGGGGATATATGCTTCGATATCTTTTCCTGCCTCGGCAAAGAGTGTGCGGAACACCTCGACCATGGTCAGCAGGGAGGGGCCCGTATCAAACCGGAAGGGCCCCACCTTCCTGGTATTCGCCTTTCCTCCCAGGGTATCCTGTTTTTCATGCAGGACCACCTTGCGCCCTTTGGAGGCAAGGGTGATGGCACCTGCCAGCCCTCCAAAGCCGCCGCCTATCACATGGATGGCATCACTATTCACTGGTCACACTCTTTTTTTCGAGAAACGCTCCCAATGTTTCATAGCTGAGAAGGAAGAATCCCAGCATGCCGATATTGTAGAAGAGGTCCTCAAGGGGGATGGTGATGATCCTAATCCCCCATATGGCCTCGGGGTTATACAGGACAATGGGGATGCCGGTCAGAAAGCCGTTGACCAGAAGAAAGGCGACGGCAGAGAGGAGCATGAACCAGAGCGTGCTGATTTGCAGGAGCAGCCGTGGTCGGACAAGGAGCGTACCAGCTATCCAGAGGGCTAGCGAGAGCAGGGCAAGGACGGTGTATGCCTGGGCCCTGAAGAGAAGGGCCAGGCCAAGGCTGAGGAGTATGACGACCCCTCCCACCAGGCGTGCCCGTCCCAGGTTGCCTGATTCCTTGTGGGGGAAATATGCCTTCACCACCTCATAGATGAAGATACAGGCATAGGGGACTACGAAAAAGAAGAGCAGTTCACCCAACGGGAGGCCGAACAGTCTCCATCCCCCAGCATATGCAGAATCGAAACTCCAGTGGCCCTGGTCTGTCGCCATGATATCCCAGACGATATAGAGCAGCGTGACAGGAAGCATCGATAAGGCCAAACGCTTCCAGTACCTATAGAAAGCTACCTTCTTATCGAAAGACAAAAGAAGCGGTCCTGCAAGTACCAAGAAGATGATCAGAAGATATAGGTTCATGTATTACCAACCTCAGCTCTGTAGTTAGTTCTGTATTGTACTACACTTGAAGGCAATATAATACAAAAAAAAATATGTCTGTAAGCTTTGTTTTGATGCTGAAATTTGCACAACACACGTTGGGTTGGAGTGTTCCAATCGTCTCTCTAGAGAAAATCTCTCTGAAGTCCCGTGCAGAAAAGGCGGCCTTTGCTGGATTGGAGGACTCCCTTGAGAGCTCTGGTCTCCCGAATAACACCCACCCCAGCGTGTGCTCTCTCATCGAGGGCCCTTTATATTTGGGCACAAAAAAATCCTGCAAGGAATAATTCCTTACAGGATATCGGGCTGGACGGATTTGAACCGTCGACCCCTTGTCCCCCAGACAAGTACGCTACCCCTGCGCTACAACCCGAACATGTATCGGTTACCCGACAGGAAGGAACAATACCATAGAAGGGTTTTAGTGTCAACGAATGGGAGAAATGTCTCGATAAAATTATGGTTGGCTGGTATTGCGAGCAACTATTACTAGATAAGAGTAGGCGTTTCCTTCAAAATGTTGTACCTTAAGGCAAAGTAAGTAGGAGAATCAGAATGGCACCAATGACTAAACTGGCACTTGCCCAATCGTTGAAACAACTTATGGCTGAGCGGACCCTAGATAAGATAACAGTCAAGGAGGTGGTGGCACGATGCGGCGTCAATCGGCAGACCTTCTATTATCACTTCCGTGACATATACCACCTGTTGGATTGGATGTTTGCCAATGAAGGGCAGCAGTTTTCAAAGAAGTATCCTGAATTCCATACCCCCGATGATGGGCAGACGGCCATACGCTCGTTGTGCACCTACCTGCAGGAAAATCGCGAGGTCATGATGAATATCTATAACAGCCTGGGCAGGGAGTTGCTCGACCGGTATCTCTGCCGTGAAATGGCGACGCTGCTTACCAACTCCTTGCAAGTGCGCGCCATCAAGTTGGGGGTCTCCCAAGTGCAATTGGAGTTCCTTGTCAACTTCTACAAGCATGCGTTCGTCGGGGCCTCCCTAGATTGGTTCCAGAAAGGGATGCCTGGAGAGACGGAGGAAATTGTTGCATTGTATGCTCCGATTCTGAAAGGAACCTTTGATTCCGCCTTGAAAAGAATGGCAACCACCTAGAAATATGGTTTTTTACGCTTTGCCAATAAATGAATACTTGAAGAATCGGCATCGATAGCGTACACTGTCACAAAACAGATTGGTAAAAAGAGAGTGTCCAATGAATCAGATGAAAAGAAATGCGACAAGAACGGCAATACTCGCCTTGATGGTCCTGTTTGTATCCCTGTCGAGTATACATGCGTATCAGTTCTCTCCCTTGGAGCAGGTTTTTCAGCCTACTGGGGCAGAAAGCACCAAGACCTACACAATCGTAAACGATAGCAATGATTCGATCGCCATCAGCATAACGGCGCTTATCAGGGACCAGGATGCTCAGGGTGAAGAGATCAATTCGCCTGCAGACGCCTATTTTTCAATCGTTCCCAACAAGCTTGTTGTACCTCCGCAGAGCAGCTGGGTAGTCCGTGTGCAGTACCGTGGACCCAAGACGGTCACCAACGAGCTCTCCTTCCGCTTGAAAGCCGAGCAGATTCCTTATTCACAGGGTAGGAGTGCAACTGACCAGGGCATGTTCAACTTCCTGTACATCTACACCACAAGCCTGTACGTCCAACCCTCCAGGATTGTTGAAAACGTAGCGGTACGCTCTGTAGCACCCGCCACTTCAGCAGAGGGCGAGCCGGTCATGGCCGTCACCCTTGTCAATATGGGCAACGTCCATCAGCTTCTGGTCTCAGGTATCCTTGAGGTCAAAGACAGCAAGGGAAACTCGGTGATCTTGCAGGGTGCCGATGCGCTGGCAACGGTTGATGGAATGAACATCCTTGCTAAAAAAACAGTCACCAAGCAAATTCCTTGGCCCGAACAGTTGTCCAGGGCTTCCGGTGTAACCTATCAGGCCACCATCAAATATAGCAAATAGGGAGTCCAATCTCTCTCTGTTGCTTTAGTAGGATAAAGAGTATATGAAACGAAAGGGGTTAACAAGTGCGGTAATCTTAGGCGGGTTACTCGCATTGGTAACCCTTTTTATTATGACCTTTGTATGTGAATGTTTTCAGGGCTCCTGTACCTTCCTTCCCGGCCAGAGCGAAAAAAGTATCCCCATAACCACCCTGGACAGGGAGGCTCTTGCCGTCCCAGCCCAGGGTTTGTCAGGTAGGGAAGGCTCTTCTGGGCCAACGGTTATTGCAGTCGGGCAAGAGGCGTTGCCTCAAGCCGATAGTGCCGGCACCCAGAGCCAGACGACCCTCACCGACGTAGCGTCTGTATCGTCCCAAGAGGATACCTCTGCTGAGCCGGACGAACCCCCTGTGCTGGGAAAATCAGCTGAGGATGGGCAAGGGCCTGGGGAGGGTCAAGGTTCCCTGCCGGACGAGTCGCTTGCGATGGGAATGCCTGCGATTGCCACTGTACCGGCTGTACCGAATCCCGCCACTGTCACCACGAAACTGCATGTCCCCGAAGAGCCTTTTCTGTTTGAACCGATGGTCCTTTCAGAAGAGGAGTTTGACATGTTCTTTCCTGTCCTTACTGATGTCCAGCAAGAGAGTGATGACTTCTTTGCTGATTTCTTTGTAGTGGGTGCTGATTCCACCATCGCCTACGAAGATGGTCTCTACTACCTCGGGCTCTTGATCAACGGGGACTATGTCGGGGACATCGAGGTGAAGTTTGAAGGGGAGACCCAATTCATCAATACCCTGGAATTATCCCTGTTCATTGGAGATTTCATCACCAAAGGGACATATCAACGCCTTTTTGGGGATAATCTTCCCTTTCTCTCCATTGAGGAGATAAACAACCGCGAGGTTGAGGCAACCTATGATAGTGCAGCCTTTACAGTCTCTCTGGAATTTGGTATCCAGGACATGCCTGAAAGGTCAGTGAGCGTCACTGCAACCACAATCAACAGGCGCGAGCAGTATGGCATCAGCGGCGCCATACTCCTCAAGCCAGCTAATTTTTCCATAGCAAGCTCCTTGAGCCTCTATACCCTGTTTGACTATATGTCCTCTCCTTTAACACTGAACAACGCCCTTACCAGCCTGAGCTTTTCCAACAGGGCCTCTGTTTTTGGCGTTGGCATCAACTTCTCCTTTTCCCTCTCCTCTTCCACCACAATGCTTACCCCCACCTTTGTCTTGGGCTCCTGGAACGGGTTCTATGACTTTGTGGAGCTTAGCCAGCGCCTCTCCTTTGGTAATGTGGGTTCGAGCCTGTCGAACAGGGCCTCAGTAGACGGATCAACAGGGGCTACCCCCTTCGGCCTGCAGTTGGAAAAGAACTACTCCTACGGCTCTGATAAGGCCAAGGGCAACCAGTTTGAATACCGGATTGTTCTGGTCGAACCGTCGGAGATAGTGATATCGGTCAACAACAATGAGCTGTTTCGCAGGACTTTCCAGGCTGGAACCTACCGCCTGAAGGACTTTGTCTTTACCCAAGGGGCCAACATCATCAAGATTGTGACCATACCCTCAGCCAGGCCTGATGATGCTAAGGTGGAGTATGTGGACATGGGCTACGACTACCGCCTCCTGGGAAAGGGAGACACTGTCTACGGCGTTGGCATTACCATTCCCAAGGTCAAGTCTGCAGTTGCCTCCGGTGAAAGGTGGACACTGAATCTGCCCTGGTACCAAGGCCAGTATCTCTCCTACCATCTGGACAAGTTCACAGCCAACTACTGGCAGCAGATAGGGCTGACAAACACCTTTACCCTTTCCAGTGACATTGCCTACTCCCCCGGCACGTTCAGCGGGATGGTCAACGGCGTCTTCGCCTCCATGATAGGGACCACCCAGGCACAGCTTACCCTTGGCCTTGATGACCGCCACAATTGGTTTGCCTCCCCCTCCATCAGCGGAGCGTTGAGCCACCGTTTCAGCGGCAAGTCAGAGCTCTCTTTCGGTACCCTCAATGTCGGGGTCAACTTCTTCAAGCCCTATCCCGCACTTCCTGGGGGAGGGGTGGATCCTCCCTTCTCACTGGGAGGGAACCTCTCCTACAGTGGTAATTTTTCCAAGGAGATCCGCTATACCCTCTCGGCTACCATCACACAGAGCTTCGACACCCCAGCTCCCGCTTGGACTGCCGCCTTCTCCACCGGCTTCTCTCCTTTCAAGGGAATGTCCCTCAGTGGCTCCCTTGCTCTCAATGCCTTAGATAGCGACCCTCTCAATCCTGCTATAACAGCCCAGATAACCGGCAGCTACTCATTCAGCCAGAAGCTCAATGCCAGTGCCTCCACCAGCCAGCAGACCGACAAGAGCTTCTCTTCAGTGTCGGGCACCAGTTCTGTGGGGATCACCTACAGACCCACTGCCAAGGATAGCCTGAACCTGAACCTCAGCGGCCTGAAGTTCGACAAGCCACTGGACCACTCACTCGTCGGTGGATGGTCTCATAACGGAGACCTATCCTCCTTCTCCCTGCGCCAGCAGAGCTCGGACTCCTATAGGCGCCAGACCACCACCTTTACCGCCAACACCGCCTTTGCCTATGCTGATGGTGCTTTCTCCATTGCCAAATCAGTCAACGAGGCTTTCTTCATGGTCAAGCCGGTAGGGGAGCTCAAAAAGGCGAAGATCTCTGTTGCCAGGTCACTGGATGCTTCTCCCACACCGCTAATCACTCCTTTTGGCAGTGCCCTGTACAACAACATCTCCACCAACATCAAGAACTCGATCGTGGTCTTCTCCACAGGCTCGACCGATTACAGCAGTGGCACCTCCTTTGTCTATGAGCTGAACCCAAGAAGCCGCCAGGCCTTTGTGACAAAGATTGACATCAAACCCTCCTTCACCATAAGCGGGTTGCTGTTCAGGGCGGACAAGAGCCCTTATGAGCAGTACTCCTCACCTGTGTACGCTCTTTCCACCAATGAGGAAGGGCAGGAGGAGATGACCCGTGATGACGCGCTCTACCTCTTCACCGACCAGGATGGCCGCTTCATCATCAGTGATGTGCTTTCCGGAGACTATCTCTTTGACCTTCGTGTAGATGACCTGTGGTACTCTGTCCGGTTTACCGTGCCCGAGGTTGAGGCAGGAAGGACCGGAAAGGACAGGGTGCTGCTTCTTGAGGACTTCTGGGTTGCTGACCCTGCCATTGAGACGCGCATCATCGTCAAGGATGCTTTTACGCAACAGCCTGTTGAAGAGCAACAGGATGTGTTCGGCACCGACCTGGTTACCGGCTATGATGCCAGTGTAACGCTCAGGATTGTCGATCGGATCGACGAAGAGTCTTTCTGGAAGGTTATCTTCCCCACCTTGGAGCAGGACGACTGGAGTTTTGACTCAGGTGCAGAAACGGGCGAAGGGGAGTTCTTCTTTGCAGGGCCTGGCGACCCTGGGCAACAGAGTGTCATGATCGAATCCGGCGCACCGTAGAAGAAGGGCCCTTGCCTGGGTGCAAACCGCTTTCTCCCTGGACTTTGAAACGTATGAAGAGGAAAAGCAAATTCTTTCAAGAGATGACATTGGAGAGCAGACCCCTTCTCCATGCGTATTTTCACCTATAGCTGAGGCAGCCTCATTGAACCCTCTCTTGCCCTGCAAGCCATTCATTATAACTTCACTTGACACTTGTATGCAAAAGTACGAATATAAGAGTCATCATTGTCAAGCAACAAAGGAAGTTCCAACGTGCGAAGCGATATAATCAACGAAGTTCTCTCAGTTGAAGATAAAGCGCAACAAATCATGCGTGATGCAAGTACCCGTGCGCGCAACACCCTCAGTGATGCGCAACTCAAGGCAGGTGAGCTGGTCCGTTCAGCCCTCAAGGAGGAACGGGAAAAAAATCACGCACTTCTGCTTCAGGCAGAAGAGGATGCCAATCTTCGGCTTGCTGAGTTTGAAGCGAGTCTTGACATCTCCTCAGTTCTTGATGAATCCACCCTCGATGCGATTGCCGCTAAGATAACAGCTAAGATTTGCAGAACAGAGCTGGAGGAAGTATAACCGGCCTATGAGACAAAACCCCACCTCCCTTTACGGGTTCATCAACGCTAAGCTGCGGGCTAGGATAGGTCTGATGCGCGAGTCGCATATCATTGAGGACCTGCTTAAGGCCAAAGGTGTTGTTGAAGCTGTCGCGGTTCTCCGTGACAGTGCCCATGCCTCTGTTGCCACCGCCTATGATAGGACAGGTGACATCCAGCAGATGGAGCTTGCCCTTCTGTACAACGAGGTGGAGATGTATCAGGAAGTGGCCAAGTATCTAGAGGGCAAGAGTGCGGAGTTTGTCCTGACCCTCCTAGGGAAAATTGAAGTAGACAACCTCAAGAATACCATTCGCCTCTGGTATGGCAGCATCATACGACGGCGCCCGATGCGTTTCCGCAGCGAATACCTCTTCAAGGAAAAGCTACTCAATGACATTGACTGGACAGCCCTGGTCAACGCCACCTCCTGGGAGGGGGTTTGCCAGACCCTTGTCGGCACTCCCTACAGTGAGGTGGTAAACGCCTTCACCGAACAGCAGCTGGATGATGAGGGGCTGTTTGTCCTTGAGAACAAGCTTGACCTGCAGTGGTATGAGCAGATGATGGCCAGCACAGAAAGGCTCTCTGCCCAGGACAAGCGTGTCGCACAGTCGGTCTTCCTTGTTGATATCGACCTGATGAACCTCTTGATGATGGTCCGCTACGGCTGGTTTCACAAGATGGATTCAGAAAAGCTTGAAACGCTGTTCTTGCCTTGGGGCAAGGTACATAAGCATAAGAGTGTACTCAGTTTCGTACGGAGCCCTGCATCAGAGCGCGATCCTTTCGCAGTCATCGAACAGCTCTATCCCGGCTTGAATCAGACGCTTGTACAGATTTCTGAAGAGAAGCGAGGCAGTGTGCACCAGGATGAGCTCATGGCACTGCAGAATCTTCGCATCGAGGCATATCTCCATGAGCGCCGTAAGGCCGTATACCGGAAAATGTTGGCTTCCGATCCTTTCACCATAGGGATCAGCCTTGCCTATTTTTTCCTCTACAAGGAGGAGGATACCATGATCAAGGCTATTCTCAACGGCAAGTATTACGGGTATGAAGAGGATTATATCAGGGGGGTATTAGCATGAACTTGTTTACAAGGCCGATGAGGCTTCTCACGGCTGTGGTTCTGGAACAGATGAGCGACACTGTGGTGAAGAGCCTCTTGGAGATGGGGGTGATGGACTTTGTCCACATCAACAAGCTTGAACCACAGCAGATGGAGAAGCTCAGTTCCCGCCCTAGCTCAGTAACTCGCATAGCCTTGGAAGATATGCGTCACCGCGTTGAGGCGATCCTCAGGCAGGGACAGGTCTCCCTTCCCTCATCCGATGTGCTGGATGTGAAGAATATGGAGAAGCCGGACCTCGAAGCCTATGCCTCCATGTTGGATACCCTGGGAAAGAAGCTGCTCGTCTTGAAGGATACTCAGAAGGAGAGCAACCAATTGGTGCTCGGCTTTGATGAGATGCATCGCTACATAGATGAGGACAAGGGCGAGTACCTCGACTTGCGGGTCGGGGAGATAGGACACGGAACAGCTGAAGACCTCTCGAGCCGTCTGGCCACCTTTGGGGGGTTGCTCGAGCCTTACGATGACGGAAAGAAATTCATAACCCTTACCCTGCGCCGCGACGGCTCGCAGGTCTCCCCGCTTCTTGATAAGTTTGACTGGACAGAGAGCAGCGATGTCTCCGCACAGAAAAAAGCCATCTCCCTCATTACCCACCGCCTGGAGGACGAGCACCGCAAGGCCGCTGTCCAGCGAGGCGCGATAGAGGAGGAGATCAATGCCCTCATCAAGAGCGAGAGCCCCCGCCTCATCGCCATTTGGGGCAACCTCAGGCTCAATGAGCTCAGTGACCAGATCCGCTCCTATTTCTCCTATACCAGAAACACGACGCTCTTTTCCGGATGGGTGCCAAGTGACCAGGCAGATGACGTCTCCAAGGCCATCTTCAGCTCCAGTGAAGGCCAGTGTGTCATCGAATGGACCGAAGCCACCCAGATGCCCCGCGCAGAGGTCCCTGTTGCAGTGACTTCACCCAAGATACTGGAGCCGTTCCAGAAGATGGTGAACAACTACAGCACCCCCGAGTACGGTACTGTCAACCCGACCATCTTTGTCATGATAGCCTACCTGACCATGTTCGGCCTGATGTTCGGGGATGTGGGGCAGGGCTTTGTCCTGCTGCTCATCGGGCTGATGACCCAGCTCGGATACAAGAGGAACCCTCTGAAGAAGGATGGGATGCTCAGTCGCAACCTCAGCAAGCTGCTTCCCTATCTTGGAGCCTCTTCGATGCTCTTTGGTGTTCTGTATGGCTCCTACTTCGGCTTTGCCCTGTTCCCCGCCCTCTGGTTCAACCTGGATGCTGTGGTCGCCGGCCATGCCACTACCGGGCCTGTTCGAGATGTCTACGGGATTCTGGGAATCACCATCAGGTTTGGTATCGTCGTCATCTATACCGGCCTTGTCCTGAACTGGGTAAACCTGTTCAGGAAGAAAGCCTGGCTTAAGCTGACGTTGGACAAGAACGGCATAGTCGGAGGGATTCTTTTCGCCACCGGCCTCTATATGGGCTTCGGCTTTGTTGGTACCGGGTACAGGGAGTTCCCTTCGGATCCCTGGATTCCTGTTGTCCTCTCCATAACCATCCTGCTCTTGTTCGTGCGCGGCTTCATTGACTACTATCTCTCAGTCAAGGAGGGAGGGCAGAGGGAGAGTGCAGGAAAGGTCATAATGGACTCCACCATGGAGTGGCTCGTAGACATGTTGGAGATCTTCGGGGGCTACCTGTCCAATACGCTCTCCTTCATGCGTGTCGCCGGTCTGGGAATTGCCCACGCTGCCCTGATGGAGTCCTTCAAGGAGCTCTCCTCTCTTTCCGGTGGGGTGGGGGCCATCGCCATATTGGTCTTTGGCAACGCTCTGGTGATCGTGCTAGAGGGCTTGAGCTCAGGTATCCAGTCCTTGAGGCTCAACTACTACGAATTTTTCTCAAGGTATTTCACAGGAAAGGGTGTTGCGTATGAGCCGGTCGGCTTGAAGACACCCTTTGCTGCTCAAAAATAGGACGTTTTTTTAGGAGGGTCAATATGACCAGTATCGCATTCAAAAAAAGAGTATCGATGACTTTTGCCGCCACGGCACTGCTGTTGCTCGCATCCGGCTTTGTCTTTGCACCCAGTGCTTTTGCCGCCACGGCTGAAGCCTCGACTGCCGGCAGCTATACCGTAGCGATCATCTGTATCAGTGCAGCCATCGCCTTTGGCGTAGGAGCCCTTGCAGCCGGCATGGCAATTGGTAAGGTTGGAAGTGCCGCCATGGGAGCCATCAGTGAGAGACCTGAGATCGCCAGCCAGGCCTTGATCTTCATCGCCCTTGCAGAAGGTCTGGTAGTCTTTGGATTTATCACAGCCTTGATGATTCTCGGAAAGGCATAACAATGAAGTATTTTGTCATCGGTGACGAGGATACCGTCTTGGGGTTCTCCCTTGTCGGTGTGTTCGGCATGCAGGCGACAAATGCCGAACAGGCACGACAGGCTTGGAACAAGGCTTTGGAGGATAGGGCAAACGGCATCATCATCATAACCGATGTTGTTGCCAACATGATCCGTCCGACAGTTGACCGGTATCTTTTTTCCGAATCGTTTCCCCTTGTGGTGGAGATCCCTTCTTCACGAGGTGATGGAAAGCATACGGATCTCAGGTCGCTGGTTAACCAAGCCATAGGTGTATCGCTCTAAAGGGGGTTTCGTATGGATGCCACAGACAATCGCCTGCTTGAAGGGATTATCCGTCAAGCGGAAGAGAACGCAAAGAAAACTGAAGAGGATGCCCGTCTTCAGGCCAAGAGGATCCTAGCCGAAGCGTATCAGCGCTCCGAGGAGGAGCTGTCGGTCGAACAGAAGGCATTCCAGCAAAAGCTGAAACAGATTGAATTGCGGCTTCAGGCTAACATGGCAAGTGTCAAACGCAAGGCCTCCCTTAGGCAGATTGACGAGAGTTACCTCTCGGTCATGCGCCGCATTCGGGAAAAGATGGATTGCAAGGCCATAGAGCCGTACCTCTCCTCTTGGATTGCAGAAGCGGCCTTGGGCCTCGATCTGAAGGAGGCAAAAGTCTCTTCAAGCAACGCATGTCCGGCAACGGACAAGCATCTGAAGGAGGCTGCCCAACTGGTGAAGCGACATACCGGTTCGGAAGTGACCCTAACCTTGGATCCCAGGCCCATCAGAAGCCTCGGGGTAGTACTCTCTTCGTTGGACGACAAAGTCTCGTTCAACAATCAGGTTGAGATCCGTCTCAGACGGTTTGACCGCGTAATTAGGACAATGATTCAGGAACATACATGAAAGAGAGAATAGTCGGACAGGTCAAACGGGTGAATGGCCCTGTCATCCTCATCAAGGACGTCAATGACGCCGCGATGATGGAGATGATACGGATCGGTGAGCAGAAGCTGGTAGGCGAGGTGGTCAAGCTCCATGATGGGCTGGCAACCGTACAGGTCTACGAGGATGCGACAGGCATCTGCCCTGGTGACAATGTCTATGGAAGTGGCATGAGTCTCAGCGTAGAGCTGGGCCCCGGCCTGATAGGAACAATTTACGACGGGATCCAGCGTCCCTTGGAAAAGCTGATGAGCGTCTCTGGAGCCTACATCTCCAGGGGAGTCACGTTCCCGGCCTTGGACCGTGATAAGAAATGGCCCTTTGTCCCCACCGTTGAAGTCGGTGCGAACCTGACGCGCGGGATGACCCTCGGTGAGGTTTTCGAGACCGAGATGGTCCTGCATAAGATCATGGTGCCCCCATCCATAGCCGAATGCGTTGTCGCCCAGATAGCCCCAAAAGGTGACTACACCGTTGAGGATGTCATAGCGACTGTGGTGCATCCTGACGGTAAGGAAGAGAAGCTGACGATGATCCAGCGCTGGCCGATCAGGGTCCCCCGTCCTGTGCAGGAGCGCCTCCCCCTGAAGCAGCCGCTGATCACCGGCCTGAGGGTAATCGATACCCTCTTTCCTCTGGCCAAAGGTGGTACTGTAGCCATTCCAGGTGGATTTGGTACAGGCAAGACCATGACACAGCACTCCATCGCCCAGTGGTGTGATGCCGACATCATCGTCTATATCGGATGCGGCGAGCGTGGCAACGAGATGACCGACGTCCTCAGGGAGTTTCCCCAGCTCATAGACCCTCGTACGGGCCATTCGCTTATGGAGCGTACGCTTCTGATCGCCAACACCTCCAACATGCCGGTTTCGGCTCGCGAGGCAAGCATCTATACCGGCATATCCATGGCCGAATACTATCGGGACCAGGGCTACCATGTAGCCATCATGGCCGACTCCACCAGTCGTTGGGCAGAAGCGCTCAGGGAACTGAGCGGACGTATGGAGGAGATGCCCGCTGAAGAGGGCTTCCCAGCCTATCTCCCCACAAGAATTGCCCAGTTCTATGAACGGGCAGGGCTTATGCAGTGCCTTTCCGGTGATACCGGGTCGGTCTCCATCATTGGGGCCGTCAGCCCTCCCGGAGGGGACTTTTCCGAGCCGGTGACCCAGCATACCAAGCGGTTTGTTCGTTGTTTCTGGGGTCTGGACCGCGCCTTGGCCAGCAGTCGCCACTATCCTGCGATAAGCTGGACCGAGTCCTACACAGAGTACCTCAGTGAGGTTCAGCCGTGGTGGAGCCAGAACAGTGATGGCACGTGGCAGACAAACCGCCAAAGGATCATGGAGCTCTTGCAAAAGGAGGTGCGCCTGCAGCAGATCGTCAAGCTGGTCGGCCCTGACGCACTGCCTGATAGCCAGAACTTCATCCTGGAGGTCTGTTCCCTGTTCAAGACAGCTTTCCTGCAGCAGAATGCGTTCGACGAGGTCGACCGATTCTGCTCGGTTGGCAAGCAGGTGAGGATGCTTGACATCATCCTCTCATACTACCAGAAAGGCTCCGAGGCTATTGCCAAGGGAGTGCCGATGGTCAAGATCCGTCGCCTGAAGGTGGTACAGGAAATTGCTAGGATGCGCCTGACCATCGATAACGAGGACCTGGCGGCTTTTGACAAGTTGCAATTGCGCCTCGAGCGCTCCGTCGAACAGCTTGGGGGAATCTATGAGGACTAAAGAAGAGACATTGCTTGTGCATACCGACCGTCACCTGCTGTCAGGGCGGGAGTACCGCGGTACTTCCCGTATCGACGGTCCGCTGGTATATATGCGAAACACCCACCCTGTTGGGTATGGGGAGCTTGTAGAGATCACCGCTCCCGACGGCACCCACCGCTCCGGGCAGGTGCTGGAGACCAGTGATGAGGTTGTCGTCGTACAGGTCTTCGAAGGGACTGACGGGCTCAACCTGCCTGGCACCGGCATGCGTTTCATGGGCGAGCCCTTGACGCTTCCTGTGTCGGAGCAGATGCTCGGGCGTGTCATGAACGGACTGGGCAAAAGCCGGGACGGCTCGACCATACCCCAAGGGGCGGTCGAGAAGGATGTCAATGGCCAGCCCATCAATCCTACGGCCCGTGAGTACCCCCGTGACTTTATCCAGACAGGAATCTCTGTCATCGATGGCATGACGACCCTGATCCAGGGGCAGAAGGTCCCCATTTTCAGTGGCAACGGCCTGGACCACAACAAGCTTGCGGCCCAGATCGCCCGGCAGGCCAAGGTACGCGGCAGCAGTGGAGATTTTTGCATCGTATTTGCTGCCATGGGCATCAAGTACGACGTGGCCAGGTATTTCATCGACAGCTTTGAGGAGTCTGGGGTGCTGGACAATGTGGCGCTCTTTCTCTCCCTTGCCGATGACCCCTCCATCGAGAGGACCATCACACCCAAGACGGCGCTCACCCTTGCAGAGCACCTGGCCTTCGACAAGGGCAAGCAGGTGCTGGTCATCATGACCGACATGACCAACTACTGTGAGGCTCTGCGAGAGATCGGTACGATGCGCGGGGAGATCCCTTCCAGAAAGGGGTATCCCGGGTATCTCTACTCCAACCTTGCCGAACTCTACGAACGGTCGGGCAAGATCTTGGGCAGGGGAGGGTCCATCACCCAGCTGCCCATCCTTACGATGCCCAATGATGATATCAGCCATCCGGTGCCCGACCTTACGGGGTACATCACCGAGGGCCAGATAGTCTTTGACCGCTCGATGCAGGCACGCGGCCTCTATCCCCCCATCAATTGCCTGCCATCACTGTCGCGCCTCATGAAGGACGGCATCGGGGAGGGGATGACAAGGGCAGACCACCCGCACCTTGCCAACCAGCTCTTCGCCTCCTACAGCCATGTCAAGGATGTGCAGAACCTTGCCTCCGTCATTGGAGAGGAGGAACTGACCACCCTTGACCAGCAGTACCTGGAGTTCGGCAATTTCTTTGAACACAAGTTCGTCAACCAGAGCTTTACCGAGGACCGCAGCATTGAACAGACTCTCGACATCGGATGGGAGGCCTTGAGCAAACTTCCTTCGGAAGAGTTGCAGCGTCTTACCGATGAGGAGATAGCCGAGCACTACGGCAAATAGGAGGAAGCGTGAAAACCACCCTTGCTCCTACACGGAGCAACTTGCTCAAGTTGGCTGATGACCAGAAGTTTGCCCAGTTGGGGTACGAGCTGCTGGACCAGAAGCGTTCGATTCTTGTAGCCGAACTGCTTACGTTGGTAGACCAGGCAGTTGACTACGAAAGCAGGGTTGTCCAGTCCCTCAAGGAGGCTGAGGCCTCCCTAAGCGATGCCATCATGAAGATGGGGCGCCTTAGGGTGGGCAACCTCAGTGGTGCTGTGAACATCGACTACTCCATCGATCTGGGAAAGAGAAGGGTGATGGGGGTGACCTTGCCTAAGGTTGAGACCACCTTCACCGACAACAGCCCGTATTTCAGCAGCGAGGGCACCAGTATCCTCGCTGAGCTCTCCATTGACCGGTACCGCACCACCCTGAGCCTGATGGGAAGGCTTGCCGAGCTGAAGGTCTCCATCATGCGCCTTGCGCGTGAGGTGAAGAAGACCATCCGCAAGGTCAATGCCCTGGAAAAGATTGTAATTCCTGAAAACCAGGAGATCATAAACTGGATGCGCGGACGCATAGAGGAGCAGGAGAGGGAGAACTTCATCCTGCTGAAAGTGGTCAAGGACAGGATGGAACAGGCACAAATCGCCATTGATCCTAAGCAGAATAGGATGACTGCCGTCGTAGTTAATGATACGATGGAAAAAGGAGGTTCGCATGGGAGTCCCGTTTAAGGATATAGTAGTGTATCTGGACGGATCTGAGAGTTCGATGACCGCTGCAATGTACGGCATCAAGTTGGCAGTCGAACACGAAGCCAAGCTGACTGCAGTCTATGTGGTGAATACGAAAGCTCTCAGCGAGCTGGTCAAGGCCGGTATCTTTGTTGCGATAGAGCGTGATGAGTACCAGCGTGACTTGCAAGCAGATGCGGACAGGTATTTGCGGCATGTCGCCAAGTTGGCGGCAACCAAGCAATTGGAAATTGAGTCGGTCAAGTTGGAGGGGGCAATCCATGTGGTGATGCGCCAGCTGCTCAAGGAGCGGAATTCCGACCTCCTGGTGCTTGGGGGTATCACCGATATCCGTTCCCGGCGGGAGGAGCTTTCCAGCGAGACCGATAGGATGATGCGTACGTCCCCTTGTCCAGTTTTGGTGGTTAGGGACGATGACGATATCTGGCTAGAGTTCGAAGCGTAAGGAGCAGTACATGATTTTACTGGATGTTTTAGACAAGGATTTGGTCAAAGTTCCCCTTACTGCAAGTGACAAGCAGGGAATCATAACCGAACTTGTTGAAGTTTTGGCAAAGGCCAAAGGATATTCGTCCCAACAGTTTGACGATATGCTGGAGGCCGTTCTCAACCGGGAGAGCCTCGGCTCTACAGGTATAGGCAATGGCATAGCCATCCCCCATGCGAAGACCAATGTGGTCAAGCAGGTTTCGATGGTGGTTGGCATCAGTCGCTTCCCTGTTGAATTTGACTCCCCTGACGGGCAGAAGAGCAGGATCTTCTTCCTGGTACTCGCTCCTTCCTCTGCAGCTTCGGCACATGTGGAGCTCCTCGCTTCCATTGCCAGGACCTGTACGTCCAACGTCTTCAGGCGAATGCTTGAAGGTGCCAAGGATAAGGATGAGGTGATAAGGCTCTTTCAGGAGTAATAGGATCACAGCATGAAAGCAATACGGGATTAGGGGCACTGCACAAGCGGTGCCTCGATCTTTGTCTGTATGTCTGGGTATCCAAATGAGTGGTTTTTACAAGAAGGAATCCTTGGTAAAGTACCTACTGCCGGATGTAAAAACAAAAACTTGGTATCCATTTGATTCTAGTTGACGGTATAATCAGTGGTTAATCAATTTTCAATTCTTATATTTAAATCTCTATAGGCAAATCAGTTAGGCACATACAAATGGCTTTTCGCTGAATCGTGTGGGTAAGGCTACATGATGGTAGCTTTTGGAATCTCCAACTCCCCACAAACGAAATAGATCATTGCCATGAAATTGTCCATATTCTTGAACCCTCTTGCCTTTCGTT
>JAVERP010000029.1:0-54038 GCA_034007055.1 Sphaerochaeta sp.
ATAAGATTGAAAGAAGTCTACTTCTTGTTCTTATGTCTATTCTTTCTGAGTTTTTTCTTTCTCTTATGAGTAGCAATCTTATGTCTTTTTCTTTTTCTTCCACAAGGCACTGTAGAGCTCCTTAAACCACCGGTTGGGTTATTGGCAAGCCAATTCCGATGTTTTTGTAATTACCGTGTTATTATGCAAATATGGGTCACTAACGTCAAGGGGTATGGAGAACTCTCCACCTCAAGCGGGGTTGAAGGGGTGTAATCCATACGTTCACAAGAATTCTCCCTAGCAGTAACGGTATCTGTATTTTATTATATCACAAATAATAAAAAAATGATATGGGAGAAAACAAAGAAAGATGCATCACTATATATAATACATTCAGATTCAACCTAACCATATAGTCTAGCAACGACAAAAAAGACGAATATATACCCTACATTAAAAAAAAATAGCATTCAAGCTTCTTTCAAAGAGGAGGATACAGTTGCTCGGGGCTTTGCCCAACGCTATACAATTGAGATTCTCAATTACACCCTATCGGCCAAACAAAAAGATGCCCTACACCAGCAAGAACATATGACAAAAAGGGCTAAAATGTGATACCTTATTGCTCTACAGCTGTTTTCTTTATAGTATTTGGAAGTAGAGGTAAGGAGTTTGCATGAAGGTTTTGATCTTTGGGTTGGGTATGAATGGAGGCGGATATTCTGCCGCCATGTATTTTCTTGACCATGGAGATGAGGTAAGAATTACTGATTTGAAGGGAAGGTGCGACCTTGGCACCGAGATGGAGGCTCTCTCACAACGCGGGGCGACCTGCATTGCAGGCGCTCATCGCCAGGAGGATTTCCTTTGGGCCGATATCGTGGTGAAGAACCCGGCCATCCCTCCCAACCACCCCCTGCTCGCTTCGGCGAGGATGGTGGTCAATGACTTTGCCTGGCTGTTTTCCTCCCCCTGGTGCAGCGAGACCAAAATCATCGCCATCACCGGCACCAAGGGAAAGACCACAACCAGCGCAGCTGTCGCCCATGTCCTGGGAAAACTTGGCTATGAGGCTATGCAGTGCGGCAATATGGGCATCAGCGCATTCTCGGTCCTGCGCGAATGGGAGAAGAGGCACGACGAGCAGAGGCGGCTGCCCGATTTTCTGGTATGCGAGTTCTCCTCCTGGCTTATCCGCGATACGATAACGGCGATGCATGGGCAGTTACCCCCCATAGAAGTCTCCGCCCTGACAAACTTCTACCCTGACCACCTGAACTCCTATGAGAGCATCGAGAACTACCTTGAGGACAAGCTCAATCTCTTCACCCCCTCCACAAAAAGGGCTGTGGTGCCCGATGTCATGATCAAGCGGGTGAGGAGCCTGACAGGATTGGACAGCCGGCGCGTACGGGGCATAGACAGGACCTGTGCCAAGGAGCTGGAGCAGATGCCCCACCTCAAGAGTGCCTACGCCGTGCTGCTCTCCCTGGGATTCAAATGGAAGACGGTACTCAAGGCTTTGGAGAGCTTTGCAGGGGTGCCCCATAGGATCGAGCAGGTGGGCTTGCAGGGTACCATACTCTTCATCAACGACAGTGCGGCGACCATACCTGAAGCTGTGCACTTCACCTCCGCGAAGTTCAAGAACATGGCCATCCATCTCATCTGTGGGGGAACCGACAAGAACCTCAGCCCACTGGCAATGCTCGACGAGCTGGAGGGCGCCTCGAGCATCTCGCTCTTGGACGGCTCCTTTACCCGGGACAAGCTCATACCCCTCCTTGACGAGCATAAGATCCCCTACAGCGGTCCGTTCTCCTCCATGGATGACGCCACGCTCGCCAGCTACACCCGTGCCAGAGAAAAAGAGCAGGAGCTCCCTGAGCTTCCTCAGGTGGTCCTGCTCTCTCCGGGATGTGCATCCTTTGAGATGTTCAACAACGAGTTTGACCGGGGCGACCAGTTCAAGAACTTGGTAGGACTCCTTCTTGGGGCTTAGACTTACGGTTCATCTTGTAGCGAAAGTGCTCCATCACCGCATAGGTCTTCCAACGAAAATAATGCAGCACATAGTCAGTGGACGGGGTACGATAATAGCTCTGCCCCCCAAAGGATAGCTTGAACAGCTCCAAGGTGGTGAGGTGCTCCCCCCTGCCCCTTGGTCCGGGAATCCCATGCATGTCATAGAAGAGACACCCCGCCTCACAGGCGAGGCGGATGGCATAGTTCTGCAGGAGGTAGGATGGCGACACACCGTCCTGGCGAATGGCCGAACCATAGAGATATATCGCCTCCCTGCTGTTCATCAGGAGCATCAGGCCCCCGACAATGCTCTTGCCTTCCTTGGCCAGGATCAGCTTGCACGCCACATCCCCATGCACCTTGCCGTCCAGGGAGAGCAGGGCCTTGAGGTATTTTTCCGACCTTGGGTTGAAGCCGTCACGGCGCGCTGTCTCAAGGTAGGTCTCATACCACCGCTTGAAGGAGTCTCCTTGCCCATCCCACAACGCAACCTGATAGACCGAGGTGCTTTTGCGCAGGGCACGTTTTGCCCTGTCGCGATAGCCGAGGGTCACCGCATTGAAGCCCCATTGCAAGGCGATGCGCACAGTCCCATCGGGCTGAACGCTCTCTTTTGCCGTATTGAACCGTCCGGATGTAAGGTACATGACATTGGGTTCGTTCACCTCATCCCATGGAAGGTCGTACCTGATGGAGAAGACGCTTCTGGGAAGGACTTTTTTCAGCTCCTTTGACAGGCTGACCAGAAACTCGGAGACAGTGGGCAGGGGGTTGTGGAACACATCGGGTCCGAAGGGGATGTATGCAAGGCTTGAGAAGAGGAACAGGCGTTTCACCAGGACCAGCACATAGGAGGTCCACCCCTCCACCTCTATGGCAAAGGCGTAGGGTTTCCATCCCGAGCCGTGCTTCACAGCAGCCCAGTAGCTGCTCTGCAAAGGGGAGTTCAAGCTGGGCATTTTCTTGTAATCCATCGGGACCAGTTTCATAGTGCCTCCATACTACCATGATGTAACTACCAAAATAGGGGCCAAGAGGCCCCTATTTCATACGTTTTTTCCGTCTTGGAACTAACCTACAGGACCGTTAAGGTATTTTTTGGAGGTGAGGCTCTTGCCCTCGGCCCCGATTGCCTTTCCATCGATCTTGACAATGCCATCCTCAGCTACGATGGGCATGGCAAAGAAATGGTCGGCCTTCACATAGGATAGTGGTGCCTCGGGGGTTTCGAACCCCTCGGGTTGCAAGATGGTCCCCACCTCAAACTGAGGTGCGAACAGCACCTCGCACGTGGTGTGCTCCTCAGCGTTGGGGTCGTTGGCAGCAAGCAGCATGCCCCGACTTTTCACCCCACGGAAATTAGCCGGCTTGAGGTTGCTGACCAACACGATGTTCTGACCCTGCAGCTCCTGTGCACTATAGAAGGGAACGATGGAGCTGACGATGGTGCGGCTCTCCTCCTCCTTGCAGTCCAGGGTGAGGATGAACAGCTTGTCCCCGTTGGGGTGCTTCTCCACCTCTGTGATGCGGGCAACCTTGAGGATGACCTTCCGGTTGAACTGTTCTGCCAGGCTCACGACGCTTGCATCTGTATCCATTGAACTCTCCACTATCTTTGTTTTGGTTTTCTCTTGTTCAAAAGCCGCTTGCTCCTTCTCCGCCCGTTCGTCCTGCGAACCGGCAAAGCGGGTGCGCAAAGCCGCTATCTGTTCATCTTCAAGCTTGCTGAAGAGCAAGCTGGTCTGCCCTACCTCAGTGACTCCAGTGAAGGATCCGAGGTCAGCCCATGTCGAGCCCTCATTTCCCAGGAAGGAGAGTATCTTCTCGCTCGTACCGGGCATGTAGGGCCCGACCATGATGCCGAGGTCGCGAATAAGGTAGACCAGGGTCCTCAAGAGCGATGCCGCCTTGGGTGGGTCCTCGGTCCTCATCTTCCAAGGCTCCCCATCCTGGAAAGCCTTGTTCCCTATCGAGGAGAGGGCGATGATCTGCCTGAGGCCATCACGCTCGTCAGCCCGTTCCAGGAAGGCGTCGATGACCTGTTCCTTCTCAAGGATCAGGGCCTTCAGGGCAGGGTCAACCTCACCTTCGGGCAACTTGCCGTCATAGAACCTGTTGATGAAGGTAAGGGTGCGGTTGACCAGGTTGGAGAGGTTTCCGATGAGCTCGCCGTTGATCTTCTCCTGGAAATCCGACCAGGTAAAGGTGACATCACTTTTTTCAGGACGGCTGTAGAACATATAGAAGCGCCAGGCATCGGCGGGGATGAGGGTATCCTGCACATCGTTGCCGAAGATCCCTATGCCCAGGCTCTTGCTGAACTTGCCACCCTCATAGTTGAGGTACTCGGTGCTGCTCATATGGTGGAGCATGGTCCACTTCTCCCCGGTAGCCAGCTGGCAGGAGGGGAAGATGACCGTATGGAAGGGGATGTTGTCCTTTCCGATGAATTGGAAGAGCTCGGTACTCTCAGGCTCATGCCACCAGCGCTGCCAATCATCGACTCCGTTGGCGGTGATGGAGACATACCCGATGGGGGCATCGAACCAGACATAGAAGACCTTGTTCTCATAGCCGGGCTTCGGAACAGGGATGCCCCACTTCAGGTCGCGCGTGATACAGCGCTCCTTCAGGCCGTCGCGGATCCAGGACTTGGTGACCTGGATGGCATTGTTCGCCCAGAAGCCTTCGACACTGGCCTTCTCCATCCAGGCCTCCAACAGCGGAAGGGCCTTGGGAAGGTCCAGATAGAGGTGGTGCGTCTTCCTGGCTGTGGGGTTTGTGCCACAGACACCACAGCGGCTGTCCAGCAGCTCGATTGGGTCCAAAAGGGTCTGGCACGCATCACACTGGTCGCCACGGGCACCGGTGCTGCCACAATGGGGGCAGGTGCCCTCGACGAAGCGGTCAGCGAGGAAGCGTTCGCACTGAGGGCAGTACAGCTGTTCGTTCTCCTGCTCGTTGATGTATCCGGCTGCATCGACCTTGGCAAAGATCTCCTGCACGATACGGGTCTGCTCAGGGGTGCTCGTCCGCCCGAAATGGTCGAACTTGATGTCGAACCACTGGTATATGTCCCTGTGGATCACATGGTAGCGGTCGCACAGCTGCTGGGGGGTGACCCCTTCCTTGAGTGCACGCGTCTCTGTGGCGGTGCCATACTCATCGGTGCCGCATATATAGAGGGTCTCATACCCCTTGGAACGGCAAAACCGAGCAAAAACGTCGGCCGAAAGCACCTGGGTGAGATTGCCCAGATGCGGAATATTGTTTACGTACGGCAAAGCTGATGTTACAAGTCTCTTTTTCATACAGGACATACTAGACCGCCTGCAACTAAATTTCAATGCCAAACCGCGCATTAGAATCCATATTCCGACCTTGACGATACCTCCGGGAGTAAGTACATTAGAGGTGTGTCTATCCGACACATCAAGGAGAAATCATGGATACCATGCAGCAGCCACAGAGGCCTGCACGAAAAACGAACAATATCAGTCCCAAACTGGTTATTTGGATTATCGTTGCCATCGTGTTGGTCATGCTGGTTCTCAGCAGCTTTTTTGTTGTTGACCAGACCGAACAAGCGGTTGTCCTACGCCTAGGAAAATTCAACCGTACCGTGGGACCTGGACTTCAGACTAAGATCCCCCTGGGAATTGAGGCTAGTTACAATGTCCCAACCCAAGTAGTCCAGACAATGACATTCGGCTATCGATCAAGCCCTTCCAAAGGCTCCTTGTTTGCTAACCCAGACTATGCCAATGAGTCTGTCATGCTCACAGGGGATCTGAACATCATCGATGTCGAATGGATCGTGCAGTACAAGATTGAAGATCCTGTAAAATGGATGTTCAATGTCGAGAGCCGGGAGACGACCATCAGGGATATCAGCCAAAGCGTCATGAACAAGCTTGTAGGCGACCTTCCCATCCTTTCGGTCATGACCAGCGAACGAACCAAGATTGAGATCGAGGCTCAGGAAGAGATGCAGAAGGTTTTCAACACCTACGGTCTCGGAGTGCAGATCATCACAGTCAAGCTACAGAACATCGTACCGCCGGTGGGCGCGGTCCAGGACGCCTTTGAAGACGTAAACAAGGCGATCCAGGATATGAACCGCCTCATCAACGAAGGAAAGCAGAACTACAACATGGTCATCCCCTCCGCAAAGGGTGAGGCGAACAAGGTTGTCCAGATAGCACAGGGATACGCAGCAGAGCGCGTAAACCAGGCCGATGGTGACGTTGCACGCTTCAACAGTGTCCTTGAGGTATACAAACAGAACGAGGAGATTACCCGTACAAGACTCTATATAGAGGCAATGGAATCTATCATCAACCCTGCAGAAGGTGGCTCGGTCACCTTGGTGGACAAGAACCTTTCCAATTACCTCCCTATCCAGATGCTTGGGGGTGAAAAATGAAAACCAATAAAAAACTCATAACCACACTGGTGATAGTAGGAATATTCCTGGTCATCTTCGTCCTGCTCGGACCTTTTTACATCCTGTATGAAGGCCAGCAGTCAGTTGTCACTCGCTTTGGTAAGATTGTCAATGCTGAAAAGGTAGCTGGCCTGAAGTTCAAGATGCCGGTTGTCGACAACGTGGTCATCTATCCCAAGAAGATCATCTCCTGGGATGGGGCCGCGCAGCGCATACCCACCAAAGAGAACCAGTTCATCTGGGTTGACACCACTGCCCGATGGAGGATAGCAGACCCTGCCAAGTACTATGAGACCGTCAATACGGTCAGCAATGGCCTTTCCAGGTTGAATGACGTGCTTGACTCCTCGATCAGGACGATCATCAGTGAGAACTTCCTCAACGAGTCGGTCAGGAACAGCAACAAGATCAACAAGATCAAGGTGGAGGAGCAGGTGCAGAACCTCGACAACGTCGAGGATGCCGAGACACTGCGCAACCTCACTGCGACCCAGGCCAGGCAGGAGACCATCAACATCGGTCGTGACGGCTTGAGCCAGATGATGTTTGACCAGGCAAGACAGTTCACCGATGCCTTTGGCATCGAGCTCATTGATATTGTCGTCAGGCAGATCCGCTACAGTGATGACCTCACCGAAAGCGTCTACCAGAGGATGATCAAGGAGAGAAACCAGATCGCAGAGGCATACCGCTCCTACGGTCGCGGACAGCTTGCCCAGTGGCAAGGAAAGACCCAGAACGAAGAGAAGGTGATTCTCTCCGAGGCTTACTCCAAGAGTGAGACCATCAAGGGTATTGCCGATGCCAAGGCTGCAACCATCTATGCACAATCCTATGAGGTGGACCCCGAGTTCTTCGAACTGTGGAGAACGCTGGAGTCCTACAGGAAGACCATTCCCTCCCTGGATAAGATCCTCAGTACTGACATGCAGTACTTCAATCGCATCTACGGTGAGCAGATGGGCAAGTAAAGCCTCTATTTTTCTAGAAAGGAAGGGATTATCACAATCCCTTCCTTTTTTATCCTCTCTTTGCTACACTCGGGGCATGAATAAAAAAAACCTTGTAGCCTTCGACTTTGACGGCACGCTCTACCCCCTCATCCCATATGACAGCGAACAGCGGCTCGTGCTCTCCACAGCAAGGGATCGCGGACACCTCAACCGCCTTCGTGCAAAGCGCATGGTGGCCAAGGACAACCAGGGCAGGATGGGACTTGGGGAGTTCAACAGACGCTACCATGACCTGCTTGGGGGGTGCACCCCCTCGCATGTACAACAGGTTGCCTCCGATCTCTCAGCTCTGATGGATAGCGAACAGTTCTCCCTGATCGAGGCTCTTGCACAGAAGGCAGACCTCGCCATACTCAGCTGCGGAACGGAGAACATCATCCACTCCTTCCTCACACTGCTGGGGATAGAGCACCTCTTCTTCCAGGTCAGCGGAAAGAGGCTGCACTTCGAAAACGCTGGCAAGCCTTCGATCTCCGTCACCATAGGGAGCCCCCAAGAGAAGCGCTCTGTATTTGCCGAGCTGAAAAGCAAGTATTCCCACTCCATTGCCATAGGCGATGGCCCAACAGACATCCCCATGCTCGAGGAGGCCGACCTGGGGCTCATCATAGACTGGCATGGGGAAGAGGCCAAATATCCTTTCGAAACCTTTTCAGACCTGCACACAACCCTTGAGCGCTGTCTCGCCTATCTCGAGAAGGTAGAGCAAGCCTGACGGGTGCAGACCCTCCATGAAAGAAGGCAGAGCCCGCTCGCCACTAACAGCGAGAGACCAATGCCCAGGGCCGCTGACGAGGCAAGGAGCAAGGGTACAAAGAGGGCAATGCCCACACCTGTGAGTACTGCCACAGAAGAGCCCATCCCCAGCAATCCATTCATATTGCTCTTCATCGCCTGCTGGGGGATGCTCCAATCCAGTAATGGGCGCTTGTAGTCGATGGCAAGGCCAAAGGCTGCATTGGTGAACACCAGTGCCAGGGTAAGGGGCAGCATCCAAAGCAGATGGGAGAGAGGGATGCTAAAGAACAGCAGGGAAGCAACCAAGTAGAGTACATTGGCAGTTCCTACCAGACCAAGATGGAGCAGGAGCTTTGCCCTGACGAATCCACCCGCCTTGAGGGGAAGAACCCTATCAAGGGCAAACTGGGGGCCCTGGCGGCTTACACTGGTACTGCTGAGCATTGATATGCTG
The DNA here is from genome assembly GCA_034007055.1 of Sphaerochaeta sp. GTDB lineage: Bacteria > Spirochaetota > Spirochaetia > Sphaerochaetales > Sphaerochaetaceae > Sphaerochaeta. Next base: position 8,660 of record JAVERP010000029.1, read on the forward strand.
GAAATGAGGGAGACCGCCAGGAACAGGCCATACGGCAGATAGGGAGAGCTCGCTACCAGGGAAGCCACTCCCCCAAGTTCACCCAACACTCCTGTAAGGGCATAGACACCAAGCAATATCAGCGGAATCAGCAGCTCCCCTACCAACTCGATCATAAAGACAGATTGGCTCTTGATGACCTCAAGTTCGCGCACCATGAGAGTCAGGGTCGTGCTCCTGGGCCTGTAGGAGTTGTGTGAGCCTTGGTTCCTTTTTTTTCGTGCCACACTTTGCGAGGAAAAAACCAATGACAAGGAGCGGGCATACCCTCGTCCGACAAACACACTGATCACCAAAGGAAACCCAAGCAGCACCAGAGACTGGAGAAGAAGTGCCTGGGGCGACCACAGCATCCGCCCCTGGCCCACAAAGAGGGGAAAAAGCCTGGCAAGGGTGGTGAAGGTGGTTCCCACTGAGAGCATCAGGCTCTGGTAGTCCACCTGGAACAAGGAATCCTCACCCGCATTCCTGCTGAAGAGCGTGATCATGACCAGGGAGAACCCTAGGATGAAGGCAAAGGAGAACAGCTGTTCAGCCATCCTGAAGCGCCTTCCCTTGGAAAGGCGAACCAGAGCCGTTGCCACAAGCAGGGCAAGGGAGAGGGGCAACAGGGGCCCTAGTAGCAACAAGAAGAGGCCTCCCACAACAAACAGGGCACTCACCCCTTCCAAGAAAGCCGCAACAACAATGGCAGGAAGCACTATCCCTGCATAGATGGGGCAATACAGGATGTATGCTATGAGGAGGCGGCTTACCAGCAGTTCCTGTTCGCTGACCGGAAGCGTACTGGCCAGTGTAATGTCCTTACCGCGGTAGATGATGGAGGACAGGCCGATGGAGGCTAAAAGGAAGAGAAAGAAAAAGCCTGCAAGGGTGCCCAGAAACACTCCCAGATAGGGAAGGCCTAGCAGAGAGCCCAAGGTTTGGTAGCTGTAGTAGTTGAAGCCGAGCATCGCTATCAGGATGGTGAAGCTGAAGAGCAACAGGGCGGCGAGCACCACTTGCAGGACCCTCCCCCGCCCCTTCTTCGCTCTGTCAGAGACGGAAAGTCGGGAAAAATAGGTCTGGAGGGGTTTGACCCCATGCAGGAAAGCCTTGACAAGCAAAAGGACCATAGGTATGCGCATCAGGGTGCCTTCTCTTCAGTCAGGTCCAAAAAGAGCTGTTCCAAGGTTCCTTCACCACGCTTTGCTGAAAGGTCCCTGACGGTCCCCTCAAAGAGGAGCCTGCCCTTGGCTATGATGCCGATGCGGTCACAGACATCCTGGGCGACTTCCATCCCATGGGTGGAGAAGAATACGGTATTGCCCCTATCGGCATAGGAGCGCATGGTCCTTTTCAGGAGGAAGGCTGCCTTGGGGTCGAGACCGACCATAGGCTCATCCAGGATGAGCAGGCGGCTTTCATGGACGAGGGCCGCCATGATGCCAAGCTTCTGCTTCATCCCGTGCGAGTAGGAGGAGATCTCATCTGCGAGGGCTCCCTCCATCTCAAACAGGGCGGCATACTCCTCTATGCGCTCCTTTCGTTTCTCTTTGGAGACTTCAAAGATATCAGCAATGAAATTCAGATGCCTCAGGCCGGTCATCTTCTCATAGAAGAGCGGCTCGTCCCCGACATAGCCGATGATCCGCTTGATGGCAAGGCTATCGGAACCCACCTCTTTTCCGTCGATGAGGATGGAGCCGCTGTCCGGTGCGAGCATCCCGACAAGCATCTTGATGGTGGTGCTCTTTCCCGCCCCGTTGGGGCCGAGGAAGCCGAATATCTGTCCACTTTCTATGGTGAGGCTCAAGCTGTCCACAGCGTTGGGCTTCTTGGGGTCGTAGCGTTTGCTGACGTGGTTGAATTCTATCATCATGTTCTCCCGCTGCAGTATACGCCCAAGAACCTATTTTGACAACATTTGAGTTATAAAAGAGTATGGCCAGCGCTGTTTCAAAGTGTATGAATATGCATACATAACGTTTAACAGTCCTGAATTGAAGATTATTTTTCAATTTTAGAATATTTATGCATATTTGCTTGAATATTTTTACATATATCAGTACACTCCCCCTACAGATATTTCACGCAACAGGGAGAGTTTCCATATGAACAAAGAGAAAGTGATTCTAGCATACAGCGGTGGCCTCGATACCTCGGTCATCCTCAAATGGCTGTGCAACAAGGGCTTTGATGTCATCGCCTATGTGGCCAATGTCGGGCAGAATGAGGATTTCGACGCCATAGAGAAGAAGGCCTTTGCAACAGGGGCCAGCAAAGTCTACATCGAGGACCTGCGCAAGGAGCTTGTCACCGACTATGTCTTCCCTGCCCTCAAGGCCAATGCAATCTACGAAGGCACCTATATGCTGGGCACCTCCCTTGCCCGTCCTATCATTGCCAAGCGTCAGGTGGAAATTGCCAAGAAGGAAGGAACGCTCTACGTGGCCCATGGGGCCACCGGCAAGGGCAACGACCAGGTAAGGTTTGAGTTCGGCTACTACATGCACATGCCTGATGCGAAGATCATAGCTCCCTGGAAGGACCCCGAGTGGCTCTCCGAGTTTGAAGGCCGGTCGGACATGATCGCCTATGCCAAGAAATACGACATCTCCATCAAGGCATCCACGAAGAAGCCTTTCAGTGAAGATGAGAACCTCATCCACATCAGTCATGAGGCGGGTGTCCTGGAGGACCCATCCCTCAGGTGTGCTGAAGATGTGTTCAGCATCACCCTCAGCCCCCAGGAGGCTGCCGACAAGGAAACAACCCTCAGCTTCGAGTTCGAGGACGGCATCCCGCTGTCGGTGACAAACGAGGATGACGGCACCACCGTCACCGACCCCCTTGAGATGCTGCTCTATCTGAACAAGATGGGCCACGACAATGCCATAGGGCGCGTTGATATGGTGGAGAACCGCTACATCGGCATCAAGAGCCGTGGGGTGTACGAAACCCCCGGCTGTGAGATCCTGTGGAAAGCCCACCGCAACCTCGAGGGCATCACCATGGACAAGGAGGTCATGCATCTGCGTGATTCGCTGATGCCCAAGTATGCCACCCTCATCTACAACGGCTACTGGTTTGCCCCTGAGTTCGAAATGCTGACTGCAGCCTTCAACCAGAGCCAGAAAAAGGTGACAGGAACGAGCAAGGTGGTCCTGTACAAGGGCAATGTCATCTTTGCAGGGGTATCCAGCCCCCTCTCCCTGTATGACGAGGCACTGGGTTCCATGGACAAGGCAGGCGGCTACCAACCGGTTGATTGCAAGGGCTTCATCAACATCAATGCGATCCGCCTGATGGCAAACGCCAAGAGGGGATAGGCTCCCTCCAAAGCTTGTTGTGTTGTTTTTCCGATTTGTATGCTATGTTTTTCTTGGAGGGTATCCATGAAAACACCAGAGATACTTGAACAAGCTGCTCAAGAGGCGATGCGCACGGTCAGCTCAGGAATGGGCGGACCGTTTGGCGCAGCAATCGTCGATGAGGCGGGCAAGGTTTTCCTCTCTTCCAATACCGTGCTTGGAAGCTGCGACCCGACAGCCCACGCCGAGGTCAATGCCATACGCAAGGCATGCACCGAGAAGCAGACCCACGACCTGGGCGGCTGTACGCTCTATACCACGTGCTACCCCTGTCCGATGTGCCTCGCCGCCTGCATATGGGCGAACATCAGGGAGGTACACTACGGGTGCACCCCCCAGGATGCCAAGAAGATCGGCTTTCGTGACGATTACATCTACGACTTCATCAAGGGCAATTGCAAGGATAGCGGGGTGCTCGCCCTGCATGCCGAGGATAAGGGGGCATGCCTGGAGTTGTTTGAGCACTACAGGCGGGAGGGCAAGCAGCTGTACTAGGAGGGAAGATGGAGCTCACTGTCCACCCTCTGCTGGAAGGACTGCTCCAGGAATCTGGTGAAATTGGTGAACCAGGGGTTGTCCATGGAGAGTTCATGCTTGGATAGCTGTATGCAGGCACAGCAGTGGATGCACAGCCTGGGGTCCTTCCTGGCAAGGGCGCCTGTAGGGCAGAGAGCATAGAGCTGGTCGGGGATGATCCACCCCCCAACCCTGGGGGTGGGCATGTAGGGGGGGTCGGCGACAGGCATATCCATCTTGTACGGCCTGTTCCCCGGAGGGGATACGCGCCCTGTCTTCCCGCTGAGGTAGACTGCAAGGCGGTCCAGGAGCTGGAAGTCCTCGATGTCAGGGCGCCTTGAGCCCACCTTGTCGGTATAGCTGTGCTGACACCCTATCGAGGCGGCCCCTATGAGGGGAACACCCTTTGCAAGCAGGATGTCCTCCATCTCAACGAGGGCATCCTCATATGCACGGTTGCCAAAGGAGGCAATGGCCACCGCCTGGCAGTTCGTACAGGTGACGCTGTTTGCCAGATACTCGGCAAACAGGACAGGCACCCTTCCCCCGTATACCGGGTAGGCGACGATGAGGGTGGTATCCGCCAATGCCAGGGGCTTCCGCCTTTGGATGAAGTGGGTAACATCGAACTCGACAAACTCTTGTTTGGTAGCATTAGCCACAGCAAGGGCGCACGCCTTGCTCTGGCCCGTAGGACTGAAGGTAAGGAGTGTATAGGTCATTGCAACTCACTGTAGTGTTCGATCCCCAGGGCTAGGATATCATGGATGTGCTCATCATTGAGGCGATACAGGACATTCCTGCCGTCCTTTCTGAAGCGAACCAGGCGCCTTGCGCGAAGCAGCTTCAGCTGTTGGCTAATGGTGCTTTGCTGCATACCCAGCTCTTCGCTGATGGAGTTCACACCCCGCTCCCCCCTTTCCAGAAGAAACAGGATCTTCAAACGGGTAGGATCGCCAAACACTTTGAAGAAGTCGGCGATGTCGACGATCTCTTCCTCCAAGGGCATCATTATATCCTGCATACGGGACCTCCTATACCCTTGAGTATACAGGTTGGGGGGAAGAAAGAAAAGCCGCCTCAGGTCTGTTGGCGGATGACCGAAGAATCTCTTGGCACCATATGTGCAACAACGCCAAAATAGGATAGAGTAAATTCACGCTTTACGATGCACCAGGATACCGCTTTGGAGGTTTCCCCTACACAGCGCACCATCCAAAACGAACCTGGGCATCACACCTGCAAGGCAAGCATCCAAATGAACATTCCGCTACGACAAATACCGAAAACCAAACCATACACCTGAGAGGAGGCGTACCGTGGACATAAACAAGGAAGGGGCAAAACTAATCATAGGGGACCGAGAGATCCCCATGACCGTCATCACTGACAACATGGGGGGCAAATCCCTTGACATCACCCGATTGCGCACTGAGACCGGGTTCATCACGTATGACCCGGGCTTTGTGAATACAGGCTCGTGCATGAGCTCCATCTGCTTTGTGGATGGGGAGAAAGGGGTGCTCAGATATCGTGGCTATGATATTGAGGACCTGGTGGACCACTGCGACTTTGTCGAGGTGGCACACCTGCTCATCAAGGGGGAGCTTCCCAACCTGCCCGAACGGCACAAGTATGCAGAGATGCTCAACCGCCACTCCCTCCTGCACATCGACATGCGGAACTTTTTCCGTGACTTCCCCCAGGAAGCCCACCCCATGTCGATCCTTTCGGCAATGGTCGCCTCCCTCTCGGCCTTCTACCCTGAGATCGCCGATGTCGACCCGGAGGAGAACGTCGACCTCACCATCAGCAGGCTTCTTTCCAAGATGCGTACCATCGCGGCATTCAGCTACCGCCAGATGAACGGGCTGGACTTCAAGGAGCCTTCGTACAAGTTCTCCTACTGCGAAAACTTCCTGAACATGATGTTCTGGACACCGGTGAACGCCTATGAGCCGGACCCCTTGCATGTGAAGGCGCTGAACATCCTGTTGATCCTGCATGCAGACCATGAGCAGAACTGCTCCACCAGTGCCGTCAGGCTTGTCGGAAGCAGTGAGGCGAACCTCTACGCTTCGGTGGCCGCAGGGTGTTGCGCCCTGTGGGGGAGCAAGCATGGCGGTGCGAACCAGGCGGTCCTTGAGATGCTCAACACCATCCTCAACGACGGTCTGACCATCGAGGAGGTCCTGTCCATGTCCAAGGACAAGGACAACCCCTTCCGCCTCTCCGGCTTCGGTCACCGCGTCTACAAGACCTACGACCCCAGGGCCAAGATAGCGAAGAAGCTCTGTGAAGAGGTGTTGGGGGCGGACAGCAAGAAGGACCCCCTGCTGCAGCTGGCCCTCGAGCTGGAGCGTGTCGCCCTGAGCGACCCCTACTTCATCGAGCGCAACCTCTACCCCAACATAGACTTCTATACCGGCATCATCTTCCACGCCATGGGAATCCCCGAGTCCATGTTCACCGTCCTGTTCGCCATGGGAAGGCTTCCGGGGTGGATAGCACACTGGTTGGAGTGGAGACACGACCCGTACCAGAAGATCGGGCGCCCCCGCCAGGTCTATTCTGGCCTGCAGTCCAGGGAGGTCCTACCTCTTGAAGACCGCTAGAGCCCTCATCTTCGACTTCAACGGCACGCTCTTCTGGGATACTGCGTATCACCAGAAGGCGTGGGCCTCCATTGCAGAGAAATATGGAAAGAGCCCCTATACTGAGGGGCAGATGCATATGCTCAACGGCAGGACCAACAGCGAGACAATCGCCTTTCTTGTAGGGGAGAAGCTCCCCCCCGGACAGGTCAAGGCGATATCAGAGGAGAAGGAGCGGCTGTACATCGACATGTGCCGATCCTCCATGCCCCTTTCGCTTGCCCCAGGGGCGGTCTCCCTGTTTGAAAGGGCACGCAAGAGGGGCATCAAGCTAGCGATCGCCACCAGTGCAGGCCCTGACAACATGCAGTGGTACAAGAGGTGGTTCTCCCTCTCCTCCTACTTTGCAGACCACCTTATCATCACCGATGACTCTAGGCGGGCAGGCAAGCCCGATCCCGCCATCTACCTCGAAACGCTTGCAGCCCTGGAGCTTGAAGGCTCTTCCTGCATCGTGTTTGAGGATACGAAAAACGGCATCCTCAGCGCTTCAAGGGCGGGCATCGGGACCATCTACGCCATTGCAAGCGATGGCGCGGACATAGGGACGACGGAGGCCATGGGAGAAACCCATGGCCTCTTGTCCGGTTTTGACCAGTTTGTCCTAGAGTAGGGAGACCAGAAGCTCTCCGAACGCCTTGGTACCCAACAGGGTACTGGGGATGTTCTCCTCCTCCATCATGCGATGGAAGTCAGCGGTGACCCTGCCGCTGGCAAGAGCCCTCTCAACAGCAAGGAAGATCCTGTCGGCAGCCTCATCCCAGCCAAGGTGCCTGAGCATCATCTCACAGGAGAGCACCAGCGAGAGTGGATTGACCACATCCTTGCCTGCAATGTCAGGGGCTGTGCCATGGGTGGCCTCAAAGATTGCATGCTTGCTGTTTGCGTTGATATTCGCCCCCGGCGCTATGCCGATGCCCCCCACTGCCGCAGCCAAGGCGTCGGAGATGTAGTCGCCGTTGAGGTTCAGCGTGGCAATGACATCGTAGCGCTCGGGGGTGAGCAGGATATTCTGCAGGAATGCATCACAGATGCACTCCTGGATGACCAGAGCATCCATGCCCTTGCGCTCAATTGCAAGGCGCCCCATCCTATCCCTCTTCGCACCGAACTCACGCTCAGCCAGCTCATAGCCCCATCGCAAGAACCCGCCCTCGGTGAACTTCATGATGTTCCCCTTGTGTACGAGCGTGACGCTCTTGCGCCTGTTGTGCAAGGCGTAGTCGATGGCACTGCGAATCAGACGCTCACTGCCCTCCTGGGAGACCGGCTTGATGCCGATGGCGCTGGTCTGGGGAAAACGGATGTTGGTGACACCCATCTCAGTCTGCAGGAAATCAATGACCTTCGCCACTTCCAGACTCCCTGCCTCCCACTCGATACCGGCATAGATGTCCTCGGTATTCTCCCGAAACACCACCATATCGACCTTTTCCGGATACTTGACCGGAGAGGGTACCCCACTGAAGTAGTGTACCGGCCTCAGGCAGACAAAGAGGTCCAGGCTCTGGCGCATCGTGACGTTCAGGCTTCGGATGCCCTTGCCCACAGGTGTGGTCAAGGGGCCCTTTATGGCCACGCGATGGGTCCTGATGGCATCGAGGGTCTCATCAGGGAGGTAGGAGCCGGTCTTGTCCTTCGCCTTCTGGCCTGCAAGCACCTCTTTCCATGCGAAGGCGCGCTCGCCGCTGTACGCCTTGGCAACCGCTGCATCGGCGACCGCTCGCATCACTGCGGTAATCTCGGGGCCGACTCCGTCACCCTCGATGAATGGGATGATGGGATGGGAGGGGACCACCAGGGCCTTGCCCTGTATCGTTATACTCTCTTGCTGCATTATGGGTTCTCCTTCAGGATGTTGAGCAGGCCACCTGCGAGCAACATCCTCAGCTGGTCGGGTGTGACATCACACGCAAGGGGGATGGAGAGGTTCCGGCTCTTGTTGAGCAGGACAACCTTGCCCGTCCCTATCTGGGTGCGTATGTCCTCAAGGTGCAGCTCATCACCCTGACCTATATCCGCATAGTCGGCCTTGTCGACAAAGGTCAGGGGGATGATGCCGAAGTTGCACAGGTTGTTCTGGTGGATGCGCTCTATGGACAGTGCGATGACCGCCTGGACTCCCAGATACATCGGGCATATGGCTGCGTGTTCACGGCTGCTGCCCTGACCGTAGGAGGAGCCGGCAACGATGAAGTTCGCCTTGCCCTCCTTCTGGTTCTCCTGACAGCGCTGTGCAAAGCTCGGGTCTACCGGCTCGAAGACATACTTTGCATACTCAACGATGTTTGAGCGGTACTTGAGGCGAGAGCCGGCAGGCATGATGTGGTCGGTTGTTATCTTGTCCCCCACCTTGAGCGTCACCACCCCCGTGATATGCTCCTGCAAGGCGGTGTTCTTCGGAGGGGCGCCGATATTGGGACCGCGCAGGATCTTTACATCGCTTCCATCCTCAGGGGGGAAGATAAGCATGGAGTCATCGACAAGGAACGAAGAAGGGGCGCTAACCTCAGGATAGGGTATGCCGTGATCGGAGAGTGGGTCGGTGATCATGCCTGTGATGGCCCCTAGGGCGGCGACCTCAGGACTCACCAGATAGACAAGCCCGCTCCTTGTGCCGCTTCGACCCTCAAAGTTCCGGTTGTTGGTACGCAGCGACACCCCATCGGAGCCGGGGCTCTGGTGGTTGCCGATGCAAAAGCCGCAGGCGCTCTCCAGGATGCGAGCACCGCTGGCGATCAGCTTGGCCAGGGAGCCGTCATTGGCGAGCATCATGAAGACCTCACGGCTGCCAGGGGCGACGCCCAGGCTTACCGAAGGGTGCACCACCCTGCCCCCAAGCAGGTCGGCCACCCTCTTCATGTCCACGTAGCTGCTGTTTGTGCAGGAGCCTATGAGCACCTGGTCCACCCTCTTGCCCGCCACATCCCTGACCAGGACAATGTTGTCCGGGGAGTGAGGCAGGGCTATCCTTGCCTCAAGGGTGGAGAGGTCGATCTCAAAGAGGTCGTCATAGAAGGCCCCCTCATCGGCGCTGAGGGGCGTGTAGGCCTCAACTCGGTTATGGCCTTCCAGGAAGCGGCGGGTGTTCTCATCGGAGGGGAACAGGGATGTGGTCACCCCGGCTTCAGCTCCCATATTGCAGATGGTGGCGCGCTCGGGGACCTCAAGGGAGGCTACCCCCTCACCGGTATATTCAAAGATGCAGTTCACATTGCCTTTTGTGGTGAAGTGCTCCAGGACCGCAAGGATGACATCCTTTGCAGAGACCCAGGGGCGGAGTCTTCCCGAGAGGCGGATCTCAACCACCTTGGGGGCGATGAGGTGGAAAGCCCCCCCTGCCATCGCAACGGCGACATCAAGGCCGCCGGAGCCGATGGCTATCATGCCCAGCCCGCCGCCGGTGGGGGTGTGGCTGTCACTGCCCAGCAGCGTGGCCCCCGGCCTGCCGAAACGCTCCAGGTGCACCTGGTGGCAGATGCCGTTGCCAGGGCGGGAGTAGATGACGCCCTTGCTCGCTGCAACGCTCTGCAGGTAGCGGTGGTCATCAGCGTTTTCAAAGCCGACCTGTATCGTATTGTGGTCCACGTAACTGACTGCAAGTTCATTCTTCACCCGCGCCAGGCCCATTGCCTCGAACTGCAGGTATGCCATGGTGCCTGTCGCATCCTGGGTCAGGCTCTGGTCAATGCGGATGCCTATGGGAGTTCCTTTCTCCAAGGAGCCCTCCACCAGGTGAGCGGAAAGTATTTTTTCGGTAAGTGTCTTGCCCATATCTACTCCTTTTGTCTCTTGCGTGCAGTCTACCCGATAGCAGGGAAAAAGGGAAACCTCTCAGGCTGTGACTGCTCTCCTATTGACTGCAAAAGCTACCACAAGTTCAAAGAAGACCACCACCAGCGTCCCTAGGCCGATGGACAGGAGCACCAGTGAGAAGGAAAAGCTCTCGTAGAGGTACCCTCCAAGGACCGCTCCTATGATGGTTCCGACGGTCAGCAGGACCTCGTGCACGATCATGCGATGGGAGCGGTTGGTGCTTCCGCTCGCCCCATGGAACATGCTCTGGGCATAGGCTGTGGCGAACAGAAGGCCGAACAGGAGGAAGAACAGGCTGTAGGCGAGCATGGAGGAGAATCCGGTGAGGACCACGCATGAGAGGGCGAACAGGATCTGGACCAGGAAGATGTACCGCTTCCTGAAGTGCCAGAAGCCGAACCTGCCCAGCAGGAGAAAGCTGATGCAGGTGGAGACGCCCCGGAAGAGCAGGAGCAAGCCGGTTGTGCTTTCGCCGATAAGAAGCTTGTCCTGTGCATAGAGGGGGAAGATGGTCAGGATGACGCTCATGCCGGTGTAGAGCATTATCACCCCGATCCAGCAGTAGAAGCGCAGCGGCGTACTCTCGTCGACCTTGTCGGTGCCGAGGTTCTCCTCGCGCTCACTCTTCATCGCCCTGATCCCCGGGACAAGGGCACTGCTGGTCGCGATCATCAGGAAAACTAGGAAGAACAGCGCTATGGAGACAAAGAATGGCAGGGTGGTCGATCGCTCCACCAGCATCCCTGCGACAAACGAGGAGACCCCCACCCCGCTGGACCAGGAGAAGTTGAAGGCGTTGGAGACGCGGCTCAGCTGCGCCCCCTCCTTGCCCCGGGAGAACCACCCCTCGATCTGGGGCCACAGGAGGCTCATGAATGCGCCATAGAAGGCCAGGGAGGCGTAGGCTACGGCAAGGTTGGCAGTTAGGGCGAAGAACCCTACAGAAACAGCCATTCCCAACAGTGAGGTCTCCACCAGGTTGCGGGGTTTGAAATGCACGGTGTAGGGAGCGAGCAGGATGCAGAACAGCAGATAAGCTGATGTGCTGATGGAAGCTGCGATGCCTATCTTGTCCGCTCCAAGATGGAAAAAGCTGCGAAGGTGGTAGACCATGGCAAGGTTGACCATGGCAATGGTCAGCTGGGCAACAAACGATGCCACGTTGAGTACCCAAAATTGTATCGAATCGACTTTTTCTCTGGTATATTCCATCACAGACTCCCGCATAGGCCAATGTATAGCAAGTTTAGCCACCCTAATGCAAGAAGCATTATTGCGTAAAGACCGGATAATGGATACATTTGGCCTATGAACAATGACATTCTCCAAAATGCGCCGTTTGTCGCAGCTGCCCTCTCTGTTTTCGTTGCACAGATGCTCAAACCCTTCATCTATGCGATCTTTGAACGCCAGTTCGACTGGAGGCTCATCGTCAGCACCGGAGGGATGCCTTCAAGCCACACCGCAGGGGTGATAGCACTGACCACCAGCATAGCACTGACTGTGGGTGTAGGCACTGTGTATTTTGCCATAGCCTTTACCTTTGCATCCATTGTCATCCATGACGCCATGGGCATCAGGCGCGCTGCAGGCAAGCAGGCTGAGGTCATCAACGAGTGGAGCCGCCTGCTCAGCGATATCCACCGCGAAGGGCAGTTCAACCCGGAGAACCTCAAGACCATGCTCGGACACTCCTTCAGCCAGGTGCTCGGGGGGACCTTGCTTGGACTGATCATCGGCCTGACTACAACCCAGTACATTGTCGGCATCTAGACGAACGTGTATATTTATTCGCTTATGCTTGACTCTTTTTGCATAAGTATGCATCATACACCCTACCATTGTAAGGAGTTCACCCTATGAAAAAGATATCAATTGTTGTAGTGATGCTCTTGTTTGCCCTCTCGCTGCCCCTGTTTGCAGGTGGTGCGAAGGAGGAGACAACCAAGGCCTATGTATTCGCCTCCGACGCCACCTGGCCTCCCCTTGAGTTTGTGGAAAACGGCGTCCTCACCGGGTTCGAAGTGGAGCTCATGCCCCTTATCGGCGAGAAGGCCGGAGCCCCCATGGTCGTCAAGAACATCCCTTGGGATACCATCTTCGCTGGCCTTGCCAACGGAGCATATGATGGGGTCGCATCCGGGGTCACCGTCACCGAAGAGAGGAAGGGCGTCATGGCTTTTTCCACCACCATCCTGGAAGCAGGGCAGGTAGTCATCATCCGAACCGCAGACAAGGCAAAGTACAAGGGCATCAATGACCTCGGAGGCAAGAAGATCGGGGTGCAGATCGGCACCACCGGAGACTTCGCCTTGGCCAACTACCCTGTTGAGAAGCGTGCCTACGACGACATCGGGCTCGCCATCGAGGACATGCTCAATGGCAATGTGGAGGCTGCTGTGTGTGACTCCCTGATCGCCAGTGACTTTGTGCTTGCAAACGCAAACTACAAGAGCCGCCTCATTGTAGCGGGTGAGCCCTTCACCAAGGAAGACATCGCCATTGCAGTGCGCAAGGATGATGCCAAGCTGCTCGCCCTGGTCAACAAGGGCCTTGAGATAGCGATGGCCGACGGCTCTTTCGATGCACTGAAAAAGAAGTGGAATCTGCTCTAGGAGCGGGTCACATAAAAACGGAGGAACTCAGGTTCCTCTTTTTTTATGCATATATGTTGAGTTTCATTCTTTTTGTTGTATATTTATTCTCATTATATTGACAATTACTGCATATCTATGCATTATCGTGTATAACACATTAGGAGATTACACTATGAAAAAACTTACCACCATTGCTCTTGTCATACTGTTGGCATCGCTGGTCCCCCTCTTCAGCGCAGGAACCAAGGAAGAGGCAGGAAAGCCTTCCTATATCTTTGCAGCAAACTGCGCCTGGCCCCCTTTGGAATTTGTCGATGAGAAGGGAGAGATCGTCGGCTTTGAGATCGACCTGGTTGCTGAGATCGCCAAGGTACAGAATGTTAATATAGCCATTCAGAACGTCGCCTGGGACGGGATCTTCGCCGGCCTGTCCAACGGAGCGTACGATGCAGTCGCCTCAGGGGTATCCGTTACCGACGAAAGGAAGAAGACCATGGGCTTCTCCACCCCCATCATGACCATCACACAGGCGATTCTGTCACCAAAATCAAGCTCGGGGCTCACCTCTACCGCCACGCTGAAAGACAAGAAGGTTGGCGTTCAGCTCGGAACCACAGGGCACATCTACCTGGAGGCCTTCCTGGTGGAGAACCCTTCCATGAAGAGTGTCATCAAGGCCTACGATGAGATTGGGTTTGCCATAGAGGACATGATCAACGGCAACCTCGATGCAGTGGTGACGGACTCTGTGGTCGCCAGCGAGTATGTCCTTTCCAATCCTAGGTATGCAACCAGGCTGCAGGTCAGCGGCTCGGCAAGCGACCTCGGCGACCCTGAGCCGATCGCCATTGCAATGCTCAAGGACAATACCGCCCTGATAAAGCTGGTCAACGATGGCCTTGCCAAGATCGTAGCCTCAGGCAAGATGGCTGAGCTGCAGAAGAAGTGGAACATCCTGTAAGGGATGCTCACAAAACCAGCCTAGCAAACGAAGCCGCCTCCTGGCGGCTTTCTCTTGTCCTGGCCTTGTGAGGATTATCTCCCTATCACTTGAATATTTATTCAATTGTATTGACAATGCATGCATAATTATGTAGTACTACCCTATAACCAATATCCTACTGAACAGTGAGTAACCATGGAACGCGAAGAAAATAGATTTGATGACCTGCAGATGCATACGGCAAAGCAGAAGATGGTATCGGTAGACCCCACCGACCACAAGCGAAAGCACCCCATCATCCAGATGACCGACGGGGTGCTCATACCACGCAAAGGCGACGGGCATGTGCTCAACTCCTGGAGGATAACCTTCTTCAGCGGCCTTGCCCTCCTTGCAGGACTGGTAATCTTCAAACCCGACCCCTATAGGGATATCTTCATGGTCGTCATCAAGGGGGCCCCGGTAACCTTCCAGGTGACCATCATGGCAATACTGGGTGCCATCGTCATAGGGACGCTGACCGGCCTGGGCTCGGTGAGTAAGAAGCGGTGGGTCAACATGGTCAGCGGTGTCTACGTGGAGCTTATCCGCGGCATCCCGCTGCTGGTCCAGCTGATCTTCATCTACTACGCCATGGGCCGGTTCTTCAGGATCCAGGGCATGGTGGCCGCTGTTGTGGCCCTCTCCATCTGTTTTGGTGCATATATGGGTGAGATCGTGAGGGCGGGCATCCAGGCGATCCCGCGCGGGCAGATGGAGGCGGCCATCGCTGTCGGCCTGAGCCGCGGCCAGGCCTTCAGGTATGTCATCCTGCCCCAGACGGTCAAGGTCATCCTGCCGGCTGTCGGCAACGAGTTCATCTCCATGCTCAAGGACTCCTCGCTGGTATCAGCGATCGCCTTGAGCGATATCCTGAGAAAAGGTCGGGAGTACATCTCGCGCACCTTCCTCTCCCTGGAGACCATGCTGGTCGTCGCCTTGGTCTACCTGATCATCACGCTCGTACTCTCACGCCTCGTAGGGATGCTCGAGGAAAGGTTGCACAAAAATGGCTAGGATACGCATAGAGAACCTCACCAAGGAATATCAGACAGAGAAGGATGTCGTCAAGGCTGTACGCAATGCCTCCCTCACCGTGGAGAACGGCGAGGTGATAGTCATCATCGGACCCTCAGGCAGTGGCAAAAGCACGCTCCTGAGGTGTGTGAACAAGTTGGAGATACCTACAGGCGGACACATCTTCATCGATGAGGATGATGTGGTCGACCCGAAGGTGGACCTGCGCAAGATCCGCGAGGAGGTGGGGATGGTATTCCAGTCCTTCAACCTCTTCCCCCATCTCACAGCCCTGGACAACATCATCCTCGCCCCTCTGAAGGTCAAGAAGATGACGCGCAAGGATGCCGAGGAGAAAGGGCGCAAGCTGCTGAAGATGGTCGGTCTGGAGGACAAGGAGAGGGTGCACCCCAACCAGCTCTCCGGAGGCCAGCAGCAGAGGGTCGCCATAGCACGGGCCCTGGCGATGGATCCGAAGGTCATGCTCTTTGACGAGCCCACCAGCGCCCTGGACCCCGAGATGATCAAGGAGGTCCTGGATGTCATGCTGAACCTTGCCAGAAGCGGCATGACCATGCTGTTGGTCACCCACGAGATGGGCTTCGCCAAGGCTGCTGCGGACAAGGTGGTCTTTATGGATGATGGGGAGATTGTTGAGATCGCCACCCCCCATGATATCTTCACCAACCCCAAAAGTGAACGCACCAAGCTCTTTTTGGACCATATCCTCTAAAAATCCCAGCGATCAAAGCAAAAACCTGCCTACAGCATCGGACTATAGGCAGGTTTTTTCATGGTATACCATCACTAGTGTATAAAATACCTCCTAAACGCTTGTCGCTTGCAGGCCTTGGCTGTATGGTTTTTCCAAGGAGCTACCCATCATGCAACAAAAAACAGAACAGAGCTGGCTGGAACGGCATATCACGCTGCACACCTATGACGACCCCAAGGCCGAGAGGGAGAATGCCATCACGCACATGGTGGGGACAGCTCTGGCGATCATCGCCTTCATCATCATACTCTTCAAGCTTCCCTCCCTCCCCTCGCTTTCGCTGAAGGTAGGGATGGTCATCTGGGGCCTTACCATGATCCTGCTCTACGGGGCATCAACGCTGTATCATTCACTGCCCCACGGGGATGCAAAGAGACTGTGCAGGATCCTGGACCACAGCAACATCTACTTCCTGATAGCGGGCACCTACACCCCGATGCTCATGTATGTCGGCAGTGCCAAGGCATACACAATACTAGCCCTGGTCTGGGGCATAGCGGTGGTGGGCATCCTCACCACCTTGCTGATCTGGGGTAAGATGGGTGCCCTGCATGTGGCGCTGTATATTGCAATGGGTTGGCTGGTAGTGTTGTTTTGGAATGATGTGATACCCTATCTGCCACAAGGGATCGCCGTCTGGATAATCGCAGCGGGGCTCACCTATACCATTGGGGTCATCTTCTACGCAAACAAGCGCATCCCCCACTACCATGCCATCTGGCATCTGTTCTGTATCGGGGGAAGCGCCCTGTTCTTCATCGGCTACATGATCAAGCTGGGTTAGTCCAGCAGGGCGGCAATGTCTGCATACAGGACATCCTCGGCGACAAAGCCAAGGTACCCCTTGACCACACGCCCCTCCTTGTCCAGGAAGACTGTGGTGGGCAGGCTGTTGGTCTGAAAGACCGCAGCGAACATTCCATCATCGTAGAAGACCGGACCGGTAAAGGGAAAGCTCTTGATGAATGCGTTGATGGTCTTCAGCGTCTCGCGCTGGCCGTCCAGTGCATCAAGGAAGATGAAGCTCACCCGGTCCCCATACTCGTCAAAGGCCTTCTGGAAGTGCGGCAGCTCCTGCTTGCATGGAGGACACCACGATGCGAAGTAGTTGATGACAGCGGGCTTGTCGCCCCTGACCTCTGCAAACGAGGTGACGCTGCCGTCAAGACGGGTCAGGGGGAGGTTGGGCATCATAGGCCCCTTATCCTCCTGGTCCTGGGGTTCGGCCTCAGGCTCTTGGTCTGCCTCTGCCCCAGAAGAGGCCTCAGCAGGTTCGGATCCTTGGGCAGGGAGAGGGTCGGAGCCTTGGGCCTCTGGAACAGGGGGGAGAGGATCGGGGGCCTGTGCTTCCGCCAGAGGTGCAGCGGGTTTTGGCGCCTCCGCCTTTTTCGGCTCGGCTGGTGCCTCCATGGCAAGGGTCGGGGTGAAGGAGACTGCCGGGGCCTTGGCCTTCAGAGCATTGTAGGCGACTGCTGCAATGGTGATCAGAACAGCAAACGAAATGACGGTTATCAGAAGGGTCCGTGTATTTTTTTTCATCGTTGGGTACTCCTAGAGAAACAATGCTGCCGGGTTGAAACCCAGCACCAAGGATATGCCGAAAGCCAGCAGGATGATGCCGCTGACCACTGAGATGGCTTTCGAGTGCTTCTTGATGGAGGCGAAGACCCCCTCAAGCTGTTCGAGCAGGATAGCTGCGAACAGGAAGGGAATGGCCAGGCCCATGGCGTAGAAGAACAGGGTGAGCATCCCCTTGTAGATGAGTGCCGCATTGGCAGCCTGCATCAGGGCAGCACCGAGGAAGGGGCCGACACAGGGTGTCCACCCCAGGGCGAAGACAAAGCCAAAGAGGATGGACTTGGGAACGTTCATGTTCGCCATGCTCTTGAGCTGGAACTTATGGTTTGTATTGACTGCCTTTACCAGGACGACACCCAGATTGTTCAGGGCAAAGAGAATGAGCAGCACCCCCCCTATCCTGTTCATAAGCAGCAGGTGGTCCTGCAAGAACTGTCCTAGTGTGGTGGAAGCGGCCCCTAGGGCGACAAACAGTATGGTGAAGCCCAATACGAATGCCAGACTATTCTTAAGCAGCACACCCTTTTTCGCCTCATCGGCCACCCCTCCAGCCAGATAGGAGAAATACAGGGGCAGAATGGGGAGGATGCAGGGACTGATAAAACTAATGATTCCTTCTAGAAACGCTGTTAAATATGCCATGGCTGAGCATAGCACAACAAAAAAAGGTTCACAAGAGGGTTGAAATCCGCTACAGTCATCCCATGGGAAAAAAACAGAAGGAGACCGAGGGTGCTAAACTCTTCGAGCTCCACTACCAGAACATCTATGCCGAACGGTGGCCAACCCTACGCCAGGCGCTTCTTGAAGAGAGAAAACCCGTGGCGTTCAATGAAAAGCTCGAAGCCACATACTATCTTGATGAGGCCTCCATCATAGCGGCGCGCCTGCTTGGTGTCCAAGAGGGCGACCATGTCCTGGACATGTGCGCCGCCCCCGGAGGCAAGACGCTGGTGATGGCATCGGCTTTGCAGGGAAGCGGGCTTCTGGTGGCAAACGACCGCTCGGCGACGCGCAGGGGAAGGCTGAAGATCGTCCTGAAGAACCACCTTCCACAAGCGTGGCAAGAGCATGTGCTGGTTACCGGCCATGACGCCACCAAGTGGGGCCTGTACGAACAAGGCCTCTATGACCGCGTCCTTCTCGATGCCCCCTGTTCAAGTGAGCGCCATGTCCTCGCTGATGACAAGGCCTTGCATATGTGGAGGCCCTCGCGCCCTAAGGCGCTGGCGATCCAGCAGTTCGCCATGCTGGCAGCAGCCTTGGAGGCGGTCAAGGTGGGCGGCCTCATCCTGTACAGCACCTGCTCCATCGAGCCTGCTGAAAACGAGGGTGTCATTGAGAAGTTGTTTGCAAAGCGTGCGGGCAGATTTGCCATCGAGCACATATCGGCCCCCGAGGCCGAAGGGCGCCCCTACGGTTCCATCATCCTGCCGGACAGCTCCGGCGGGCGGGGCCCCTTGTATGTTTGTCTTGTCAGGAGAGTCTCATGAGTAGTGTAGCGATAGTCAGGTGTGAAAATTATGAACAGAAGATGGTGGACCTTGCGGTCGAAGAGGCCTGCATCGCCGCCGATATGCCCTCGGTCCTTGGCAAGCGCGTCCTGCTCAAGCCCAATGTGCTCTCCGATGCCAGGGAGGACAGGTGCATAACCACCAGCACCGCTGTGGTGCTCGCTGTGATCCACCTTCTGAAGAAACAGGGGGCCAAGGAGATCCTTATGGGGGACTCCCCCGGCCTGCAGGGCCCCTCCTTTGTCCCCAGGGCTTGTGGTCTTGATAAGGTTTGCAAGGATGAGGGGGTGCGGTGGGTTGATTTCACCCAGAACCCCAGGACAAGGCTTGTCCCCTATACCCGGGGAAAGAGCCTTCCCCTTGCAGGAATCCTGGATGAGGTCGACCTGCTCTTCAGCCTGCCCAAGCTCAAGACCCACCAACTGATGTACAGCACCGGGGCGGTGAAGAACCTTTTCGGGCTGGTACCCGGCCTGCACAAGAGCCCCTGCCATGTGCTGTTTCCCACCCGCGAGCTCTTCGCCTCCCTGATGGTGGGAATCCTCTCCCTGGCCAAGCCATCCTTCTCGCTCATGGATGGCATCATCGGCATGGAGGGGCCCGGACCTGCAAACGGAAAGCCCAGGCACATGGGCCTCATCCTGGCATCCAAGGACGCCCTCGCCCTGGACTGGGCGCAGGCTCTGGTCATGGGGTATGACCCCTTGAGCATACCCATCATCTCAGAGGCCTTGAGGCGCGGTGAGGGGTCGGCACCCACCTCATACCCGCTTCTGGATGCGAACGACCTGGTGGTGGAGAACTTTGTAAGGATTGCACAACAGAAGAAGACAAGCTTCTTTCACGCCCTTGTCGCTCCCTTCTTCCTGGGCCGCTATATTCGCTGGAGGGTCAAGCGCGAGCGCAAGGCCCCGGTCTTCCTTACCGAGCCTTGCATCCAGTGCCGCAAGTGCATAGAGATCTGTCCGGTGCATGCATTGCACCTTGAGGGGAAAAGCATCATCATCGATCAGAAGGCATGCGTGCGTTGCTACTGTTGCCACGAGGTCTGCCCGGCTCACGCCATAGAGGTCGACGAACAACACCACGAGTAAGGGGTCGCCATGAACATCACCACTCTTTTTGTCAGTGTCCTGCTATCCCTCTTGCCCATCAGCGAACTGAGGGGGGGCATACCCTATGCCTACTTCAATGGGGTGTCGCTCTGGCTTGCCGCACCGCTGTGCATCCTGACCAACGCCCTCGTCGCTCCCATCGCCTATACCTTCCTTGCAACCTTCCACAAGATATTCCACGCCCACTGGAGGTGGTACGCCTCCTTTTTTGACCGCTTCGTCGCCAAGGCACAAAGGCGCGTCTATCCCAAGGTAAGCAGGTACGGCTATTGGGGCATCCTCCTGTTCGTTGCGATCCCCCTGCCGATAACCGGGGCATGGACAGGAACCCTCGGTTCCTGGATCATGGGCCTTGACAAGCGAAAGACCATGATGGCAGTATTCGGGGGCGTCATCGTCTCCGGTCTCATTGTCACCTCGATCGTTGTCCTGGGGGTGGGTATAGACTCGGTCTTCATCAAACGAATCTGAGGTATCATGCATTTCAATCTAGAAAAAGATCTCAACAAGGAGCAGTGCCAGGCTGCTTCCCACCTTGACGGGCCGCTGTTGGTCATTGCAGGGGCGGGCAGCGGAAAAACCCGCATGCTCACCTATCGCATCGCACATATGCTGGAAACCGGCATAGACGAGTCAGCCATCCTCGCCCTCACCTTCACCAACAAGGCGGCAAAGGAGATGGGAGAGCGTATCCGCAGCCTCACAGGGCTCAAGCTGAAGAAGCTTACAAGCACCACCTTCCACTCCTTCGGCATGGGGGTGCTCAAGCAGTACATCCAGCACCTCGGCTTCAAGAACAACTTCACCGTCTACGACACCAACGACAGGATGGCCCTGCTCAAGGAGGTCATCCTCAACCTCGACCTGGTGGTGGAGAGCTTCGACCTCTATGAACTATCATCCTTGTTCTCCGACATCAAGACCAAGCGCAAGGTCTTTACCGCAGCCTCATCGGATAAGATCCGCCTGCTGTACAGCGAGTATGAGAAACATCTCAAGGCGTACAACGCCGTCGATTTCGACGACCTCATCATGAAGCCCCTGGACCTCTACGAGCAGAAGCCGGAGGTCCTTGAGGCCCTCAGAAGCCGTTACACCCACATCCTGGTCGACGAGTTCCAGGACACCTCCCTGGCACAGTACAGGATGGTTGAGATGCTCGCCTCCGAGAGCCGCAACCTCTGTGTTGTCGGTGATGATGACCAGAGCATCTACAGCTGGAGAGGGGCGAACTATGAAAACCTGGTGATGTTCGAACGCGACTTCCCCGAACACCTGGAGATCAAGCTGGAACGCAACTACCGCTCTTCAGGTACCATTTTGGAGGCTGCAAACAAGCTCATCGTCCACAACCAGTCCAGGAAGGAGAAGAACCTCTGGACCGACAGCGGCCGGGGCAGCTCGATCAACCTGATACATCCCTCCGATGACGACGACGAGGCCACCGTCATTGCTGACCGCATCATGGCCTCCCACAAGAACGAGGACCGCCCCTTCTCCGATTTCGGGGTCCTGGTGCGTACCAACGGCCTCATAGCGAACCTGGAGACCAGATTCACCGAACGGGGCATCCCCTCGCAGGTCACCGGTGGACAGAGCTTCTTCGACCGCAAGGAGATCCGCGACATTGTAAGCTACCTCAAGGTCCTGGCAAACCAGGATGACGACATCAATATGCTGAGGATCATCAACACCCCCAGAAGGGGCATCGGACGCACGACCCTGGAGAAGATGCGCAAGGTGGCGGAGGACCACAAGTTCTCCCTCTTCGACGCCCTCTCGCTTATGGCCATCGCTACCGATGGCCAGATTCGTGAGGGGATGCAAAAGGCGATCAAGCGGTTTGTAGAGCTCATAAACGAGTACCATGACCAGATCATGGCCACCCGAGGCAACCGGGCCCAGGTCCTCAGGCTCCTGGTCAAGGAGATAGGGTACAAGCAGCTTCTGGAAAATGAGCATCCGGAGAATGAGGGCCTGGTCAACTTCAAGATGAAGGGCATAGACATGCTGTGCAACATGCTCGCACGCTGGGAACGGAACCCGGACAACAGCAACGCAACCCTCTTTGACTTCATCAACCGCCTGAGCATCAACGGCAAGGAACAGGTGGACGAGGATGGGAGCGGCAAGATAGCGCTGATGACCATCCATGCCTCAAAAGGCCTTGAGTTCGATACCGTCTTCCTCGCTGGGGTGGAAGACCAGTACATACCCCATGCCCGTGCAATAGAAGAGGACCCCGCCAACATCGATGAGGAGCGTAGGCTCTTCTACGTTGCCATCACCAGGGCGCGCAGGGTCCTGGTCATCTCCTCGTGCGAGAAGCGCAAGCGCGGAAACGACCTGGTGACCAGCCTCCCCTCGCGCTTTCTTGAAGAGATGCCCAAGGCCCTTTTTGAGGAGGAGGATCCCACCCGCCCCCTTGAGGCCTCTGAGATATCGGACAAGCTGAGGCTGTTCCGTGAGCGTCTTGCTGCAAGGGCGGCATCTTCATAGGCGACAGCAAGACCGGGCCGTAGTACACTGCAAAAGAAACTGGGAGGGGGCGAGGGGGTGAATCCCTAGCATTCAGCATGCAAATATTGCTATGCTATGCTATGGTCAAACGAACAACGACACTGATACTACTCCTCTTTCTCACCTTCGTGCCCCTTTCGGCGGCCATCACCGCCACATATGCCCAGGTACAGACTCCGGATCTGATCTTTACCAAGGGCACTGCCCCCTTCTTCCCTACCCAGATAGTAGCCCATCTGGGCACCCTCACCATCACAGCAACGGAAGGGGAGACGCTCTACCAGCCAAGCCTGGTCGATGCCCAGATCGACAGCACCTTCAACTTTACAGGGCCTGTTACCTGGGGCAATCACTGGCAGACAGGGTTGCCGGTCTACCAGAACCAGAGTACGGTCTTCTTCCTGGCTGCTGTAACCACAGAACTTGGGGTGACAGGGTATCGCAGGCTATGGAGTGGCGGCGGGACAGCTCCGATGACCACCACACAAAAGGCTCTTGGCGTCTCGGTCTTTGAGGCAAAGCTCTATTTGCTGGGCGACCAGAGATCCTCCATCTACAAGCCAGGGGCCATCTACACCATGCCCTATGGAAACATCGGCTCATTCAATGTTGCTGTTGCAGCAAACGACCAGGGCATCAACTACAACTACAAGCCCAAGATATATGTTCCTGTCGGCAGCCAGACAATTCCTGCCAATGGCAGCCCTCCCATGAACTCACCCTTGATAACACCCCCTGGGAAACCGGCCATTCCCTATGGTGAGAAGCCACAGGAGGTTATCTACGGCTTTTCCATCATAGACGAACAGGCCCTTACCCTGCCTAGGGGCTATCTGCATAACACCACCCTGATAGCCAAGGCACAGCTCAATCTGAGCAATGCCTCACCAGGCCATACCTATGGAGTCGAAATTCAGTTCTCAAAACAGCAGGGGAGCACCTCGTTTGAGCTACGGCCAACTAACAATCCCTTGGGGTATGCCATCCCCTACCAGCTCCAGTTCCTGGGAGAACCTGTCAAACTGGATGACAAGATACCCTGGACACCCCTCACTGAGGGAAGCAATACCCAGAACATCCTCATTACAGGCATCTCCCCCACCGTCGCTGAGGCAGCCCCCTCAGGGCTCTATGAGGACACCATCGTCGTCACGATCAGCGCCATAGAGTTACTTACCCATCAGTAAAGGCCGATGGGACTCCTGCTTCACAGCAGAGTGCGTAGGGACCGCAATCCCTACGGATACAATGAGCAAGTATAGTGAACGCCAAGGCAGATTCATCCCTGCCCCCAAGAGCACTGGGTTCTCTCAGCAAAAACATATAGATAGGCTGAAAGCGATAGGTGAACCTTGACGACGCGCCTATATGGGCGTACCATCATCACATGCAAAGAAGAGCGTTTCCATGGCTTGTGGTAATGATACTCATCTTCTTCCCCTTGTCCTTCCTAGGGGCCACATCGGAAATGTATGCAACCTATGTACAGGAGCCCTCCCTACAATTTACCCAAGGCTCAGGGCCATACACCCCAGACAAACTTGTAGGCCTGATAGGGACGCTGACCCTCACGACCACCAATCCTCCTGTTTCCCTGAAGGAGCCGTCGGTCATTGTCGTGAACACCTCAGGCCAATACAGGTTCAGGGGCAAGCGATGGTATAATGGATACCTCACCAATGATGCAGGGTTCTATCTTGACAGCGTAACCTCCATGAACGGGGAGACCACCACGAGAAAAAATCCCATTAACCATCAGGTGGTCATTCTTTCCCATGACAGTGAAACGTGGCACAATGTCACCTCTTTGCAGGTCAGATTCTACTTCGTATCTGACAATCCCAGTTCAACCTTCGTCCCCGGAGAAACGTACGCCCTGGTCTCGGGGACCATCGGTTCCTTCTACCTTGCAATGGCCACCCCCTCGTATAACATCAACACCATCCAAGACTATATTCCGGTGAATGGTCAGATCATCCCGCCTCTGCCCAACCCCCCCAAGCCTGGTAGCCTTTCCCTCCCCTCTGCCAGCGCCATACCCTTCATAGGAGCCGGTAGCACGTCAAGCCTTCCGCCAGTTCCCTATGCAGACTCGCAGCCTCCCCAGGAATTGCAGTATCTGCTCTCCATCATCGAGGAGCACGCTGTCCATCTTCCCAATGCCTATGGGACAAACAAGACCCCGGTCGCTACTGCCAAGATAGATCTCGTCAATGCTGTTTCCGGGAAGAACTACAAGGTCGATATCAACTTCACCAGCAAAAGCGTAAAGAAGGATACGTTCTACCTCCACCTTGATGGCAAGCTCAACCTCTACGGCATATCTTACGCCCTCTATTTCAATGACTCCCCTGTGACCCCCGGCAAGAATATCCGGTGGAAAAAACTCTTGAAGGAAGGTGAGAAACAGATCAGCGTGACAGGCGTCATACAGGATAATGCCGAGAGCGCCCCATCAGGAAACTACTCGGATACGGTGGCAGTAAACATCACGGCAGTCGATACGTAGGCCAAAAGGTCCAAAACAGGACAAATATCGGCAAGAATACTGTCTCTTCTTGCACAAGTGAGTGAAAACTGTGTATTGTCAAGGTGAATACTTGGAGGATCACAGATGTTCGACATTGACTACGCGAAAACCCCGGTTACGGATTTCTATGGAAGTAACTGCTTTACAGAGACAGAAATGGGAAAATACCTCAGCGACCCTACCATCAGGGAGCTTAAAGAGGTTCAGCGTGGCCAACGCGAGCTCACCTCCGATCTTGCCGACTATGTGGCAAGCGCGATGAAACAGTGGGCGCTCACCCGAGGGGCAACCCATTTCTGCCACTGGTTCCAGCCCCTTACCGGCCTCACCGCTGAAAAGCACGACTCCTTCATCACCCCTACCAAGGGAGGGAAGGTCCTGCTGGAGTTCTCAGGCAAGGAGCTCATCAAAGGCGAAGGGGACGCCTCATCCTTTCCCAACGGGGGGCTGCGCGCCACCTTCGAAGCCCGTGGCTACACTGCATGGGACACCTCCTCACCCGCATTCCTCAAGGATGTCTCCGGGGTGAAGACACTCTATATCCCCACTGCATTCTTCTCCTACAACGGGGAAGCGCTTGACCACAAGGTGCCGCTGCTGCGTGCAAACCAGGCCATTGAGAAGCAGACGCTCAGGGTGCTTCGTGCCTTGGGAAACACCAGCGCAAAACGGATCGTCGTCAATGTCGGGCCCGAGCAGGAGTACTTCCTGGTCGACAAGCAGTTCTACGAGATGAGGCCCGACCTTCGCATCAGCGGGCGGACGGTCATGGGCAACCTTGCGGCAAAGGGCCAGGAGCTCAACGACCACTACTACGGCACCATAGGCGACAGGGTCACCATCTTCATGCGGGAACTCAATTATGAGCTGTGGAAGCTCGGCATCAGCAGCAAGACCCAGCACAAGGAGGCCGCACCCAACCAGTTTGAGATAGCGGTGGTCTATGAAGCGGCCAACCTGGCAGCAGACCACAACCAGCTGCTCATGGATGTGCTGCAAAGCGTAGCCCTGCGCCATGGGATGGTTGCCCTCCTCCATGAGAAGCCCTTCCTTGGTGTCAACGGTTCGGGCAAGCATGACAACTGGTCACTTGCAACGGATGACGGAACCAACCTGCTCTCCCCAGGATCGAACCTTGAGGACAACATACAGTTCCTGCTCTTCCTCACAGCCTTCATCAAGGCTGTGGACGAGTACGCCCCCCTGATAAGATGCGGAGCGGCAACCGCAGGCAATGACCACCGCCTGGGATCCTCAGAGGCGCCCCCTGCCATCATCAGCCTCTATCTTGGCGAACAGCTGAGCGAAATCCTCGATGACATCTCCGAAGAGAAGCACAGCTGTAAAAAAGACCGCCAGTTCGTAAAGCTTGGTGTCTCCATGCTTCCCCAGCTCCCCAAGGACCTGACTGACCGAAACAGGACCAGCCCCATAGCCTTCACAGGAAATAAGTTTGAGTACCGCATGGTAGGCTCCTCCCAGACCGTTTCAATAGCGAACATCTATCTCAACACAGCGATGGCCTCTGTGCTTGAAGAGGTGGCAGACAGGTTGGAGAAGGCAGAGGACATCGACATTGAGAGCCACTGCATCATCAGGGAGTTCTATCAGGAGCACAAGCGGGTCATCTTCAATGGCAATGGCTATGATGCTGCATGGGAGGTGGAGGCAAAGAAACGTGGCCTTCCCAATTTCAGCGATACCGTCAGCGCCCTGCCTGAGATGATGAGTGAGAAGAGCCTTTCACTGCTCTCCAGCCAGAAGGTTCTCTCAAAGGGCGAAGTGGAGTCGCGCGTAGAGATTGCCTTGCAGACCTACAGCAAACAGATAAACGTTGAAGCTGCCATCATGGTTGAGATGTGCAGGAAATATGTCATACCCTCTGTTACCAAATATCTGGGAATCCTGACCCAGAGCATAGCACACCAGCAAGCCATAGCCTTGGAAACAACTGAACAGAGAAAGATTGCAACCACCCTCTGCTCAACGCTCAACCAGAGCATTGCTGCAACTGAAGAGCTGCATGTAAGCATTGCCAAGGCCCTCTCCTACAAGGATGAGGTCCTCAGGCAGGCACAGCTCTACAGGGATGAGGTATCCAACCAGATGCTCGCCCTTCGAAGCCACATTGATGTGATGGAGACCTACACAGACAAGGGGACATGGCCATTTCCCAGTTATGATGACCTGCTGTTCAGGCTGTAGGGTACAGAGGAAGCTGCTTTTCATCTGAAGATGAATACAGGAACCTGAATATGAATACAATGCAAGAGGATCAGAGTGTGCTCTGATCCTCTTGCATTGTATTGCACCATCACCTAAAACCACACGTGCAGGGCCAGCGCTACATTTGGTGCAGGCATCAAGGCACCGAACAAAAAAGGCCTGTACAATCAGGACAATATCAAAGAAACTTGCAACTGACACTTCCTAATCCGGAATACTATCAAAAACCAGGCTATCCCTTGCATTATTCCGAATCATGGGGAGATCGCCAAAAATACATACCTTCCTACGCTAGCCAAGCCTGAAAGCCACCCCTTCATACCCGCCAAGGGTAACATTCTCATAGGAGAAACGGGACTTTCCAAGAACTGTTGCGGTGGAGAAGACCTCTTCGCTGTCACTGCTGTGCAGGCCAAATTCACCAAGGTATGCAGATTGTGTTTTGGGGGAGAAGTTCAGGACCACTAGGAACCGTTCTTTTAGAAGGGTGCGCGTGTACACCATGAGGCTGGCATTCTTCTGCTCCTGGAATATGCACACACCTTGCCTTAGTGCAGGCTCACTGGTGCGCAAGGCGATCAGGGATCTGTAGAGGGTGAGCATGGAGTCATCCTCAAGCTCCTGATTCTCCACTGAATACCTATTCGCATGCTTAACAAAGGGCAACCAGGGCTCCCCTTGTGTAAAGCCGTGCTCACCCCCCACCTCCCAGACCATAGGCCCCCGTTGGGGGTCACGACCCCTATGAAAGGGCCAGTATCGCTTGCCAAGGGGGTCCTGCATGTCCTTTCTGCAGACAAAGGAGTTCCGCAGCCCGAGCTCCTCCCCATAGTAGATGAAAACGGCTCCCCTCTGGGTGAACTGAAAGAATGCGGCAAGTCGGGCTTTCTGCACATTATTGCGAAATCGTGATAAGGATCGGCTCACATCATGGTTGTTCAGCACCCAGGCAGGGGTACGGTGCCTGCCTACAGCCTCATACCAGCGCTTTGCTGAGCGTTGCCACTTGGCTGCGGAGAAGGTGGTGTTGATGAGGGAGAAGTCAAAGGAGAGGTTCAGTTCATCACCGGTCCTCCCCAGATAGGAGGCGGCCAGCTCAGGCTCGCCTGGATTCTCGACCATGATCTCCCCGACAAGCATCCTGTCAGGATAGGTGTCCACCAGCTTGCGCAGCATCTTGAGCCTGGAATGGGACTCGGGGCGATTCCTGTCGAATATATGGCGCTGCATGTCATATGGGCGCGGCCTGCTTCCAAAAATTCTCGGGTTATCCCTCAGTGTCTCATCCTTGATGATCGAATTGATGACATCGAGGCGAAAACCGTCAACTCCTTTCTCAAGCCAAAAACCAACCTCCTCGAATATGGAGTCCACTGTAGCGGAGTTTCTCCAGTTTAGGTCGGGTTGCTGGGGAAGAAACGAATGGAAATAATATTGTCCGCGGAGCTTGTCAAAGGTCCACCCCTTCCCCCCAAAGGCCCCCTTCCAGTTATTGGGTACGGTATCATTCCAGATGTAGTAGTCGGCCTTGTCCCCCTCCCTGGATTCCCTGCTTTCCAAAAACCAGGGATGCTTGTGGGAGGTGTGGTTCAGCACAAGATCGAATATCACCTTAAGGGAGAGCTCATGGGCCTTTTCGATAAGCTGCTCAGCGTCTGAAAGGGTGCCGAACAGGGGGTCGACGCCTCGGTAATCAGAAACATCATAGCCGAAATCAGCCATGGGTGACGTGAAGATGGGATTCAGCCAGATGGCATCGACGCCCATGGTTTTGATGTAATCCAATCTCTGGATGATGCCTTTCAGGTCCCCAACCCCATCGTTGTTGCTATCCTGAAAGCTTCTGGGATATATCTGATACACAACACATTCTTGCCACCAAGCTACTTCCATGCAAAACTCCTAGGCGATAGTATACAACAGGGACATGAGGAACGAAACAGGAAAAAAGGTAAGTATTGCTGTCCCAAGGGTGTTCAAAGGCTCCCAGCCCCATTGGACAGATAGTCCGGCAGGAGAGAAAACCAATCAGAACTGATGAGTTCATTGCAATACAGTACGTACTATCATATATGTCCGGTAGAATAATGTAACATAATTCATACCATACCAATAAACTTATTGTATTTGAACCATACATTTTATATAATAAATCAAAGCAAATTAAACTCAAACAGTACAATATTAGTTAAAATTGAATATTGATTTGTACTTTTTTTATATCGTACCAATACAAATAAACTATATTTATATACTCATTTATTATAATTTTTATAGTGTATTATTAAAATTCACATATTTTTTATGGCATTCAGAAACTAAAACAAACTAATCCTATAAGATAAACATACATTTTTCTATCGTAATGTATCATTATTTATATCAAACTACCCCTAATATAATGCTATAACGATATACATCATTACACCCTGACGACAGGATGTGCAGCTTTGAATCTCAACAACCTGCTCAGCTGCAGTTATCAATACAGGTTACACTGGAGCATTGCTTAAGCCGCCAAGCATTACCCTCAGAGTAGGGAATTCGTGAAGAGCCTTCATGGGGCTTGATACTGGAACCTCGAAGCCAGGAAAACAGTAACAATGTTTGAGTCTGTTGAGAATTTGTCAGGTAGTACACTTGCCATAGTATATTGGTCCTATTATGAAATATATTCAATATAATATTGATACTATAATACTTTAGAAAAATACTATTTCTATAAGTCCTTATACTAAAATTTGGCTGTTTTCAGTAATTTATATACTATTAAAGTTTGTAATTGATATAATAACTAACCTATTACAGTAAAATTCCAAATAAATTTATCATAGTTATACAGTCTATTCTTACAGTTTACATAGCAAAAAAGAATGCATGTATATGCAAAATTGCAAGAAATGCTAACAAACCTTAATAATACATAACTGTTATGCTACAATATTTTAGGATACACTATCTATTTGGCATGTTAATTGATCATTACACTATGTATTTACTAGTGAAATGAACGGAAATCATCTTACAACCAGATACGATGGGGTTAGTCCTGACTATGCTTTTTTGTGAATTCCTTAAGGGAAAACCTAATTCCTGCAGCCCATCCCAGACCCATGCTGGAAAACAGCTCTTCAAGCTCTCTTTTGAATGTGGGCTCAATGGAGAAAGTAGTTAGAACTTTTTTCTCTTTCTTAGGTTTGCGGGTCTCATTGGCAAAAAGTTGTTTAGCTTTTTGACTGCTGATGCTGCTCTCTTCAACTACTTCATTTTCAGGATTACGTTTTAAAGCCATGTCTATCTCCAAATTTCCAAGTTAATGGTGTTGATCGATTCAAGGGTTGTAGGTTTAAGGCCTTTACCCCTTTTCCGGAAGAACTGAGGAGCAGATCCTGCTTCCTGTGCCTTCCTGAAGAGAGGGTCAACCGGGATTTTATATACAGTAAACTTACCTTGTGAAGCTGCTAGGAATATATCCCTATGCTGTTTTATCCTATTATCAAAGGAGTTGATAATTATCTTTGAATGTTCAACTTTAGAACGAAGATTCTTTTGGAGCTTAGCTAGTTCTTCAATGAAAATTTCCAAACCATCAAGACTGAAAACTTCGGGTGTCATGGGTGAGATGATTTCATCACTGGCAATAAGGGCTGCTCGTTCCAACCGCCCCAAGCCCGGAGACAGATCCAATATAATTCTTTCATACGTGGAAGAGAGGTCATGCACGAGGTCCTGCAGGACAAAAGGCTCTTCCGCAAGTTTAGTCTCTGCATAATTCTTCAGAGATCCACCAATGCCAAATGTCGGAAGGATGTAGAGATTTGGAATCTGGGAAACGGCGACTATAGCATCAGAACTGTAGCATCGTCCCTGGACAACATCAGCCAACTCAAAGGAAGGCGCTTCCTCCAAGAACCAGGATGAAGCGTTCCCTTGCGGGTCAACATCTATCAGAAGGGTAGAAAACCCATCAATGGCTGATTGACATGCAAGAGTTCCGGAGATAGTTGTTTTACCTACACCACCTTTCTGCAGGTGGAATGCAATGGTCTTTGTCATATATTCCTTTTTACCTAGTATATACTCACTCTTTTGATAGCACAAGTACAAACAATCAAAACAAAAATAGATTATTTTCTATATGTAAATAAAACTATTTTGATATTCTTATTATATAATTTAACCAATTATTGGATATCGTTTTTACAATTTTTTATACATTTCAAGCTGTTTAACAGTAAGTTATCATACTACATTAAGTATTTTGAAAATAAAGACCATGAAAGCAATTTTGTCATTGTATCAAGATTTGAAAATGCCTATACCAGAAACCAACTCATATATTCTTTTCACTTCACTTCAAAACTCCTGTTCAAGCAACCTTGGGTAAACACCTTTGTCACCAGACTTTTTTGTTTAGTGAGAGAAAAAATGATTATATACTCCACCTACAATCTGTTTTCTCCCTTGGCTTCATTGCGCTGAAACAACTCCTGCTTGTGAATACCCTTTGGCGGTATCATCCTTACCTGCTCTTCGCTTAAGGGATACCGCCACCATCATGCAAGCATAATACTGCCTCGCCAAGAATTTTCCTTTAACCATGGTGTTATTCTCTGACCGAGTACAACGGAGGAATGCATAGTGCCAGGATGCATTTCAGAAAACTCCTCGTTGCTAATGAGGTCAGGATACAACAAAAGTTTTTTACTCTGAGAGGATATCGGGCATGAGAACTTGTCAGCTACTGCCCCATAGAATAGGTGCGAACTTCTGTGGTCGCACACTGCTCAATTACAATAAGCTCCGTGTGTTGAGCATTCCTGCAGAGATCACACACCACTATGCATGAATACTGTTGAATACAAGGATATGTATTTATAAGGTTTAAATTAGTAAAGGATCAATATTGTATTTATTTCAAATTGTTAATAGTCTACTATCGATTTTTAAATTCTTCATATATTTAAACCATGTAAACTGTTATCTTTACTATCATATACATGTTACTTTATATGGATTGTACCAGTAGTCGTATGGAATTACTACCGTTTTTTATTAAAAACTCCTAGTTTCAATATAATAACGCTATAGTTTTAGTAAGTTTTTACTACTTTTATACTAATTTTATTATATATTCGATACTGTTCATTTAATGATTTTATAGTGAAAAGATATCAATCCATATATATTTTGACAAGTATTATATATATTCTGTATAATATTATATAGTATTGCATCATTTTTGATAGAATTTGAATATATATTAGTATAAATTCATATATTGTTTAACTGTATTCATATATTTTTTTAATGTTTATTGGTTAGAATGCATGTAGGTATGCTTGTTTTTTGCTTGCATACCTGTATACAACTAGTTAACACTGCTATCAATAATATTGCATTACTGTAAAGAACCTATACAATATACATCTGATATCATATAGGTTCTTATATATTCATTAGTTTTATAGTACTGTAATTATCAGCTTCCATATATATTTCATGAAAAGTTTTCAGGAAAATTCAGCATACCCTGCTATCACATCACGCAGCATGTAGGCGCTGTCCTTGGGTATCCTCTCCTGGGTTGCATAATCAACATGGACAATGCCAAATCTACGGTCATATCCCCATGCCCATTCAAAGTTATCCAGGAAGGACCAGATGAAGTATCCCCGTAGGTTGATCCCCTCATCTATGGCCTGCTTGCAGATGGCAAGGTGCTTGTTGATATAATCGCACCGGAACAGGTCATGGACGCGACCATCCTCAACTTCGTCGTCATTTGCACAACCGTTCTCAGTAATATATAGGGGAAGGGACCTGTCCATCTCCTGGACATAGTGCAGGGTCCTGAGCAGGCCGTAGGGTGTCACCGGCCAGCCCTGGTTAGTCACAGGCTGCCATACAGGAACATCGCTGTACTTGACACTTGCGCTGCCGTCATAGACCACCGCCCCTTCCTGGTAGTAATTGATCCCGAGGAAATCGATCTTCTGTGCAATGATCTCCATGTCCCCATCCTCAACAGGATAGGTGATGCCCAGCCCTTTGGTAACCAGGGAGGGATATCCCTTGCCGAACAGGGGCATGAGAAACACATCGGTATTGAAGGCCCTTGCATACTCACTTGCCAGGATGTCCTCTTTTTTCCTTGAAGCGGGTCGAGGCATGATGGGGTTGAGTGTCGTGCCGATAGGGGCTTTGAGGCCACTTTTCCTATATGACTGCATGGCAAGGCCATGGGCAAGGTTCAGGTGGTGCACTGCGCGGTTCGCCTGGTCCCCATCCTTGATCCCCGGTGCATGCTCGCCGGTGCGGTAGCCCAGGTACGCTGCACAGAAAGGCTCGTTGAGGGTGATCCAACGATCGACATAGGGCCCCAGATGCTCATAGCATGCCTGTGCATACGCTTGGAAGTGAAGGGCAGTATCTCTGTTTGCCCACCCTCCCCTCTCCTGCAGCACCTGTGGAAGGTCCCAGTGGTAGAGCGTGGCCACCACTGCAATGCCCTTGCTCTTCAAGGCCTTGCTCAAGCGGATGTAGTAGTCCACCCCAGCCATGTTGACCTCCCCCACGCCATCGGGAATGATCCTCGGCCAAGCGATCGAAAAACGGTAGGCCTGGAAGTTCAGGGCAGCCATAAGCTGGACATCCTGCTCATAGAGGTGGTATTGGTCGGCGGCGACAGAGCCGTCATCACCGTTCATCACATTTCCTGGGATTTTGGTGAAAGCATCCCAGATGCTTGGCTTGCGCCCATCCTCTTCGATGGCGCCCTCTACCTGGTAACTCGCCGTTGCACATCCCCACAAAAAATCCTCATCAAACTGAACTTGTTGCATGCTTTCCAATCCTCATTGTGTATATAGAAAAGTCCGGCTCCTGATTGGAGGGGGGCACAAGGGTTGCCCGCCTTCTACCAAGGCCTGTAAATAATAGCATAGCATATATGTGCTCTCAACCTTATGTATATTCTAGAACAAAGTTGTTTCAGTGTACTAATTATTGAAATTTTTATACAGTTCCACTAATATATACCATTATTTTTGCTCTAAACCTATATTGCTATTACAGCAAACCTATACTTGCCAGCTGCCAACGCAACGCTACAGGGTCATCATAGAGCAAAGCCCTGATGCCGAGGGTTTTCGCAGCCTCACAGTTCTCTGCAAGGTCATCGATGAAGACCGTCTCTTCGGGCTCAAGCTGCTCGGTGGCGAGGATCTTGTCAAAGAAAGCCCTCTCTGGCTTCACCTCCCCCAACTGCAGTGAGGCGTAGACAGCATCGAAGATGTCGTACTGCCCCTGTTCGCGGTGATACGCATAGTGAGCCTCCTCGGTGTTGGTGGCACAGACCACGCGATGGCCTCCCGCCTTGAGCTCCTCGATGATGGCGATCACATGTTCATCAAGCTCTGGCTTGAAGTGCCTTCCCCACAAGGAGTCCTGGTGGGGAGGGACTGCGATGCCGGTGATGTGTGTGAAGCGGCTCCACATCTCCTGCTCATCGATCTCCGCCCTGCTGTGCGCTTCGAGCAGCGTCCGAAGCGCAGGATTGACGGAAACAAAGCTGTCATGGCCACTAACGCCGAAATCACGCAGAAGGAGGCGTTCCAAGGAGGAATCGGAGTGTTTGACGACCACTCCACCCATATCAAACATACAGAGGCGAATTGTTTTTTCCATACGGCAAGCTTACCAAAGGAAAGAGAAATCTTCTAGTGCTTTTATTGATTCTGAAAATAGGATATTCTATCAAGAACCAAGGAGTGAAAATATCATATGAGCTCATTTTTTCCTGCAGATTACACCCCAACAATGAATCAGATCCAAACTGAGCGTGCTATCAAGTACATCAAGGATACTTTTGAACGAGAACTGTCGGCAGGGCTGAAACTCAGCCGGGTGACCAGCCCCCTGTTCGTCCCGCGCGGCTCGGGCATCAATGACGACCTCAACGGAATAGAGAGGCCCGTACGCTTTCAGATCGGCAATCTCAATAACATGGAGATGGAGATAGTCCAGTCCTTGGCAAAATGGAAACGACTCGCACTGGCCAATATGGGCCTCAAGCCGAACTCCGGCCTCTATACCGATATGAACGCCATCCGCCCCGACGACGACATTGATGCCATACACTCACTGTACGTCGACCAGTGGGACTGGGAGCTTGTCATGGAGGAAAAGGACAGGAACGTAGAATTCCTCAAGAGGATCGTCAAGAAGATCTACTCCTCGCTGAAACGGACCGAGTTCCTTGTCAGCGAGATGTTCCCCTCCTGCCCCCCTACGCTGCCTGACCACATAACGTTCATCTACAGCGAGGATGCGCAACAGGAGTACCCACACCTGACCCCCCAGCAGCGCGAGAGGGCCCTTGCCGAAAAGTATGGGGCAATCTTCCTCATAGGCATAGGATCGCCTTTGGCAGACGGAATAAGCCAGGGAGGCAGGGCCCCGGACTACGACGACTGGTCCACCCCCAGCGATGCCGAGCACACAGGTCTCAACGGGGACATCATCGTATGGGACAGTGTCCGCTCCGACTCCCTTGAACTTTCATCGATGGGCATTCGTGTCGACATAGAGACATTGAAGCGTCAGCTGGAAATTCGAAAATGTCCTGAACGCGCCCAACTGTACTGGCACCAGAGGCTGCTCAACGGGGAGCTGCCCCAGACCATCGGCGGGGGCATAGGGCAGAGCAGGCTGTGCATGCTGCTGCTTCAGAAAGCCCATATCGGGGAGGTACAGTCCTCCGTATGGCCACAGGAAGTGCTGGATGAGGCAAAGCGCCTGAATATCACGATCATGTAGGAGTGTAGGATGAAACTTGTCAGTTGGAACGTCAATGGCTTGCGGGCCTGCCAGAAAAAAGGCTTTGAAGAGTATCTTGCCGACATTGATGCAGACATCTTCTGCCTGCAGGAGACCAAGCTGCAGGAACATCAGATCGACTTAGAGATCCCAGCCTACCACACCTATTGGAGTTTTGCCGAAAAGAAGGGGTACTCAGGTGTCGCACTTTTTTCAAAGGTGGAGCCCATCACCGTTGAAGAGGGCATCGGCCATCCCCTGGACAGTGAAGGGCGTGTGGTGACTGCTGAGTTCGAAGAGTTCTTTGTGGTCTGCTGCTATACGCCCAACAGCCAGGACAAGCTTGCCCGCCTGCCCGACCGGATGGATTGGGATGATGCCTTCAGGGGGTATGTCGCCTCGCTCAAGGAGATCAAGGCTGTGATCATCTGCGGGGACCTCAATGTTGCACACAAGAGCATAGACCTGAAGAACCCCAAGGCCAACGAAAGGAATGCAGGCTACTCCATCGAGGAGAGGGAGAAGTTCTCCCTCCTCCTGGAAGAGGGCTTCACAGACACCTTCAGGCTCCTCTATCCACAGCGAACCGAGGCGTACTCCTGGTGGTCATACCGCTTCAATGCCAGGGCTAACAATGCAGGGTGGCGCATCGACTACTGGCTTGTCAGCGAGGGGCTTGAGGAAAAAGTGGAAGAGAGCAGCATTGATGCAGAGGTCCTCGGCAGCGACCATGCCCCAGTGGTACTGACCTTGGCCCTCTGAGCATTTCTCAAACCATCATTTCTTGTGGCAAGGAAGCAACAAAAAGCCTGAAGGGGAACCTTCAGGCTTTTTGTTGGCAATGTGTCCTATGGACATATGAGTTCTTCTGCCTTCACCGCAGGGTATATCATCCCTGCCTTTCAAACACCTTTCGATCCTGTGTGGAGAGTATTTTCTTACACATCCGCACAGAGAGAGGGGTGACCTCCACCAGCTCGTCATCCTTGATGAACTGGATGGCCTGCTCAAGGGTGAGCTTGGATATGGGGGTGAGCGTCAGCGCCTCATCATGGCCGGAGGCGCGCATGTTGGTCAGCTTCTTGGTCCTGGTCGGGTTGAGGGTGAGGTCGAGGTCACGGTTTCGCTCCCCTACGATCTCCCCTTCATACACGGGGTCTCCAGGTACGATGAACCATCGTCCCCTATCCTCAAGCTGCCACAGGCCGTATGCTACGGCAACCCCTGCGCGGTCGCTTATCAGCGAACCGCTGAAGCGGTCTGGGAAATCCCCCTTGTACAGCTCGTAACCCTTCATGACGCTGTTCATGATGCCGAGGCCGCGGGTATCGGTCATGAACTCGTCATGGTAGCCGATGAGACCGCGGGCGGGAATCTCAAACTTCATCTTGACCCTTCCGCTTTCGGTGTAGGTTATGTCGCTCATCTTGGCCTTTCGTCTTGCAAGCTTGTCCATCACCTGCCCGCTGCTCTCTTCAGGACAGTCCACACTCAGGTACTCAATGGGTTCGGTCTTTCTGCCCTGCTCATCCTCCTTGAAGATGGTGCGGGGTCTTCCAACACAGAGTTCAAACCCTTCGCGGCGCATCTGCTCGACGATGATGGCCATCTGGAACTCCCCTCTTCCCTTGACGGTAAAGGAGTCATCCTGGTTCTTCTCAATCCTGATGGAGACGTTTCTGAGAACTTCCTTCTGCAGCCTCTCCCAGATCTTCGCCGAGGCGATGATCTTCCCTTCCTTGCCTGCAATGGGGCTTATGTTCTTTGAAAAGTACATGGAGACCGTCGGTTCGTCTATGCTGATCCTAGGCAGTGCCTTCGGGTGGTCATTCGTACAGATGGTATCCCCGATCGAGACATCCTCAACACCAGAAAGGACGATGATGTCCCCGCTTGAAACATTGGTTGCGTCATGGAAGGTCGGCCCGTCATAGGCCTGCAGCTTGGTGATCCTCAAGGGGCGCAGGACCCCGCCCTCCTTGACACATACCAGCGAGTCATACATGTTGGCCTTTCCGTTGATGATCTTGCCTATGGCAAGCCGACCGAGGAAGTCACTGTAGGAGAGGTCGCTTACCAGCATCTGGAAAGGTTCCTCATCATCATAGGTGGGGGCAGGGATGTAATCGATCAGGCAGTCCATCAGCAAGTGCATATTGTCGTCCAGGTCGGTAGGGGTCAGCCCACACTTGCCGTCCTTTCCTATTGCAAAGAAGACAGGGACATCCAGCATCGCCTCATCATTGCTGAGCTCCAGGAGAAGGTCGTACACCTCGTCCAGGACCTCTTCACTGCGGGCATCCTGGCGATCGACCTTATTGATGACGATGATGGGGGTGCGGTTAAGCCTCAAGGCCTTCTCAAGCACAAAGCGTGTCTGTGGCAGAGGGCCCTCTGCAGCGTCGACAAGCAGGACAACACCATCGACCATGGAAAGGCCTCGCTCGACCTCCCCTCCGAAGTCTGCGTGCCCGGGGGTGTCGATGATATTGATCTTTACCCCTTTCCACCTGATAGCACAGTTTTTTGCGCTGATGGTAATCCCACGCTCCCTCTCAAGGGTGCCGCTATCCATAATCCTATCCTGGTCGTCTCGTGAAACCAGGCCGCTCTGCTTGAACAAGGCATCTACCAAGGTAGTCTTGCCATGGTCGACGTGAGCGATGATGGCTATGTTCCTAATATGCTTATTTTGTTTAATCATCAATAATTCCTTCTGGGACAGTGTACCATGAAAAGGTTGTGGTACTTAATACTCCCAGACATTCTTCAGCCTTTTTTTTCCACTAAAATACTTGACCAGGATCAGTGCAAACATACAGACCAACGCTATGCTGATCGTAGCGAGCCCTCCGGCTATGCCTATTTGCTGTGCGACAGCCCCAACGATGATCGGCATCCCGATGGCTCCGATGGTCGCAACGGCGATGGCGGTACCCACCGCGATGGTCGAGGCATTGTACTTGGGGTTCATGGTGGCAAGCACCGTCGGATAGGTCCCGCTCATGGCGAGGCCAAAACCAAAGATGCTCATGTAGATGAAGACAAAGTTCTTCGAGCTGACCATAAGCAGGAAGAAGACCACCTGAAAGAAGCCAAGGAGAACCAGAAGCATGTTTTTTCCCAGCTTGGTGGAGAGGTACGCACAGGAAAGCCTTCCTATGAGGATGAAGACCCACAGCGCGGAGCTGGTGGTCTGGGCCAAGGAGGGACTGAGGATGCCCGAATCTGTAAAGTAGGTGACCAGCCACCCCATGATGGAGGCCTCGTTGCAAAGGTAGAAGAACAGTATGGCAGTGTTGAGCCAATAGGTCTTGTCCTTGTAGAAACCGGTAGCTACGTCTTTTTGCTTTTCGATGCTTTTTCCTGAAAGGGTGGAACGCCCGAAGAAAATCATCACGAGGATCTCAAGGACCACCACCGTCCATAGGCTTATCCTCCAGTGGACACCAAATACAGAGGTGGTGAGTATGGCAAGGAAAGGCGCAAGGAACGCACCAACAGCAAACGAAGCATGCAAGAGGTTCAAGGATGCTGTCTTATTCTCTGAAATATCGCTCATAACAACATTGGTGATGTTGCTCATTGTTCCCCGCCCTACTCCTGTAAGGAGGAATGCAAACAGCAGGAACAGAGGATTTCCTGTAAGCGTCATCAGCAGGAATCCAATGACAAAACCTAGGGATAGCATTACCGTACTCTTCTTCCTTCCTATGAGGAAAGGCAGGAATCCACTGATAAGAAGGGCAAAGAAGTTTCCTATCTGGTGTGCTGAAATGACAGCACCACTGAGCACGTAGCTCATATTGTACTCGGCCTTCATGAAGGGGAGAATTGTCCCTATGAGGGTGTTCATCATTCCACTGACGAAAAAGGCGAAGTACACAGTGTTCATCAAAGGAACATCTTCCTTCTTGACACGTAAAATCTTAGCAATCGATTGCATGAGACAACTCCTGAAAAGGTGATGCAGGGGGAATAACCTTGGATAGTAGGACCCTAGCCTACCCGTATGTGATACACCTATTTACAACAAATGTCCACTAGCAAAAAAGATACAGGTCCTAAAAAAGGAACCCTCTGCTTATCCGATCTGAGAGAGACTCAAGCTTTCCTTCAATGCTCGCGATAGTTTTTCGAAATTCTGCATCATCTTTCCCCGTAGGGTCTTCCAAGAGCCAATCCTCCCTATGGCTGCAAGGAAGGGACGGACAGTGCACACCACAGCCCATCGTTATGATGATGTCGACGGGGGGCAACGATTGCAGAAGCTTCGGACTTTGCGTCTTCTCCATATCAATGCCATACAGGGTTCTGACCAGACGCACCGCATCAGCGTTGATCGAGGCCTTGAGAGAGGTCCCTGCTGAGAAAC
This sequence comes from Sphaerochaeta sp., assembly GCA_034007055.1. Classification (GTDB taxonomy): domain Bacteria; phylum Spirochaetota; class Spirochaetia; order Sphaerochaetales; family Sphaerochaetaceae; genus Sphaerochaeta. The sequence goes on from JAVERP010000029.1 coordinate 49,087, forward strand.
TGTCAAAGGCCCCCCCATGGAAGGCCCTACCCAAGGCTTCGGCTATCTGGCTCCTACAGGAGTTGTGCACGCATACGAATGCGACCTTAGGCTTGGGGGCGTTCATGCCTTGCCCCTGATGTCCTTCAGAAGGGAGAGCACCTCATCCTTGGATAGCACCTTTCCGGAAGCGAGAAGCTTGCCGTCGACGACAAGGGCAGGTGTGGTCATGACCCCGTACCCTGCGATGGCGACAAAATCGGTGACATGCTCTATGGAGGTGTCCATGCCCAACTCCTCCAGGGCCTGGCGGGTATGCTCCTCAAGCAGGTTGCAGCTTGCACATCCCGAACCCAGCACCTTCACCGGGGAGGAGACAGAATCCTGTTGTACCTTCGAGTCTCTTTTGTTCTTTCCAAATCCAAATATTGCCATGACATGCACTCCTATGGTCTTCAGACAAACAGGTGTCCGAATGCATTGAACATATATCCGATGAGGATGATCCCCACCGTAACTATCAGGAAAAAGAGGCCCAGCAGCTTGGGCCTGACGGCCTTTCGCAGCATCACCAGCGAGGGCAGGGAGAGTGCTGTGACCCCCATCATGAACGAGAGGATCGTCCCCACCCCCACTCCCTTCGCCCAGAGGGCCTCAGCTATGGGGATGGTGCCGAAGATGTCGGCATACATCGGTATGCCGACCAAGGTGGCAAGCAGCACAGAAAGGGGGTTGTGCTCACCCAAGACATACAGGATTGCCGAGGCAGGTATCCAATTGTGGATGGCCGCCCCTATGCCGACCCCTACAATGACATACCAGAACACCTTCTGCACGGTGGAGCGCACCTGTGTCCAGGCATAGGAGAGGCGGTCCCTTCTGCTCAGGACCTCCTCCTCGCCCTCCACACTGCGTATGGTCAGGATGAAGGGCTCAATGTGCCCCTCCATATGCAACCCCTCGATGAGAGCCCCTCCGAGGACGGCGAGGACCAGGCCGACGAGTACATAGGCTACGGCGATCTTCCAACCGAAGATGCTGGTAAGCAACACCAGGGAGCCCAGGTCAACCAGGGGGGAGGAGATGAGAAAGGAGAAGGAGACACCCAAGGGAAGGCCTGCGCTGGTGAACCCTATGAACAGCGGGATGGAGGAACATGAGCAGAAGGGGGTGACGGTTCCCAGCAGGGCTGAGAGGGTGTTCGCCTTGAGGCCCTTGTAGCGCCCCAATATCTTGCGTGTCCTTTGCGGCGGAAAATAACTCTGGATGTAGGAGATGATGAAGATGAGAAAGGAGAGCAGGACAAATATCTTGATGACATCATACAGGAAGAACTGCACACTGGCGCCCACCCTTTTCTCGATGTCCATGCCAAGCGAGGTGAGGAGGCTCCCCACCAAGGCGTTCAGCCAGTGCATGGAGAGCAGCTGGTTCTGGAAAAAGTCCCAAGCTACCGACATGTGCATACCCCCTTATCCGTGCTGCAGGAGATCTGGTCTACAAATGAGCGGAAGTCCTGGAGGACCGGGCAGTTGATGGAGTAGTAGGACCATTTGCCGTCCTTGCGCACCTCCACCAGGGAGGCCTGTGCAAGGATTCTCATATGGTGGGAAAGCGTAGGTTGTGTGATGGAGAACCGCTTCAGCAGTTCACAGGCACACATCTCCCCAGAAGTGAGCAGCATGATGATCTCCAGGCGATTCTGATCGCCAAGAGCCTTGCAGATCTGTACATATCCTTTGATGTCCATGATGGCCTCTCATATTGATGAATATCTATATTCTAATAAACAGATAGACCACTGTCAATATGAATAGAAAAAAATCCCAAACAAATACAAATGCGGATGGGGAGAGGATACGCAAAAGCGGCCGAAGGCAATCTCTTGCTTTCGGCCGCTCGGCTCTTCCTGGACAGGCCAGACCTTATTTGATCGCCCTACCGTAGTAGGCGGCTTCAAATATCATCTTCACATCTGCAACAGTGGGGGTTCCAGGGTTGGTCAGGGTACAGGGATCCTCAAAGGCGTGCTGGCTCATGCGATCCAGGACAGAAAGGAACTTCTCCTCTGAAAAATCCACTTCGGTGCAATCCTTGAAAGTGAGGGGAATATCCATCTCCTTGTTCAGGCGCTGGATCTCATCAGATATGTTCTTGATGCCCAACAGCTTCTCAGCATACGCATACTTGTCGGAAACCTTGCGGTTGTACGCGATGATATACGGAAGCAGGATGGCATTGGAAAGGCCATGGGTGACACCAAACTCGCCTCCGATCTTATGAGCCATGGAGTGGACAAGGCCAAGGGATGCATTGGTGAAAGCCATGCCTGCAAGGGCTGAGGCCTCGTGCATCTTCTCCCGTGCAACCAGGTTCTTGGGCTCCTTGTATGCTGTGGGAAGGTTCTCCAGGACCAACCTGATCGCTTCGATGGCGTAGGGGTCGGTAAAGGAGGTGGCAGCTATGGAGGCTATGGCCTCAACGGCATGCGCCATGACGTCCATACCGGTGTTGGCTGTGATGTGGGGGGGCATGGTCATGGGGATGGTGGGATCGAGGATGGCGATGTCGGGAACCATGTCGGCGGCCACGATGGGGTACTTGATATGGGAGGCTGTGTCGGTGATGACCGAGAAGGCGGTGATCTCACTGGCCGTTCCGCTTGTGGAGGGGATGGCGATGAAGCGTGCCTTGTTGCGCAGGGGGGGCATGGAACCCGGCTCTATGATGGACTCGAAGGTGATCTCTGGGTGCTCGTAAAAACACCACATTACCTTTGCCGCATCGAGTGCCGATCCGCCGCCTATGGCTACAATCCAGTCAGGCCCAAAGGCCAGCATCTCTTTTGCCCCGCGCATGACAGTCTCTACTGAGGGGTTGGGCTCGACACCGTCGATGAGGATCGACTCGATGCCCGCTTTCTTCAGCAGAGCCTCAGCCTGGTCAAGGAACCCAAACTTTTTCATGGAACTTCCCCCGGTTACCAGAGCTGCCTTCTTGCCCTTCAACAGGGAAAGCTTCTCCAATGCACCTTCGCCATAGTAGATAGTCCTGGGAACTGAAAAACTCATTACGCTCATATGTATCTCCTTGTTCTTGACCCTGAAGGGTCTTAATGTTTTTCTTGATGGGGCCTGAAGAGTGGTGTCTCCTTTGCTTGCCCCTTATAGGTAACAATATATCGATAAAACTAGAACTAGTTAAGCCCTTTTAAGAAAACAATGATATATTATCTAAAAATTTCTCTTATTATCAAAAACAATGCTATTGAAAAGTAGTTTAAACTAATTAGTTTACTTTAATGTGAACAGATGTAATGTTTTTGTGAATTTTTACATATGTACTGGCTTATGCTACAAAAGGTAATAAAAGAAAAACCTTTGGTTACAGGCCATACATCATGGCCCTCGGTGTCTAGAGAGGCTTGCAAGGCAGAACCTTCTCGGTGATGATGGGAAGGAAGGGAGTGTAGTCATGAATGCAAGCAGACTGTTTTCCGTTGGAGAAGAATATAGGGCACTGGTCCTCCTTTTCAGGAGTGTGCGCTTTGTCAGAAGGGCTCGCAAGCAGGAGCTTCTGGACAAGCATTTCATGGAGAGGATCATGCTGGGTGTCACCCAGGTCAACGGGTGCCCCCTATGCTCCTATGCCCATACCAAGATGGCCCTGGAGATGGGTATGGAGGAGCAGCAGATCGAAGAGCTGCTGGGCGGGGAGCTGGCAAACATACCTTCCGAGCAGCTGAAGGCAGTGTTGTTCGGGCAGCACTATGCAGAGACGAAAGGAAACCCTTCCGAGCTCTCTTGGAATGAGATAGTGCATACCTATGGGGAGGATGGGGCCCAAGGGATCCTTGGGACCATCCGCATCATGATGGTGGGAAACATCTGGGGCATCGCCATCGGGTTGCTCAAGGATAGGATCCAGCATCGCAAGGTCGATGAGCGAAGCTCATTGGGCTATGAGCTGCTCCTTACCTTTGCGATGATACCGTTCCTCCCTGTAGCCGCAGTCCATGCACTTGTGGCTAACCTCAGCGGCTCTCCCCTACTCGCCTTTGGACAGGATTAGAACCACAGAGCCTCGATGATGATCCAGAGTCCGGACAACCCCACGAACAGGTAGACGATCCTCTTCAACAGGGAAGCCGGGATCACATCAAATAGCTTCAGACCCAAAAAGGTACCCAAACCGATGGCAATCCAACCCAAGGGTATCAGATAGAGCTGTTCGACCACCAGGGCACCATTCCAAATGCGGATGCCGATGGACTCCATGTTGCAAAAGAAGAAGTATGCCTGGATGGTGGCAAGGTACTCAAGCTTGCCAGGGACCGAGGGCAGCAGGTAGAGCGCTACAGGAGGTCCCCCTATACCGAACAGCCCATTGCCAAAGCCGGCTATGGTTCCCATCAGCAAGCCGTTCCGAGGCCTTGCCTTGATCTGTATGGAGGCGGAGAATGCCACAAAATAGAGGGATATGGCTGCCAGTGCGATGCCTAGAATGATTACCAGCTTTCCCCCATCGACAGAGAGGCTGAACACCGTGACAAAGGCTGCTATCACCAGGGAGGTTGCCAGCAGGGGGGTCAGGGTCCGCCACTGGATCTTCTTCCAGTACCTGACTGTCAGGTACCCTGTGCTTGCCATCGCTATGAGCTGGGTCAGGGTCACCGCTGTTGAGAAGGCGAAGAATCGGGGGAAGACTATCATTGCGATGATGGGAAAGCCAAAGCCGATGTTTGCCTGAAGAAAGGCCCCGACAAGAACACAGAGAAGAACTACAACCACATTACCCATCACACCCTCTTGACGGACAGTGTACCACAGTATTGGCTGCAAGGGGGGAAGAGGGAGAAAAGCAACGCCATGATTTGGGCAGAAAAAAGGCCCGGCGGCTACCTACTCTCCCACGGAAAACCGTAGTACCATCGGCGTGAGGGCGCTTAACTGCCGTGTTCGGGATGGGAACGG
>JAVERP010000030.1:0-53931 GCA_034007055.1 Sphaerochaeta sp.
TCGAGTATTCCTTGAAGAAGTCCCGATGGAATCTCTCCTCTCCTATATAGCCCAGCATGTCGCTGATACGCTGGCTGGAAAGATTGGCATCGGGATAGAGAATCCTTGCATAATTGCCATCCCACCAATCTGAGGCATGGCAGTTGGCAAGGTTGCACAGCACATAGTAGTGCACCATGGCCGCCACTGTATCAGGATTACCATATCCAAGGGACTTGATACATGTCCAAAGGCCATTCTTACGTATGAAGTCCTCAAGAAAGTAGGAGTCACCGAAGTCAAGGATGAGCTTTTCCCTGGCATCCTTTCTCTTGACCTTGGGCACGAATGAAGGGTCGGCCTTTCCATAGGTGTCGGTCGACACATCATAGGTGAAGACTCCCCGTTCCTTGTTCTGGAAGATCCCCTTCTGCTCGTCAAGGACCCTGCCCAAGCTCTTCTGGGTTGAGATGACCTTGTTCCCCTCTCTTCTGGAAGAGCAGATCTTGGCGTACTTGACGCCGTTCTTAACATCATATCCGAGGTACATATGGCTCCATGCCTCCCGATGTAGTTAGAAGTATTTTCTAACTACATAGTAGCATGAATCGTATCACCTCACAAGTTATTTTTCAAGAATATATGAGTTTATTGGAGATTATACATGGGAAAATGCCCTGTAATTAGAATAAGTCACAGGGAGCTATAGATTATTGATCTCACTTACAACGACAGTTGATACTGAGCAATTCCTTACCGGCATACTGCTTTCGAGGGAAGATACAGCAGGGATTTCCCCTTGTATCGTGGAAGTCTTACGGTGTCGGTCCCACTAGGGGAAAATATGCCTCCAGGAACAATGCATGATTTCAGCCATAAACCGCTACAGATCATTGCCCTCATTTTCACCTGTTTCCAACTCCTCCTGATCATCTTCTTGCTCATGGGACTCCTCACTCAGGGTTGAAGGTGGCTATTCTTGGTCTCCTATGGAAAGAGACTGCTTGTAATCGTCAGCCAGCATTGTACTGTTGAACGCTGCAGTCTGGTTAATCTCTTCAACCAATTGCTCAGGCAAGCTCCTCAATGTAAACAGAAAAAACTCTTACTGAGCATTGATTTTGTCAGGGACGCTTGCACTTTTGGCAATCTTCAGCAAGAAGATACGATGTGAAGGTAGGAAATTATGGGTTGTTGTCCAGCGATGATTATTCTTTTACAATTGCAATGCTAGGGTTTACGCCTAATCTGGCACCTGATGCCTATGAGTTGAGAATCTATTCAGGCAGTGAAACCATCCCGATCCTGAGCGTCGAAGAGAACATCACATTTCCTGCATGGAGCACAACTGCGCGCTACATAGACATTTTTGATGACGATCATATAAGGCTGCAGATGGTCTCCTCATTCGATACCAATCCCGATCCTGATATTACTGATCCTCTATTAGCCACAGAGACATTCGTACAATCCGAGTTTACGGTATTTGACGGCTCGGGGAATTCTATTCCCTTTACGTTTCAAGCGAATACTTACAGCGAGTCCTACCCAAGCGAATATGAGCTGGTATTCAGCGATTCTGGGAAGTTCTGGATACGACTATACAGAAGTGGATACAGGCCAGTGTCTAAACATCTGAATCGATGATTGCTTCATGCCACCATCAATGGAGTCCTCAGCATATGAGGTTTCCATTGGTATAATTACTCCCATTCCAAGCTCATGTTCATGCATTACCATGGGCTATCCAATGTAATGGCGTTGCACAGCTTCACATCAATCTTCGCTGGGGATCAAGAGCATTGTATACTGGCTGACATAATTGGCGACTCAGGGAAAGAGGTCAAGGACGCTCCTAGCTATGGCTCCTCAACTCCAGGGCTTCCTGGTCGAGTATGACAATCTCCCTACCCTTTCCCAACTCGATGACACCCTCTTCCTCGAGGACTTTCAATCTGCGGCTCAAGGTCTCCTGGCTCATCGCAAGAAGCGAGGCTACGGTCCCTTTGGCCACAGGAAGGACAATGGTAGTAGTATGAACCTTTTGTGAAAGATCATAGAGGTACCCGGATAAGCGCTGCTCTGCACTCCCTTTGACAATGCTGTGCAGGGCAGCATCACTTTGTGATAGCCTTCGGCTGAGCTCCTGGGTGATCTTCAAAGCAATGAGAGGGTTCGCTACCAAAATCTTCCGCATTTCCTCGCCGTCGATCATGCACAGCGAGCAATTCCCTATCGCCTGTGCAAAGTCCTGGGTAGGTTCTTTGCTGAACAGGGCCAGCTCCCCGGAGAACTCTCCGGGAGAGAGGATCCTGATGACCTGCTGCTCGCCCTCAGCATCAAGGCGGTAGATCTTCACCTTGCCGGTATGAACCACAAGCAAGGTTCCCGTGGTTTCTCCGGCATAGTAGATAAGCTCTCCGTCAGCGTAGGTATGTTCGCGCGTGATCGCATTAACGGCGTGCATCTGCTCTCTATCGAGGTTGTGAAAGAGGGGAACTATGGTGAGACAACTATGATGGGTGCACTGCATACAAGACCTTCCTTATACTCTATACGATAGTATACTTTTTCCGTTTCGCAAACCGTAGGATCCTTGTGGCGTTGATAATTACCAGCAGTACGGACATTTCATGCACAAGCATTCCCACCGAAAGGGTGACACCTCCGAGCAACACTCCGACCAAAAGGACAACTGCAACGCCAATTGCAAAGAAAATGTTCTGCTTCATGTTCCTGACAGCCATACGGCTGATGCTGATGGCATCGACAAGGGCGCCCAGCTTCTGGCCGAGGAGGACCACATCGGCGGTTTCCATCGCCACATCGTTTCCAGCTGCCCCTATGGCGATCCCGACATCGGCAGTAGCAAGGGATGGGGCATCATTGATGCCATCGCCTATGAAGGCGACACTGCCATAGTTCTTTTGCAGTTCTTTCACCGCCTCCACCTTATGCTCAGGCAAAAGCTCATAGCGGAACTCATCTAGGTTCAAGCAGTGGGCCACTGTTTCTGCCGTACCCCTGCTATCACCGGTGAACATGACGCTTTTTTTGATGCCCAGCCTCTTCAGCTCCCTGATGACGCCAAAGGCCTCTTCCCTGAGCTTGTCGGCTATGGCAATAAGCCCGATAACCTGTACAGAGGTCCCGACGATCACCACAGTCCTTCTTTCATGCTCCTCGCTTTCGATGTCTTTGAGGGAAAGAGCCAGGCCTATCCCGTTCTGTTCAAAGAGGGCTCTGTTTCCAATATAGTAGGACTCTCCCCCCAACGTGAATCGAATACCCTTCCCCTGTATATGTTCAGGTTTTTCAGGCAGTTCATTGGTTACAATACCACGCTTGGCGCCTTCCTTTGCAATGGCGGTGGCCAAGGGATGCTCCGAATAGGTCTCGCCGATCATAGCTATCCTCAGCAGTTCCTCCTCACTCAGGCCATAGGCATGCACCGATACTACAGAGGGCCTCCCCTCAGTAAGGGTCCCTGTCTTGTCAAAGGCTGCAGCCTGGATGCGGCTCAGCTTTTCTATCACCTCACCACCCTTTACCAGGATTCCGTTCTTTGCACTGGACCCGATGGCAGCCACGATGGAGACCGGCACTGAAATTACCAAGGCTCCAGGACAGGCGATGACAAGCAGGGTGAGAGCCATATGCACATCGCGGGAGATCAGGTACGTGACAAGGGCAAGTACAATTATGGCGGGGGTATAGTAGCGTGAGAACCTTTCAATGAATTTCTGCGTAGGGGCTTTCGCATCCTGTGCCTCTTCAACCAGATGGAGAATCTTGGCAAAGGTTGTGGACTCCCCAACTTCGGTGGCCTCTACGACCAGGTACCCAGAAGTGATGATGGTGCCTGAAAATATGCGTTCACCTGATTCTTTGAGTACAGGAATGGGTTCGCCGGTTATACTTGCCTGGTCGACATAGGCACTACCTTCCAACACCATCGCATCGGCAGCTATACGCTCGCCGGGCTTGATGACCAGGACCATACCCTTCTCCAGCTCATGGGCAGAGAGCGTCCGCTCCACCCCATCGAGTCTGACCCGTGCCGTTTCGGGGGCAAGGTCCATCAGGCTCTTGAGTGAGGACCGTGTCTTTTCAAGGGTTCTGCTCTCAAGGTAATCACCTATCATGAACAGGAAGGTCACAGCCGCCGCCTCCCAATATTCGCCTATGATCAAGGCCCCGATCACAGCAATGGAGACCAGGGCATCGATGCCTTCAATTCGGTAGCGCAAGGCCGCAAGGGCCCTACGCAAGATAGGGCCTCCTGCTATGGCTGTGGATACCGCCATGACGCCAACTGTCACCGGGTGGTAGCCTATCGTCTTATGGAGGATATACGAGATACCCACCAAGACGCTTACTATAATCACCAGGGTCTTTTTACTGGGCTTCTTCATTATGGCGTCTCCCTTACTGACAAGGAGCCATAGCCGAGCTTGGAAATAACGCCCTTGACACCCTCCAGGCCTATAACCTGCTCGTCATAGGAGAGCTTTACGCGTGAGGTATTGAACAGTACCGACGGATTCTTCACGCCGGCTGTCTTTTTCAAAGCACCTTCGATCTTAGCCGCACAGGTGGGGCAACTCAGGGTCTCCAGCTGTATTACAATGTTTTTCATATCGTTCCTCCTGATATATCGTGTATCTGGTTGAACAATACTCATTATACAGGGCTTATGATTTGACCCAGGTCAAAAACAGAGAAGATTGCGTATTATTTGGAGAGAATTAGTATGTGGTGATGATCCAGCTGCCTGACATCATGGCACCACCTTGGAATCAGTACGATCCGAACTCCTGGATTGCATCCATCATTGCCAGAACATTCTCAACCGGAGTTTCCTCAAGGATGGTATCATGGCTTGCACCACCAATATATCTCCCCCCGGGCTTCATCACTGAGATCACTTTACGGGTTTCCTCCCTCACCCATTCAGGGCTTTCGCCGTTTATCAGTATATTGTGGGAGTCTATCGCCCCATTGAGCACGACCATCCCTCCAAAGTCCTTTTTCAAGGAAGCCGGATCCATTCCCCTGGCATCGGGCTGAAGAGCATGCAGGCCGTCTATGCCAGCCCGTATGAGCGAGGGCATCAGGTCCCTGTACCCACCACAGCAGTGAAGCATCACAGGCAGGTGGTAATCGTGCCCCAGCTGTATCAGGCGCTTCATGGAAGGCATTATGAACTCTTCAAACATTTCAACACCCATCAGGGGGCCAGTCTGGCCACCCAAGTCGTTTCCGATAAAAAATATATCCATAAGGTCTGCAGCGGCATCGAACGCCCTCACTGATGCTTCAAAATAATAGTCGGTGACCCTCTCAAAGATATGCTTTACCATTTCAGGATGGTCATACATCTTGAAGTAGAGGTTTTCATGCCCGACAAGATCGATCACATCATGCCAAAATGGGGACCACTCTCCTCCAAGAACTGCATACTGGCCGTTCCATACCGATGCCTGTGCCCGAAGGGTTGAAACATCCACCATTCCGGAATCAGGCCAAGACCACTGTTCAACCTCACTGATGGCCTCAAAATCCTTCATGGGGTGCGACATGGGCTGACCATATCCGATGCCCTCCCTTTGTATCCCAAAAGGGGAACACCAGGTGGCACGTTCCATCAGCTCTACGGCAGGCCCTTTGTATTCGGAAAATATACGTCTGAAGTCATCACCCATCCGAATGCGAAGCTCTTCATCATTCAGGGCCGTCTCCAGTTTAGCCTTATTCCAAAACTCAGGGGATGAACCACACCAACGGGGTATCCTATCAGGCAACTCACCAGAAAAAACTGCGGCCACCCTCTCTTGTGAATTCATGTGACGCTCCTTATGCCTTTGCCAGTCATCAACCGAAAAGCCTTGTCTCAGGGACGGTATGCCAAGGACCAACTCATGTGTAGCTTCATGAGAGACCTTTACAGTAGATTACCTCTGCCTTCCGATTTTAATTAGTACGGTCCCCAATTGGGGACCGTACTCATAAATAAGATCAGAAGCTCAAAGCGGCGCTCCTCCTACCACTGTGGAGGATAGAAGTCCGCTACGTCGGATTTGGTGATCATGTGCTGTGGAAGGTCGCGTCTGTTCGGCAACTCAGTACCATTGAACCAGTCAGCGGCAGTCTGTACAGCCAAGGCACCATCACCCTCGGCAGTCTGGTACGTGATGGCAAACAAAGAGCCATCAGAAACCATATCCATTCCTATCTTTGAGTTTCCGGCGGCAACGACAACGATATCGGTACGACCGGCCTTCTTCAGTGCCTCGATGATGCCAAGAGCCTGAGCTGAGTCATCGGCAGCAAAGATGCCTTTCAGGCGAGGCCCGAACCGGGTCAGCCAGTCTGATACCAACTGCATGGTGCGGTCGGCTTCAAAACCAGGTGCCTGCATGTCGAGCGTCACAACTTCAGGAGCATAGCCGGCCAACTCTGAGAGAGGGCCATACGAACGGGCAAAATAGGGAGACCCGCCGGGGGCATGCTGAACATAGGCAATGCCAAGTTCCTTTGCGCCAGGATTGCGGGCACGCATCTCATCGGCAAAGACCTTTGCGAGTTTGCGCATTTGTCCAAAATCATCGGGACCAGTCCAGGTGATGGCATAGTTCATTGCCTCTGCTGTGGGCAGGGTATTGAAGAAGATGAAGGGGATGCCGGACTGGTTGATACGGCGTGCCTGCTGGATAGCAGTGGTGGCATCGAGAGGTATCAGCAAGATCATGTCGGGGCGTTCATTGATAGACTGGTCTATCATCTGATTCTGTACCGCCAGATCCCAGTTGGGAGAGAGAATCTTCAGATCGATGCTGTACGCATCAGCGACTTTCTTGGCGCCATTGGTACATGCTGTTGTCCAAGGATGGTCACCGTGAACGATCATAACCACACGCTTGCCGATCGCACCATCTTTTGGAGAAACAGGAATATTGGATTTCTTGACATTCCATCCGGCATATTCCATGTCGTACCAGTGAAGTGGGTTGGATTCAGGCAGAGCACTGGGGTTTGCAGGCCGAGCGGGAACTTTAGACAACTCTTTTGACAAGCGTAACAGCTGTTGGCCATCTGCTGCCTTCAAAACAGATGAATCAACTTTCAGCGATGCTTCAAGATTTGCAGCTGGATCGCCTGCACTGGGTCCGGAAGCCTTTCCCCCCTGGGCAAACAATAATCCTCCTATACAGAGCATAACCATTGCCAACAAAACGAACGTAACCTGTTTTCTCATGTGATGCCTCCTCTTTGGCTATCAATCAGTATCATACTCGACAAACTGTCGGTACGTTCACACCTTGGGCCGAGCGGCCATCTGCGCCAGCTCATCCAGCAGCTCGGCACGCTGTCCAATTGTCTTTTCGTGCTTGTATGATGCATACGCTTCATACAGCACTACAAGAGCGAGGATCAGACCAGAAATAAAGATCTTCACCTCATTGCCGAACCCAAACAAAATAGTTCCGGTATAGAGCATTTCAAGAGAGAGAACCGCAATTACCGACTTGAGGATACCGCCCTTCCCACCCGACATGGCCGTCCCTCCGATAATTGTCGCCGATACTACGTACATAAGGGAGTTGTCACCCATATTAAGCGTCGCTGCACTCGATTCCATGGCAAACAGGATGCCGCCAACAGCCGCCATGGTCGAAGAAAGGACAAATGCGGTGATGGTCACACGATCGGTGTTGATCCCGGCCAGCCAGGCTGTGGTACGGTTTCCGCCAACCATATAGAAGTTCCTACCCCATTGGGAGTTGGAAACAAACAGATGGAACATGATGACAAACAGGATGGTCAGGATGACACGGGGAGGAAGCATGGGGAGTATGGGCTTTGCCAGAAAATCCGAAATGGCAAAGACTGTGTCACCAGAAAGGCTCACCGAGTTCCCGCCCGTAATCGTATAGGTTGCACCCTGCAAAATGGTCATCGTGCCTATGGTGACGATGAAGGAGTTGATCTTCACCTTGGCTACCAGAACCCCATTGAAGAGGCCTACCAAGGCTCCGGCCAATACCGCTATGGGAATGCTCAGACCGTATCCTAGATGCTTCTGCAAGGTCAGCGCTATGACAGCGGCAAAGGTTGCTGTACGACCTATCGAGAGGTCCATCTCACCACAAATCATGACAATCGTGAAACCAAGGGCGATGGTCACATTCATGGAGACTGTGCGCAAGATCGTTGTCAGGTTATAGGTATTGAAGAACCTTGGAGCAAACAGTGACATGAACAGGAAGATGACTCCAAACAGAATATATATTCTGAAACGGTCGCCAAGTGACAACAAGCTGTTTTTATCAGATAATTTTTTACGTATCATCTCGTCCCATGCTCCGTAGAGTCTTTGCATTGATTCCTACCACCATAATGAAGATGGCGCCACGAATGATGTCCTGGGAGAAGGTTCCGACTCCCAGCAAAGTCATAATATTGTTCATAAGCCCAATGACCAGAGTTCCGCCAAGGACTCCGATAATTGATCCCCGTCCCCCTGCCAGGGTCATCCCACCAATGACAATGGCTGTCACTGCCCTGAAATCATATCCTGCACCGTTGTAATAGGCTCCTACGCGCGATAGCGATGTAATGGCAAGGCCGGCGACGGTTGTCGTGAAAGCCGATATGACAAATGCGAGGGTAACCATGAGCTCCACATTGATGCCGGAGAATTTGGCTGTGCGTTTGGCAGAACCTGTTATCTTGAGCTGGGCACCGAACGGTGTTCGTTTCAGGATGAACTGGCCTGCAACAACCAGCAGCAACATGAAGATCAGCGGCAGGCTCAACACATTGAACAACCGGAACCGATAGATGTTATCGAAGAGCATGACCGCCCTGACATCATCGGTGATGATATCCGGGTAAATCTGTTTGTTCACCCAGATGAACCGGATGATACCCATGGTGACGTAGCTCATCGCCAGCGTCCAAATGATGGGGTTTGCCTTGAACTTGCCTATGACGACCCCATTTATCACACCGATGAGCAATCCGACCACAAAAGCGCCCACCATCGCAGAAATAAATCCGTACCGCAGGAGCTCTACGCTGACAATCCCCGTCAAGGCTATGGTTGTGGGTGCCGAAAGGTCGGCATAGTGGCCGGAATAGGTAATGAATGCCATTCCTACAGCCACAATCCCCAGCAGCGACACCGCATCGACTATATTCAACAGGTTTTGACTGGTCATGAAGTTATTTATCAAACCCATACTCTGCAAAAGGATTCCCAGCAACAGAAACAGTGCGGCGATGGCATAGATGCCTACCGTGCTGAGGACTTTTGAAAAACGGTTGGTCCGCAAGGCCCTTGTATCTACTTTTTGTGCTACGTTCATACTATCATCTCAGTGTTGGCAGCTAACAGCAACGACTCTTCCGAACATTCGTCTTGCTCCATAATCTTGGTAAAATGGCCTTTGCGCATGATAATCACCCTATCTGCCAAACGAACCAACTCAGGCAGGTCACTCGAAATAATCAAAATGGAACTCCCTTCACGTGCCAGTCTCTCGATGGTCTCATGGATTGTCATCTTAGCCCCTACATCGACACCTCTACTGGGTTCATCCAGGATCAGCACCTTTGGATTTATGGCCATCCACTTGGCCAACAAGAGCTTTTGCTGGTTACCCCCTGATAGATTCCCTGCCGTCCTGTCCAGGTCAGAGGGATAGATGGACAACTCCTTGATCAGCTTTTCAGCCTTGGGCCAACCAGTTTTTTTGTTATAGACCACTCCCTGCTTAAGCTGGGGGATCACAGACGAAAGTATGTTGTCATCCATCGCAAGGCGGAGAGCCAGGCCTTCAAGCTTACGATCCTCGGTGAGGTAGCCCAGCCCGCGCACCACGCGCTTTGCCATGGACAATCCATCCAGGGGTTCCCCATCCAGGACAACCGAGCCCTCATCGGCCTGCTCCACCCCACAGATCACCTGGGCAAGCTCCGATCGTCCTGCCCCTGACAAGCCGCAGATCCCCAGAATTTCACCCTCATGGAGCCGTATGTCAATATTGTGGAAGAACCCATATCGGCTGAGACCCTTGACCTCGAGCCTGAGCTTGCCCATCTGTCGCTCTTCGCGTTTGTACAACTCCTTGATCGATTTGCCGACCATCATATGTACGATCTCTTCACGGGTGACTTCATCTATATTTTTTGTGGCGACTTTTTTTGCATCCCGCATGACCGTCACCCGGTCGGCAACCTGGAAGACCTCAGGCAAGTGGTGTGATATATAGACGATTGCCATGCCCCGGTTGCGCAGCTTGGCGATGATGGCGAACAGCCTATCGACCTCCTCCCTTGAAAGGGCACTGGTAGGTTCGTCCATGACCAGTATGCAAGGGTTGGTACCCAGCACCTTGGCAATTTCCACCAACTGGGCCTCATGCTGGCTTATGTCCTCGATGGGCAACAGAGGATCCAAATCCAGGCCTACTGTCTTGAGCAGTCTTTTTGCCTCCCTGACCATCTTCTCCCGATCGATGAACAGACCTTTGCGAGGAAGGCGGCCCACCAAAAGGTTCTCAGCTATGCTGATAGGTTGGGCAAGGCTAAGCTCCTGATAGATCATCCCGATCCCATAGGACTTGGCTATCGAGGGGGAACTCAGGCGGACCATCTTGTCGTTGATGAAGATCGCACCGGTGTAATCATTAAAGGATCCGGCCAGCATCTTCATGAGGGTCGTCTTGCCGGCACCATTTTCCCCCACCAAGGCATGGACCTCTCCTGCATAGACCTCAAAGTCCACATTGTCCACCGCGATGGTTGCAGGGTAGCGTTTGCCAACGCCAACCATTTTCAAAGCCAAGCCGATACTATCAATACTCACGCTTTTCCCCTTTTTTATCGAAATCCCCATATGCTGCTACCGTATCAAACATCGCCACTACATTTTCTGGTGGCACATCGGGCATGATGTTATGGATTGCGGCAAATACGAACCCTCCATCCTTACTGAGGATATCCATGTTTTGCCGAACATGAGCCTGTACTTCAGAGGCTGTGCCATTATTCAGGACATTGCGCGTATCGGCCCCGCCACCCCAGAAGACGACATCCCTGCCGAACTCCTTTTTCAGGAAGGCAGGGTCCATATGCTGGACATTGGTCTGTACAGGATTGATAATCTCAAAGCCTGCATCTATGAGGTGCGGCATCACAGCCGATATGCTGCCGCAACTGTGCAGGAAGGTGTGCATGGTGCTATGGCCATGTACAAAGTCACACAGCCTCTTGTGTCTCGGATAAAACAACTGCCGATATTTTTCAGGGGCCATGAACGGTCCTGAATCCATGCCCAGGTCATCACCGAAGCGGATGATGTCGACAACATCGCCCACCGCTTCGCAGACCTTGGACAATGTATCCAGGTGAAGCTCCATCAGTGCATCAAGCAGGCGTGCAACCTCATCCGGTTCCAAATAGATATCCATCAGAAAATTGTCCATCCGTCTGAGGAATGTCCCCCATTCGAACAGATTGCAACCAGCCATGACCATCAGGGCCTTGTCGGTGGTTCGCCTGAGGTGCAGTGCCTTCTCTCTCAGGTCTGTCCAAAAGTCATCCTTGCCTGCCCTGTCCCAGGGACTATGGGCAAAGGCAGACCACAATACGGTATCCATGGCATCAGGCAGGTGTGAATAATCATGTGGGTACCCGTCAAGATAGGGAAAATGGGTTTGGTCGAAGAAGGTTGCCCCTTCCGGCATACGGGCAATCTTCAGGCCATTGCTGTTGTACGCATCCCATGCCCCACCTGAAGAGGACTCCGGAACAAACCACGTGGGGTACTGGGCCGGGCTGCCGTCGGAAAGGTTCATATCGTACCAATCCGACTCATCGGTGGTAAAGGCTCTTCCAATATCGAGGGTGCTGACACCAAAACGGTCGATGATGGTATTGGAGGGTTCGGCAAGCTGCTGGACAACATCGTATATTTTAGTCTTTTCGTCTGCTATGCCCAGATGTGCCTTAAGCCTGTTGTAGGCGATGGCAGAGATGCCGGAACTCGGGGTAGAGCCCAGGTCCACCGGCACCTTGTCCGGTTCCCTATGGTTGATGCTGGCTAGGACCCTCTCTCTATCTGTCATCTTTTACCCCAACTCCGGAATATCATATTCACCAAGATCCAAAGGATAGACACCATGCTTGCGTACAAGATCAAGGGCAAACTCATAGCGGTCTGCAGATACGTTGGTAGGGACAGAGTGGTCCGACTGGAAGATATATCCACCACCCTTGGCAGCATTCAGCTTGCGCATAATGATGCTTTTCAACTCATCCATGGGAGCTTCGGCCCAATCAAGGACATCCATGTTTCCACAGAATCCCATCCTGTGGCCGTACTCCTTACGAAGGGTCACCACATCAAGGCCGGACTTGGCCTCAAGGGGGTTGTAGCTGTCCAATCCCATGGCGATGAAATCCTCATAGAGGCAGGAAGCATTGCCACAGCCGTGGTAGATCACCGGGATATTGGCTCTATGGCAGACGTTGATCATCTTCTCTACAATCGGCTTGAACCAACGGCGCCAGTAGACAGGCGAAAACAGCATGCCATTGACGTAGGCGACATCGCCCCAGATGACCATGCCATCAAGCATCCCCTCGGCGGCATGTATCTGAGCCTTTGTCATCTCCACCAGGAAATCACCTAGGCGTTCAATGAACTTACCCAGCTCCTCAGGATACAATCCGATCCACATCATCACATTTTCACTGCCAAGTATGCGCCATAACTGCTCATGGCCCTCACAGATGCTGCCAAAAACGGGTCGCTTGGGATAAATGGATCTGACTGTGTCAATCCAGGGGGGGGTGTTGCGGCTAAAGCCGTCACCGACCCCGGCTATCTGGTTATCCCCGCCGGAGAAATACCGCCTGTCATCCCAGGGGTCATCAAAGACGAAATCGTCAAGCTGCTCTATCTCCTCAATGGAAAACGAGAGGAAAGCTGGCATCGGGTCGGAAAATTTCTTACGGATCACCGCCTCATAGCCAGTTCTGACCACCACTTCCTCATCATTTTGCCTGATGATCTCAAAGTCCTTGATATGGGGATCCATGTTAGGGGTGGTACACTGCCAATCCAAATCGTAGTAATCATAGATATCGGCATCAGGGGGCAGGTTACGCTCTTCTTTCCAACGGCTGATGAAGCCTCCCCAGAAGAAATCACTGACCGGTACCCGGTCGGCTTCTTCATGGCGTAAGGTTTTTAGCATTCGATCCAGTTTTTCCAAACATCCCGGGGTTCGTTCCATGGGTTACTCCTAATCCTGATGAAATACTTCTTCCATCTCGGCCCACCATTCATCGGCCTTCCGTTTTTCGTAGGGTTGCTGCAAGGGTTTTTGCACAGCCCACCATTTTTGGGTCATGGGATCTTCACCCATCTTCGCCATATCGGATGCGTAATCGTCGCCGACATATTCAAAATAGGAAAAGAGCAGTCCGTCATGGTGGTAAATAGAGTAGTTGGTAATATTGCATTCTGTGATCATACGGGCGACCTCGGGCCAGACGGCGGCGTGGTATCTTTTGTACTCTTCAATCTTACCTGGTTTGACACGAATCAGTTGGCTTATGCGTTTCATAACAACCTCTTTTAGTCTGTCTTTCTTTAATGCTAGCACAGGATTTCCCGTTGTCAACATAATTTATCATAAAAAAATGCTAAAGTTTATCATTTTTACATTAACTTAATCACTATATAAAAATTCTATGATAGTATAGAATGCACAAAGAGGAGCTGTTGAAAGATGAAGCCAACGCTAAAGGATATTGCTAAGAAGTCCGGAGTTTCGGTCCCTACTGTATCCATGGTCATCCATGGGAAAGGGAGAATCTCTTCTGAGACGCGGGAAACTGTCCTCAAGTATGCATCGGAGGTTGGCTACCCTATCCATCAACTCCGCAACCAGAATAAGACAACCAAAGAGACCAATACTGTCGCAGTCCTGTTCAACATTGACCCTGCCTGGGCGTTTATCTGGGTGTTCATCAGGCCGGTGATCCAGGAGATTGAACAGAACATGCGTGATGCAGGATATACTACGGTGATCGTCCCCATCACCAATGAGATGGATGATGAGAAGATCATGGCCAAGATCACCGATATCGGGGCCAAAGCTGTCTTTGCCATGCATTTTGGCAATCCTACCCTGTTCATGACACTCGAGCAAAACGGCATTCCTGTTGTTCTGGTGATGAACAACGACTTTCAGGATAAATTTTACAGCATCTGCGCCGACGATTTCCAAGGGGCTTTTGAAGCTACTCGGTATCTCATAGACCAGGGGCATACAAGGCTCGCCTTCATTGATACTGAAAGGCTCAATCTGCCGCGCCTGATCCATGACCGGCATTTT
Organism: Sphaerochaeta sp.; assembly: GCA_034007055.1. Lineage (GTDB taxonomy): Bacteria > Spirochaetota > Spirochaetia > Sphaerochaetales > Sphaerochaetaceae > Sphaerochaeta. Next base: position 14,394 of record JAVERP010000030.1, read on the forward strand.
GGTTTCAGAAAAGCCCTTGCCGAACAAGAAATCCCCTTTTCGCGGCAATTGAGCATACGCTACTACAATGGCGATGAAAATCGTTTCCAAGCTGCTCTTGAGGCATTGCTGGCGATCGAGCATCCACCTACGGCTTTTTTCTGTCTGGATGATGAATTGGCAGCCCATGTGATAGTACAGCTGGAAAAATTGGGCAAATCGGTCCCCCATGACATTTCTCTCATGGCTCATGGGGATGTTTTGGATTATGAGATGCCCTATATCCCACAGATCACAACGATGCGTGTCAATACTACCCTTATGGGAAAAGCTGCAACCACCATGATGCTGGACAGGATTAAGGATGGGGACAACGACCTGCTGGTGGTCAAGGTCCGCCAGCAGATTGTCGACAGGGGTTCTTGCATCCCCTTAGTAGATGCACTCCCTGGCAGCTGAGGTGAGCACCCGCAGCTTGTCGACCGGAGTGTCAAAGAAGTGGTCGGAGCATGAGCAGATGTACCCCCCATCCTGTCCCACCGTCTCGAACAACGTGTGGACCATGGAGCGTATATCCTCATCACTGCCTTCCAGGGTGTTGAATTGATCGATTCCCCCTATCAAGGCTACACGGTCCCCAATTTTCCTCTGTACGTCCCAAGGCTCCTGGTTGCCGCCCACACTGATAGGTGCCAGGGTTTCAGAGGCATCACAGCCATTGGCGACAATGTACTCTTCGATGCCCAGCGTTCCTCCGCAGGTGTGGTAGGTGACCATAAAATCCAGGTCATGCAGTGCGTCGTGCATCTTCCGATCATAGGGCAGGCAGAACTCCTTATGAATCGGGGGTGAGATCAGCGTTGAAGATGAGGCGCCGCCGCCTGTCTCGATCAGGTCGAACTTTGCCCCCTTCATTGAATCGATGAACTGCAGTTTCTTTTCAAGCAGAATCGAGAGGAACCTATGGACCCAGTCCGGCTTGTCGTAGGTGGCCAGGATAAGATCGGAGATATCCATGAGGCAAGCCGCATGCTGCCAACAGCCTGCCTGGTCTCCCCATACGAAGCCCCTCAAAATTCCATGGTCTCCGATCTGATCATATCGTTTGGCCACCGGGTCGAGATGCAACGCAGGAACAGGCATGTATTTTGCAACGAGGTCAATGTCCTCGTCATGCTTGACCAGGTATTCGGTGATCCACGTTGTCTTGCGGTCTCCGGCTGTCTTGTAGCTGAGGATCCCCCCGGGAGTCGTTATGGTGTGATGGGTAATCCGGTTATCAGGGTCGGTGGAGATCGCCGTTGCATCGTCCTGCCACTGGTTTGTATTGAGTTTTGAGTAGTCGGCATCCACAAGCCAGAACTGGGCCATATCTTCAAAATATTGGATTTGGGCATCGAAGCCGAGGTGGATGCAGGCTTCAAGGTCACTCATTCCTCCAAGGTAGGTATCCAGGTGGTAACCCTGCCACTGGTGGATGGAGACAGGCAACCGATCAGGTTTTTCCCGATGCAAGGCCAACAACATGCGTTCTTTTGATGTCATACTATGTACCTCTTACTTGCATGATAGGGGACAGAAAGTGATTTCGCAACGGTAAAAAGAGAGCATTTCCAATTGCTTTGAGACAGGGCTGCCTGAACGACAGAAGAACACCGGCTTGCCAAGAGGAGAAGCAACCCGATGCCACCCCTTCGTATAGGGCTTCTTATCATATGCAAACACAAAAGAATCATCAGGGATATAAATACGCACTTTGGTAGCACTCCTCTTCAAGACCGGTGCTACCAAAATGTCAGGTCCATAGAGGAACTGTGCTCTCATAGGGGACATTTCAGGATAGTGAAGGCTCATCTCCCTGATGAAGGGAAGGCCAGTTCTTTGGTACTCCTCTTCCAATGATTGCAAATATGGATGCAGCGCATCATGCACACGGACGAGGAACCCTGTCTTCCTGACAAGGTCCTCGTCATCATAGTACTGCACATTGCGCTCAGGCTTGTTGCCTTCATGGCTACGCATGAAAGGGGAGAAGAGTGCAAGCTCTGCCCACCGTATGGCAAGGTTCCGGCTTCGCTTCACCCAGCCAAGGGTGGTGTATCCACCCATGTCTGAGTGCCAGTAGGGAATGCCACACAGCCCTAGGCTGATGGCCGCTGGCACTACACTTGCAAGACCATCATCCTTGTCCCAGTTCACCATCTGGTCCCCTGCCCAGCACATATCCATGACAGAGCCACTGCCAAGGTAGCCGCTGCGGCTGAAGAAGAAGCACTCATCACTGACACCTGCCTCTTCGATGGCCTCTCTGTTGACCTCCGCCCAGAGCACAGGGTAGAGGTTATGGGCCAGCTCCGGGTCGCTGCCATTAGATAGCACACAGTCTGTGGGCAGGAACTCAGCAAAATCAGCCATCCACCCAGAGAGCCCTATACCGATCATATTCTCCTTGATGATGGATTTGATCCAGGAGCGGGCATCGCCGTTGGTCAGATCGATGATGGCGACATCGAAGGTGGTGATCCTGACCGAATAGTCCGCCCCATCGCTGTTCTTCACACAGAAGCCCAGCGATGAGGCTTCCTTGTACATCGGGCAATCCATGGCAAGGTAGGGGTTGATGTAGGCCAATACCCGTATCCCTCGTTTTCTCAGCTCTTTGATGAACTGGGGAAAGTCTGGATAGGCCTCCTTGTTGTACTGCCAGTCCCACAGCAGTTGGGATCCGAAGCTGGTTAGGCGCTTGCCTACCCAGTCCTGCAGCCAGACGGATGTAACACAACCAGGGGCATTTGCTTCAAACATAGCCAGCTTGGACAGGACTGCATCCCCCCCTCCTTGGAGGCCAAGGCTCATGCCTTTGCCCACCCAGGAGGGCAGCTTTCTCTGTCTGCCCAACCTGGAGCTTAGGGCTCCCACTGAAGAGGCAAGGCTGGTGGTCAGGGTAAGGGAAATGGATTCGGGGATTTGCCAGAACAGCAGAGAGTATGCACCTTTTTGCCTAAAGTCAAAGATGGCATAGGAGGAGCTTCTCGCAAACAAAGCCCTGCTTTTGGATACAAAGGCAGGCATCGAGAAATACGTGCTGTACCGTGTCCCCCCAGCACCTGCTGCAATGTCACAGCAGAGCTTCACTGCATTCGGTCCCCTTCCCAGGCCTTGTTCCTGCACCCAGATGGGGATGGCAAGGGAGCGCAGGTCCACAAAGGAGTACTGCTCCCCACATCCGAAGATGGGTTCGCTCCCATCACACACCAGGTGTATCTTGAACCGGTTAATGGGTTTGTAACCATCAGAGGCAAAGGTGAACACAAGGGTGTCCTGTGGTGACAGGGTGATGGTAAGCACTCCATATCCCTCATACGACAAGCTAAGAAGGTCCTCATCGACAGCATGTACAAGCGGTTGGGGCAGGTCGTGCCAGACAAGCCCCCCTTCCCTGATGGTGTATGAGCCATGATTAGCTGAAAAGGAGCCCTTTCCTGTTCCCAGCTTGAGCAGGGGGCTTCCTACTTCATCGGTCAGGATGCAGGTGTCGTGTAGATACAGTGCGAATCCTAGGGGTATTTTCCTAACTTCCAACATGGTGACAACCTCCAGATGCATGATCATATTGGGTGTTTACTTTCCAACTGAAAGTAAACACCATGTTCTGCGATAAAGCAATCTTTAGCCATTATTTTCTTTACAACTGTATATGAAGGGCATATTATTTTCATTAAGAAAGAAACACGTAAAGGAGTGTTAGCCATGCAAGAAAGAAAGGTAACAACCAAGACCCTGTTGGCCTATGGAAGTGGGGATATCTACGGAGGCGGTTCGTTTCTTATCATCAGCACCCTGTTCATCTTCTTTCTATCCAATGTGGTGGGGCTCTCCCCTGCTGTTGCAGGGTTCATAGTGTTCGGCGGCAAGGCATGGGATGCCATCAGTGATCCCCTGTTCGGGTGTATCAGCGACAGGACACAAAGCAGGTTCGGTCGAAGAAGGGTTTTCTTCCTCATTGGCATTGTGCCGGTGGCCTTGAGTTTCTTCCTGTTGTGGATCTCGGTAAGGTTTGACAGCCAGTTTTTTACGGCAGCCTACTACTTCTTTGCATACCTTCTCTTCTGTACGGTATTCACCTCGGTTATGGTGCCCTACAATGCCCTGGTCACCGAGATCAGCACTGATTACAGGACACGAACCCGGCTTTCTGGCGCCAAGATGCTGTTTTCCCAGTTCTCAGCCCTTATTGCAGGGACAGTGCCTGGTTTCATCGTGAACAACCTGTATAAGCATGACCAGGCCAAGGGGTTCTTCCTGGTTGGACTGTACTTTGGCATTTTCTACGCAATACCTTGGATCATTGTCTTCAAGGGGACATGGGAATCACCTGAAGCAAGTCACAAGCAAACCCAGTCCCTGAAGGAGTCCTTCAGGAACCTCTCTTCTCTGATGAAAAACAAGACGTATAAGATACACATCAGCATGTATCTGTTAGCCTATAGCGCCATGGATATCATGAGTGCAGCCTTCATCTACTTTGTCACGTACTACTTCGGCAGGCCTGAGATCTACATCTTCTGCCTGGGCTCCATGCTGCTGTCCCAGATCATATGCTTACCGCTCTACCTTTTCCTTGCCAACAAGATTGGCAAGGGAAGAAGCTATACCATAGGGGCGATCATCCTCAGCATAGCGATGTGCACCTTCCTGTTCATACCCCATGATATCCCCCTGGTCCTGCTCATCACCCTATCCTCAATAATGGGAGTTGGCTTCTCTGCCATCATATCGATGCCCTGGGCAATGCTTCCCGAGTCATCTGATGTGGACGAGCTTCTCAACGGAGAGGCCCGTTCAGGGGCCGTTGCCGGTATGTTCACCCTTATCAGGAAGCTCGTCCAAGCTTTTGTGCTCTGGCTCTTCGGCACCCTACTCACCCTCATTGGCTTCAATGCTTCCCTATCCCAACAGGCACCTTCAACGATACAGGGCATACGGCTTATATTCTGCATAGCACCGCTTGTATGTATGATGGCAGCGGTAATGGTTTCACTGCACTACCCGGTAACTCCAAAGGCCTTCAAGGTGGTCAGAACCGAACTGGACAGGCTCCATGCAGGAGGACTGAGAAAGGATGCGGATGCAGAGACGAAGAGGCTCTGTGAGAAGCTGACAGGGCATGTGTATGAATAAGACCCATCACCTTTGTCCTTGGGCTTGGGTCCTGATTGTTTTGTCAGCTGGTATGAAATACACTGCTTGCAGGTAGAGGAAGAAGTTCAAAAAGGAGTTTTGTCCAATGGAAGAAAAACTCATTGCTCCCTGCGGGATGAACTGCGGAATATGCATCAGCTATCTGTCAATGCACAACGATCTGCATAAACAGGGCAGCCATAGGAAATGCTGTGTAGGCTGCATACCACGGGGCAAGAACTGCACCTATGTGAAAGGTCTTTGCAATCTGCTGGCGCAGGGTCTGGTCAGGTTCTGTTTTGAGTGCGAACAGTTCCCTTGCAACCGATTGAAGACACTGGATAAAAGATATCATGACAAATACCACATGAGCATGATAGAGAACCTCAAATTCATACAAGAACATGGCATCGAGAGTTTACTGGAAAAGGAAGAAGGAAAATGGCGATGTCCTGACTGTGGGGATACTCTAAGTTGTCATACCGGGCTGTGTCTGAGATGTGGATTTGATCTGCTGGGACAGAATCCCTAATATCGTTGAGTTTTTCATGTAGATGCCCATGGGATAGATAGAACCCTTTTCCTCTGTTCAACAACAATGTGTACAGTCATTTAGTGGGAGTTCCTTGGGATATTTCATTTGGCTTCGTTTTTCCTAGCGAAAACTAATGATCATAGCAGACAAGTATACAATTCTCTCAAAAACCAAACTCGTCTTTGCCCAACAGATCGATTCTTCAGTACTACGCACTAGCCAACCTTTAGTTTTCCCTTTGGTCATTGTTTGCGCAAAATGTTCTCCATCGCCTTGCCTTTGGCCAACTCATCGATGAGCTTATCCAAATAGCGAATTTCTTGCATGAGGGGCTCTTCAATATTCTCTACCCGAATACCACAGACCACTGCTGTAATGAGAGGGCGGGAAGGGTTTGGTTGGGGGGCCTGTGTAAAGAAGGTCTCACAGTCTGTCTGATTTCTCAGGTGAGCCTCCACCTCATCTCAACCAACGGATGATTTCATCTACTTCGGCTTTCGAACGGCCCTTTTTTTCCTCCTTTGCAATATAGAGGGGGTATTCTCTGTCAAAGCCCATTGTATAGATCCTATGTTTGCCCATGGCAGCTCCTCCCGATTAAGGTTTCATCATTCCTACTCATTGCCTGAGCCTCATTCTGATGATAGCAGAACCTGGTCGTTGCGTGAAGAATTGGTGGTTGAACAGGCCATACACATGGTGTATTGCTCCTTTTTGAACGTGAACAACCCATAGGGCATCCCAACTTACAGCGCCCCAGCACATGGTTCGGCTCTGATACTGGCCAGCCTTTTCTTCTTATGCCGGTGAAAACAATCCCCTAAGTCCCTCCTGGCATTACCCCCCGCTTCGTTACAAATCCATTCTTTTGTCTGGTGGCAAGACCATCTCATGGTGACCTTTACGACCAGCTATATATATGAGCAAAACCAGGATGTATTTTTACGTATCCCAGAATTAGCTCATGACAGAAGATTGACAATGACCGGATTTGTGGGATATTGGAAGTATCCTGGCAACTGAAAGCAAAGGGGTGCATCATGAAAAGATCAGCAAGACGGTCCCTGTTCATCCTGATCGTCCCTTTCTTCATACTTTTGGTGATTTCATGCAGTCCACAGATAGCTGACCCTGAGGTGCAGGGGGATTCACCTAGTCTCCTATCACTGGGTGAACCCATGACAGCAGCGCGAGCTTTTTTGCAGACGCAAGGCGTTACGGAAGATGAAATCCATCTGGCCTTGCTCAAGTATGCCCTCGGGTTCAACCGTGTAACTTCATTGGTCAATTCGGTTGTATATGCAGATTTGGATGCGACTGACAGGATTGTGCTCAAGCAACGGGTCGATGCAGCTTTGGTGGAGTTGAATGCCTTTGATACGATCTGCAAGGAGTTGGGAGCGGTAGGCACAAAGCTTGACCTTGCGCTGGCTGCATACGATGGCAATGTACCGGATGGAGAAAAAGCCCTGCCGGCAAAGGAGCCGAATGAGTGGCATGCCAGGCGCCTCATTGAAATCATGCTTGACACTGATACCCCCGTACGGTTCAACATCCACGATATCTCAAGACAGACTGGGGTCGGGATGAAGAAGCTGCTCTACCTCATGCAACAGACCACCAACCAGCTCAACACCCAAATTGATATCGTTGATGAACAAGAGTGTGAAAAAGAGATTGCATACCTTGAGACAGTCAGGGATACTGCGGGCAACATCAATGCCACCCTGGCTTTGGCAACGCCCCTTGGGGCCTTCGGTGGGGCTGCCAAGGCTGCGGCGACCACCACCGGTGCGCATGCTTTGGGATGGATTGGTGCAGCCAAGAAAACCGCTACGGTTGTTGAAAATGCCAGTGCGATCATCACCTTTACCGATGGCGTGGTAAACCTTGCTGTCAATGAACAGGACATTCCTCCTGCATTCAAGAGCGTGAGCACATACAACAAATATGTCGGAATCGCATTAGGGGGTGTGACTGGATTCAAAGGTTCTACCACCGGTGATAAAATCGTCGGGATCGTCGGGTCCGGCACCGACCTTACCACCACTTTTTTTGAGGTGAAGAACGGGGAGGTGCAAGCTTCTGAAACACCAAACAGGGCAGAAACTCCAACGGACACCAATACATCATCGTTAGGGGGGGTTTTGCCCGGCGGTGGATACAAAGTCCCCGATGTGGACATAGGACAGTGGGCTTTTCCTGATTTTGACTGGGGCGATGCCATCGATTGGGAAAAGTACTATGATGGGCAGCTTGTCGATGCGGCCTTGGATGAGTTTATGGATGGTCTGGACCTGCGGTTCCAGGACCTGATCGATACCTGGGATCCCTCATCAAACAATGATAAGCTGAAAAAAGTTACGGTCGATGCGGACGGCCTTCCAGAGTTTTTCGATCATGACAATCCTGACGATGTGTTTCCTGAACATGAGGATGTGGGCCACGATCCCGATCCCGCCAGTTTTACGGTCCAAGTGTTTGCCACCAAGACCTCAGACACACTGCCCCTTACCGTTACCTTCACCGCAGTGCCAAGCGGGGCTTTCCTCCTTGGGAAGAGTGAGTTTGCATGGGACTTCGGTGATGGTTCCCCCCCCTATACCGTACAGCCAGGCGATCCTGCCTATAGTGCGACCGTGGTGCGTGAATACACAGCACTCCCTGCAGCATCCTCTTTTACCGTCTCGGTGGAAGTTTCCGATCCCCGAGGGTATTGTGCAAGCACTGATACAACCATTTCCATCAGCAAGACACTACAGCAAATGATCGACTCTTCAACAGGATCCATATTCAACGTTCCTGCTGGTACCTACAATGAATCCATCACTGTCAGACAAGGACTGAAGCTTGTCGGTTCGGGCAAAGAATCCACGATCATCGAAGGTTCGGTGGCTCTCGATCCCGATACCGCACTGGAAAGCCTGACTGTAGTGGGTGCCATAGCCGGGACGCCTGCCATCACCAACAGCAACGATACCGAGAAGTGGGCCGGTCATGTGGGTATGGACATCGACATCACCGATGTTGTCGTTCGTACTGCTCCCGATGTTGATTACGGCATCCTATTCATCGATAGGTGGCATAGTTACAATACTGACAAGATTCCGTATGTAGGAACGATACAGGGCTCCCAAGTAACCGGTTGTAGGGAGACCGGCATAGAGATTTTCAATTTTTCCGGGGAGATTCGGGAAAACATCCTTGAGGGGAGCAGGAACAATATCCAAGTCTCCGAGAGTTCGGAGTTGGCTAAAATCATTGGCAATGAAATACGTGGAGCAACTGGAGTTGGAATCCATATCGGTACCGTACGGGGAATCGTCTCCGGTAATCTGGTTGAAGATAACTGGCTTGGTTTGCTTGTAGGCACTACCCATCAGCATGCTGATGTATCTGGCAACACATTCCGTACCAATGGCCCTGTAGGGGCAATAGTCATGGGAGAGATGGATGGAGGTGCGGTCCAAAACAACGAGGTAACAGGGAACACACGCTACGGGTCGTATGGGTATGGCTTGAAAGGCGGTGGCATCCAAGTCGGTACCATGCACTCAGGTGCCTCCATCAGGCTCAACACCATCACAGCCAACAAAGGTGTTGCCGTATATATTGAGAACCTTGGCACCCCGATGGTTACGACAGGGTATGATGCGACTGACGCAGCGGTATTTGCCGACAACACCATTCAGAACAATGTGCCCTCCCTGGTTGATTCTGTGACGGTTCCAGGGGGTGGTGTCTATATTGAGAGGGTATATGACGGGGCTGTGCTCAATAATACCATCAGCGGGAATTCAGCCGATGATGGTAGTGGCCTGACCATCAACAATCTGTACGGCACAGTCTCGGGCAACAGCTTCACAGAAAACCTGTCTGCCTCGAAAGGTGGGGGCGCGCTTATCGGCTGGATTGGAGAGTATGGGGTGTTTACCCTCAATGTTTTCACTAAGAATGAGGTAGTCAGCAATACGAAGTTTGGGTTTGGAGGTGCAGTCTGTCTGGGCACGGTTGAAGGGGTGTACTCCGATAACGTCATGACGGAAAACAGTGTGTCGACTACCGGTGCTGGCAAGCAAGGAAAAGGTGGCGGTGTCTTTGTCAGCACTCTTGGTCCGACAGGCTCTTTTACAGGAAACCAGATCACCGGCAACCAGGCCCCGCTAGATGGCGGAGGGTGCTATATCGGCGGAGGTCCGGAACCTACATATACAATAAGCGGGTCAAATTCATTCTCCGGCAATTCCCTGACAGATCCTTTGGATACCTCTTATAAGAACCTGTACACTCCATGGGCTGATGACCGGCTGCCTTAAGGTGAGTTTCGTACCAAAGAGACCAACGCATCAGCTTTCTATCTTTGCAGACCGAGACCAGTCTCTAGAAGAACTGCGAAGGATCGAGTGCAATGCCTGACTGCTCTATGCTGAAGTAAAGGGTGGGCTTATCGTAGGCTGTGCCGCTGGTGCCGATGCTGCCGATGATCTCGCCCTTGGCAAGGGTCATGCCTATCTTCACCTCGACATTCTCAAGATGGTTGTACGTGGTGCGATAGCCACCTTCGTGGCTGAGCTCCACGAACCTTCCCCTGCCCTTCACCTCATAGCCGGCACTCACTACGTTACCTGCTGCCGAGGCTACTACTGCAGAACCGGGACTCCCCTCTATGAGGATGCCGGTGAGGGACTCGGTGAGCCCTGTTGCGGGATTCGTATGGGGTTGGCCGAACAGCTTTGTTATGGAGCCTGCTGCTGGCCTCTGGAACTGGATGGGGGCTATGTCCGCCATCTGGATCAGGGAGGCGCTGGAGGTGTCGGGGATGAAGAGGCGCTGGCCTACTGAGAGGTTCTCACTCTTCAGGCCATTGAGCTCCTGCAGGGTCTTCCATCCCAGGTTGGGACTGTATTTCCTGGCTATGGTGGAGAGCATGTCCCCTTCCCTTACTGTATATAGCTGACCATCACGGTCGGGAATCTCAAGGGTCACCCCGCTTTTCACCGCCTGGACGTTGCGTATCTGGTTTACACTGATGAGCGTCTGTGTCTTGAGGCTGTAGAGCGTTGCAATGCTGATAAGGTCCTCACCCTCGGCCACTGCATGCTGGGCATACTGCACAACCTTGGAGCTTATGGGAGACCTTGGCTTGATATCACTTAGGGAACGGGCCTGGTTTTCTGGTTCGGCAGGGGGAGCCGGTGTCTTTGGCGAACTCTCCTCGACATTCAAGGCTGTGGGAGGAAGCACCTGCGGTGCATCGGCGACCACCTCCACCTTCTTGGCGGAGACCTCGGCTGCTAGGGTTCTGCTGTCGCCCCGGTCAGGATTGTTGGGAAAGAACTGGTACCAGACAATGATCACGACGACACATATGGCTATCCCCAAGGCGATGGTCCAGATAAGGCCCTTTGAAGGCCTTTCATTCCTACCACCTCGGGAAGATCTTTTTTCAGACCTATCCATCATATCATCATAGTTGTCTTTAGCCATAACTCGACATTACCTTTCGTACATAGTAATATAAAAAAATCATGGATACCAGTCCAAATCGCTCATATTACCGGTTCTTCCTCTCTGCAACCCTGATTTTGCTGCTGATTTTGCTTATCAGGATAGGCTTTGTCATCTATCGCCAGGAACCCCAGAGGAAAACCTACCAGAACCCCCTTGTCTCCAAAGAGGTCATAAGGGGGACCCTATACGACCGAAACGGCAAGATACTGGCCATACAGACCCCATACTGGGGAGTCTTTTTCCATCTCACCATGATAGAGGACCTGGCCTTGGTATCAGAGGTGGTTGCCCCCTTTGTAGGGATGAGCCCTGCCCAGATCCAGGAGCAGGCGGGGGCCTACACAACCTATGCCCAGATCAGGAAAAAGATAGACCCATCCCAGGTCGCCCCCCTCCTCTCCGAGCTTTCACGCACCAACCTCACCAAGCAGGTATCAGTGGTGAAGAGCATGGGACGCGACTACCCTGCAACCTTCCACGCATCCCAGACCATAGGGTTCACCAACATCGACAACGAAGGGTCGGAGGGGGTGGAGCTGACTCAGGAAGCCTTCCTGAACCCCTACCCCCAGACCGGTACTGACGACTCAACCTATGGACAGGACATAACCCTTACCCTGGATATCGATATCCAGTACCTCCTGGATGTGCAGATGCAGAACATTGCCGATGAGCACAACCCCGACTATGGCATCGCCATAATCCTTGATGCCCAGAATGGAGACATCCTGGGCATGAGCAGCTACCCCTGGTATGACCCCAATGCCCTTTCCCGATCAACTGACATCCAAAAGCGCAACCATGTGGCTAATTACCTCTACGAGCCTGGTTCAGTTTTCAAGGTCTTTAGCCTAGCTGCTGTCATGGAGGCAGACCAAGCGGATCTAGATGAGCCATTTGAGTGTGACGGATCGTACACCTTTACCACAGGTAAGGGTGCAAAGACCACCATTGTCTGTACCTCAGCCCATGGTACGGTCGATCCCAACTCCATGATAGCCAAGTCATGCAACGGGGCGATATCAAAGTGGGCAATGCAGACCGATCCTGGCCTGTTCTTTGAAACCTTGAACCGCTTCGGTTTCAACTCAAGCTACGACATCAACCTGCCATCAAAGACTCGCTCCTATATCGCAACCCCCTCCACTTGGTCAGGGCGTTCCCAAGCTACCATATCCTTTGGACAGGAACTCTCCACTACGGCATTGCACCTTGCAGTGGCTGCAACTGCCTTCACCAATGGAGGGGAACTGCTTCTCCCCCACCTCATCCTCAAGCGCAGTGAAGCCAATGATGGTCCGATCACCTACAGGCGAGAACGTACTGTTGTCGATAGGATGATCGCCCCCTCTGTCGCCTCTTCAATCCTGGCCGCCATGGAAGAGGCAACCCAGAAGGGGGGCACTGCCAGAGCAGTTGCCATCCAGGGGGTGCGTATCGGGGCCAAGACCGGCACTTCGCAGATCATGAATACCGAAACAAACAGCTATGAGGGGGGGACAGTCCTTGCATCGACCCTTGCCATTGTCCCCTTGGACAAGCCCAAATACATCATCTATGTGGCGGCAGGCAACCCCAAGGGGGATACCCAATGGGGAAGCAACATAGCCGCCCCTGCAATAGGCAAGATCATAGGGTCGCTGATAAGTCAGGGCAAGGTTGTGAGCGACCGGTCAGGGAAGCGGTAAGTCTATATTCTGTTTTTATAAGCTGGTATTTAACGTTTTATCTGTTTCAACACCACTAGCAACATTGTCTAAAGGTAAGACGATATAGTACAAGATGAAAAATCATAGCTAAAAATAGCTATTAAAAATAACTTTAGACCTGAAACGACGAGTGTTTTTAAAATCTGAATTGATAAATTAGCAACTCTTTTTGCCAAACGGTGAAGTGAATACAAAATTGTAACAATAGCATGTTAAGTTTAAGCAAATGTTAGGTTTATTTTAAATAATCAATCACTTCTTTATTAGAAATAAATTGTCCATTTCTAGTGCTTTTGGCTCTTTTAGCATTGCGCCACTCACCAACAAGATATTGATATCTTGTTTTAAATTGATTTCGAAGATGTGTAATCAATTCCTTCATTTCTTGTTCAGATGCATTTTCAAGATTAAACGACTCGAGTAATATGAGTGCATCATCTTCATCCTTTTCGAAAGTATTAATAATCCGCATAATTCCTCCTATAGGATATTTTGTTAGTTTGTAGTTTGTTTTAACTCAGTACTAAATAACTGAAAAATTGGTTCAATAACATCTAAAATATGAAATCCATATACTAGTACTGATGGAATAGAATCATCAAATACAAAATATTTTTTACTTCCATTTGGAATAGGATATCTAGCTCCCCATTTAATCATATCTGATAAATGGCTCAATACGATTTTTAAAGATTTAATGTCTTGTTCATATTTAAATAAGTGATATCGATCGGAAAAAAGATTAACAGATTCAGCTAATGATAATAAATCATGTGTTTTTCCTGGTTTTCCACCAATATTTTTAAGTACTATTTGTTTTTCTTCAATCTTGAAATTGATTTTATCAGGGGAATATTTAATCACTATCCCTTTTAGACCATTTTCTATTCCAATCCCATAATGATAATGTGCATTTTCCCATAGTGTAATAAATTTAGAATTTACATCATTAATATTCTGAAGTACTTCTTTTTTCATCATACAATTATCTAATATTTGATCCCCAATATATTTTTGATTTATTGCATACTGAAACCAATATTTAGGGTTTTGTAATTTCTCTAGGTAATCAAGGTCTTCCATTTTTTTCCTCAGCACAACAATTCAATCTAACTGATATTCTTCAGTTTCTCATATATAGCCAAATAAGTTATACGTTGCTCTTGTTCTGATTCTGCCCCAGCACCAGCAGATCGAGGGTAAAACCTCTCAGGTAGGAGAGTATGACCGCGTTGGTTGCCTTGAGCAGGTTATCAGGGACCTTCTGTCCATTGGTGAAGAACAACAGAGGAAGGTCGCTTTGCTTGCTTACGCTCAAGACATTGCCTATGGCCTCAGTCTCATCAAGCTTGGTGACCACTAACGATTCCAGCTTGTAAGACGAAAACAGCTTTACGAAGCGATCGAGATCCCTATGTTTATGGGAGGCACTCACCGCCAGAGCATATGAGGATTCCTCTTGGGGCAAAAGCATCAAAAGGCTCTTGAGGTGGAGGGAGAGCTCATCTTGGTTTGCACTGGTACCCATGGTATCGACCAAGACCAAGGCATAGCTCTCTAAGGTAGGAAGCAATTCTGACAGCTCCTCTTCGGTATGTGCATGAAAGAGGTCCAGGGCAAAGTCATTTGCAAACAGCTCGATCTGGTTGGTAGCCCCGGTCCTATAGGAATCGAGAGAGAGCAAGGCAACCTTCTCCTCATCGCTTCTGTACAGGCTTTTCAGATAGAACATGGCCATCTTCACCAATGAGGTAGTCTTACCCACCCCGGTGGGACCTAGCATCACAAAGAACTGCTTGGGCTTGGTGTACTGGCTGTGGTTGATAGTCACACCCTCGATGACATATTCAAGCAGGGCCATCTCCAGTTCCTCAAGGGTTTCAAATTGCTTGTCCTGCAGGAGTATTGGTAATGCCTCTTGGATGTAAGTGTCTGCAAAGTCATTTTCCTCAAGCAGGGATTTCAACAACGCTTGTTGGTTCTTTCCAATTTCAAGGGGTTTCAGCTTACTTGGGAGGAGATTTTCTAGTTCCAGTTCTATTTTTTCTTTGTTTTCTTTGTTTTCTTTGATTTCTATATGTTCTATGGTTCCAACTTTCTCTTCTTGTTCACTATGCTCTTGGTTTTCAGCGTTCTCGCTGATTTCACTGTCTTCTCCATCGTCCCTGTTTTCTGTGCTATGCAGGTTTTCCTGAATAGCCTCGTCACCAAGGATTCTCTCCTTGACCAGATAGAAGGTGATGGTGCAGCGCGTCTCTTTCTTCAAGCCCTTCTTGACCTGATAGTCCTTACGGGTATGCACCCGCACAGAGGTCCCGTACGTTAGACGGGCCTCTTTGAGTGCAGTTTCGTAATCCTGGGCATCAAGGGTGATGAATTCCACAAAAAACTCCTTAGCTAGTCTAGAGAATGAACTTCGAAAGGTCCTGGTTCTGGATCACATCCCCAAGGCGCTCTTCCACATACTGCTTGGTTATGGTGATCTCCTGGCCGCTGAGCTCATCAGCGCTGAAGGAGAGCTCCTCAAGCAGCTTCTCCATGATGGTGAACAGCCTTCGGGCACCAATGTTGTCATTGGTGTTGTTCACCTCATAGGCGATGTCGCTCAGGCGCGTGATCGCCTCATCGGTAAAGATGATGGTGACCCCTTCGGTCTTGAGCAGCTCCCTGTACTGCATCGTGATCGCATTGGCAGGTTCGGTGAGGATCCTGTAGAAATCCTTTGCAGTCAGGTCGTCCAGCTCGACACGCAAGGGGAAGCGTCCCTGCAGCTCGGGGATCAGGTCACTGGGCTTTGATACATGGAAGGCCCCACTGGCTATGAACAGGATATGGGTGGTGTTGATGACCCCCCACTTGGTGGAGACGCTGGTCCCCTCGATGATGGGAAGGATATCGCGCTGCACACCTTCACGCGAGACATCAGGGCCCCCTGATGAGGAGCCGCCGGTCTTGGCGACCTTGTCGATCTCATCGATGAAGACGATGCCCATCTGCTCGACACGCTCCTTGGCCTCGTCGACTGCACGGTCGGTGTCCACAGCCTTCTCGGTCTCCTCCTCGGTGAATATCTCCCTGGCCCGCTTGATGGTGAGCTTGCGCGCATGGCCCTTGCCCCCACCGAAGATCGAGCCGAGGCTCTGCATGGCATCCTGAAGATCATCCATGTTGGCCTGTCCCATCACCTCGATTCCTATCTTCTTGCGGCTCTGTACATTGACCTCGACCTCACGTTCGTCGAACTTGCCCTCCTTGAGCATCGCACGGAACTTCTCCCGTGTCGCCTGCTTGTTGTCGGTGTAGGGCTTTCCCTCAGGTGTTATGTCCTTGGAATCATTGTTCGGTTCACTCTCTTTGCCCACGGTGGGAAGCAGGAGGTCAAGCAACCTCTCCTCCACACGGACGGCTACCTTCTCCCCCTGGAGCTCTGCAAGCTCGGTCTTCACCTGCTGCACGGCGATGCCCATGAGGTCGCGGATGATGGACTCCACATCGCGCCCTACATAGCCGACCTCGGTGTACTTGGTCGCCTCGACCTTGATGAACGGTGCGTTGGAAAGCTTGGCTATGCGCCGTGCTATCTCCGTCTTACCCACACCGGTGGGCCCTATCATGATGATGTTCTTAGGAGAGACCTCATCACGGATGCTGTCGGGAAGGCGCTTACGCCTTGTCCTGTTGCGGATGGCCACCGCTATGGTGCGCTTGGCCTTGTCCTGTCCGATGATATATTTGTCCAGTTCCTCAACGATCTGTTTGGGTTTCATCTCGTCGAGCTTCTTGGTTGCATTGAATTGCATGGCTTTACAGTTCCTTGACGACGATCGAGTCGTCGGTATAGATGCAGAGCTTTGCGGCTATCTGCACACTCTTGACGGCGATCTCCTTGGCGGTAAGCTCAGGAGCTGCTTCAAGGTAGGCCAAAGCGGCGGCGAGGGCGTAGTTGCCTCCGCTTCCGATTCCTATGGCATCCCTTTCCGGGTCGACGACATCCCCTGCCCCGTTGATGAGGAATATCTTGGTGCCGTCGCTGACGAGCATCATGGCCTCAAGCTGACGCAGCTGCCTGTCGGTCCTCCACTGCTTGGCAAGCTCCACAGCAGATCGGGTCAGGTCACCGTTGTACTGCTTGAGCTTCACTTCAAACAGCTCAAAAAGCGTGAAGGCATCGGCTGTGGTTCCTGCGAACCCGGTGATGACCTTCCCGTCAAAAAGGGTCCTCACCTTGTGTGCATTCGACTTGAGAATTGTATCTCCGGCGGTTACCTGGCCGTCCCCGGCTATGGCGACCTTTCCATTCTTCCGGACTGCGACTATTGTCGTCCCTCTAAAACTAATCATTCTGTTTCCTTCCATGCGGGTGGCACGAGGAGTAGACCTTGGCCAGACGCTTCTGTGATACATGGGTGTATATCTGGGTGGTGGAGATGCTCTCATGTCCAAGCAGCTCCTGCACCAGGCGGATATCAGCCCCATTGTCAAGCAAATGGGTAGCATAGCTGTGCCGCAATACATGCGGGGTGAAGCTCTTCTGCCACCCAAGTGTTTGCCTATACCTAGCAAAAATACTACCAACGGTGCTCTGCGGCAACTGTTTTCCCGAATCAGAACAAAACAATCGCCCGGTACGGCCAAAAAGGGAGTGTTTCAGCGAAAGATAGTACTGAATAAGGGCCTGTGTCCTTTCGGTAAAGAATACATACCGGACCTTCTTGCCCTTGCCCACCACCCTGATCTCCCCCTTCAGGGAAGAGACATCCTCTTCGGTGATGGCCAGAGCCTCACTGATGCGGCACCCCGTATCATAAAGCAGGCTGAACAGCAGCATGTTGCGCGTAGAGGGGAAATCCTCATAGCTGAGTGAGAGCAGCTCTACCACCTCCCCTACGGTAAGCACCGACGGCAGGCTGGAGCGGCTCTTCTTCAGGGATATCAGCGAGAAGGGGTTCACCTCCACCAGGCTGTTGCGCAAGGCATGCGAAAAGAAGGATCGGGCACTGCTGAGCATCCGGTTGACCGTTGACTCGCTGTATGGCTGTTCTGTGGTGAGGTATCGGACGTAGAGGCGGGCATCGGAGGGGGCCATCTCCAACAGCGGACAGCCCAGGCCTTGCAAAAACAGGGAGAGCCTGGCCATATCGGAGACATACGCCTTGAGGGTATGCCCGCTGGAGCCCCTGATGTGCTTGTGATAGTCAAGGAAGGCATCAACTGCCTCTTGGTCATCCTGGTTCATGACAGATACTATAGCATGAGTTGCCATACCGGTACAACGGACCGTTGCCGGTGGCAGGAGTCACCTTTTTTGTCTGTCCGTACCCCAAAAAGGCGGCTATCTCAGGGTACCCGTCCACAACAGGACACCCATCCTGGGCGAGCGCTCGCGTCCCTTCGCACCAGGGCAGGGGCCGCAACCCGCTTTGGTGGACCACCACCTCGCGCCCCATATCAAGGCCAAGAGAGGCACAGTGCAGAGAGCCTGAACGCTGTGGCGCCTGCACAACCACCAACAGGGGGGAGAGCGCTGCGGTAAGGACGTTGCGAGACAGGCATCTGTAGCGAAGGGGTGCATCATCGGGTTCGAAGGCAGAGATGAGGTTCATCCCGCCAAGCAGCCTGTTGCCCCTGATCCTAGGGGTGTCCAGACCGCAGTCGCACGTGACAAAAACAGAGCCCCGCCCGTCGCTTGCGCCATAGAGGGCCGATCGGTCTATGCCCGAGCTATGGCTGGTCACCACGGAGACCTTGTTTGCCGCAGCCTCCAAGGCGAGGGCATAGGAGCAGCTCTCACCTTGGAGATCGGCCTTGCGAGTGCCGCACACCGAGATCATCGGCTCCCCCTGTGCGGGAAGCCTTCCCCGATACAGAAGCCTGAAGGGAGGGTTCTCCTCCGCTGCAAGCAGCGGGGGGTAGCCCTCCATTCCCAGGAAGACCACGCCGTTGTCCGTGGCATGACCGCTTGAGTCTGCTTGTGAGAGGAAGCTCAGCATCCTGGCGACCCTCCCGGGGTGCCAGTGCTGGGGGAAGGTTCTCATGAGCACCTCTTTGCTGGGGTCCTGGCGTGCAAGGGCGAGCATTGCCGGCCCTGTGAGGGGCAGCAGCGAGATGGCAAGCAACAAGGATAGTTTCATACCCCTACTGGGGAGGAACAACCTTCATCGCTTCAGAACAGGCCGAAAGTTGAGAATGCTACCTTCACCAGCAGCAGGCCGAGCACCAGCAGCATCACAGGCCTGATTACCTTCACCCCGCCGCGTATGGCCAGACCACTGCCGATGTAGCCCCCTATCACTGCGCTGATGGCGCACGGGATGGCGATGGCGTAGTCGATGTTTCCGAACCTGATGAAGGTTACCAGGGCAGCGACATTGGAGGCGAGGTTCACCACCTTGGCCGTTCCACAGGACTTGAGCAGGTCCAGCCCTATGATCGAGGTGAAGATGAGGGTGAGGAACATCCCCGTCCCCGGTCCGAAGAAGCCGTCATAGGCACCCAACAGCAGTCCTGCAACAGCCGACAGGGGGATCGAGTATTTTTCCTCCATAGCCTTGGCCTGGCCGAAGTCGGGCTTGAGCATGATGAAGAGGGCAATGGCAGGGACCAGGAATATCAGCAGGTAGTGCAGGTATGCATCGGCATAGCGCGTGGCGAGGGAGGAACCCAGGGCCGATCCTGCCAGGGAGAACAGGATGGCGATGGTGCCGACCTTCCAGTCCACCTGGGCCTTGCGTATGTAGCGATAGCACGCGATGGTCGTGCCCCCGGCGGCGGCAAACTTGTTGTTGCCCAACGCAATCTGGGGAGGCAGCCCCACAGCGACGTAGGCGGTAAGGGTTATGAGCCCCCCGCCTCCGGCTATGGCATCGACGATGGCTCCGATGGCTATGATGGGACAGAGGATCAGTAGGATGCTCATCAGGGGTTCTCTTCCTTCAGGGTATGGTAGGCATCATAGGACTGCCTGAGGGTGCCCGTCTCTATATGGGTGTATATCTGGGTTGTCTGGATGTCGCTGTGGCCAAGCAGCTCCTGCACACTTCTGAGGTCGGCACCTGCTGCAAGCAGATGCGTTGCAAAGCTGTGGCGCAGGGTGTGCACCTTGGTCTCAAGGCCCAAGGGGCGGGCATACTGCTGAAAGCGCTTGAAGACCGCCTGACGCGTCAGGGCCTTTCCCCTCCTGCCGACAAAGAGGGTCTGTTCGGTGGAGCGGGCCTTGATCAGGAGGGGTCTCACCTCCTTGAGGTAGAGATCCAAGGCGGTTGTCGCCACCTCCCCTACGGGCACGAGGCGCATCTTGTTGCGCTTTCCCAAAACTCTGAGCGTCCCCTTGCTATAGTCACCCACCTTGAGGTCACAAGCCTCGCTTATGCGCAGGCCGCACGAGTATATCAGTTCGAATATGGTGCGGTCCCGTCTACCCAGAAGGGTCTCCCCTTCGATGGAATCGAGGAGGAGGTCGACCTCCTCAACGGAGAAGAAGGTGGGGACAGCCGGGGCCCTGCGCGTGGACGAGATTTGTTCCAGGGGGTTGTCCTCCCTGATCCTCCCCTTTTGCAGGTAGAGGAAGAAGGAGCGCAAGGCTGAGAGGTTCCGAGCAACAGTGCGCTCGGAAAGGCGGCGTTGTTTTGCCGAATCGACGAGATAGCGCTCCACCTCCGAGGGTTGTATATCCTCGATGCTGCCTTGGATGAGCTCAAGGAAAAAACCGATCTCCTGGGTGTACACCTCAATGGTAGCGCTGCTGAGGCGCCGTTCAAAGAGCAGGTAATCGCCATATTCCTCAAGCAAGGCGAGGTCGGTCTCCTTGGACATGCCTACTTCTCGTCAGGTTTTCTGGAGTAGCGAAGCACTGCAGGGATCGAGTAGTCATCATCCTTGCCTGAAGGGACCTTCTTGATCTGCTTTTGCAGATCCTGCCAACGGTTCACCTGTATGGAGCCCGCGTCGACCTCCTCCCTGCTGGCAGGGGCCTCTTCCTGGGGCTCCTCGCCCTTGGCAGAAGCGGTGAAACGGCGCTTGAGCAGGTCCATGTCGGAGACCTCACTGCCGCTCACCTCAGGGCGGCGCTCAAAGCCGGTGGCGACGACCGTCACCTTGATGCGGTCCCCAAGCTCGGGATTGAAGGCCTGGCCTGCAATGATCAGGGCATCCTCGGCACATTTCTCGGTGATGATCTCCACCACATCCTGGTACTCCTGCAACGTGAGGGTATCACTGCCGGAAAGGTTGACCAGCACGCTCTTGGCCCCCTCTATGGAGGAGTTCTCCAGCAGCGGGTTGCTCACAGCCTGCCGGGCTGCATCGACGGCACGGTTGGACCCTTCGCCGAAGCCGATGCCCATCAGGGCATCACCCTTGCCCTTCATCACGGTGCGCACGTCGGCAAAGTCAATGTTGATCTCACCGGGTTCGGTGATGAGCTCGCTTATGCCCTGCACCCCCATATAGAGCACCTCGTCGGCCATGAGGAAGGCCTGCTTGATCGGGGTGTTGTTCTCCACCACCTTCAGGAGGTACTGGTTGGGGATGATGATCAGGGTGTCGACCTGCTTGCGCAGCTTCTCAATGCCTGCCAAGGCTAGGGCGAGCTTCTTCTTCCCTTCAAAGGCAAACGGGGTGGTGACCACCGCCACGGTCAGGGCGTTACAGCTCTTGGCTATCTCAGCGACGACAGAGGCGGCTCCTGTGCCGGTGCCCCCTCCCATGCCCGCTGTGATGAAGACCATGTCGGCATCCTCCATCTCACGACGGATATCCTCCTTGCTCTCCTGAGCCGCCTTCTCACCCACCTCAGGGACCCCACCGGCGCCAAGGCCTCCGGTAAGCTCCTTGCCTATGGGGATCCTTGTCTGTGCGTTGGAGCGTTGCAGAGCCTGCATATCGGTATTCATCGCTACAAAGTGCACTTTCTTCAGGCCGCTGGCGATCATGCGGTTGACCGCATTCCCCCCGGCACCTCCGACGCCGATAACTTTGATTACCGTTGCCGAGGCCTGCTCATCATGTACCATGTCTTCCACTTCAAACATTCCGAAATCCATATCTATTCCTTTGCCCACAGGCTCTTATGTCTAAAAAAGTGTTCTGAAGAAACTTTTGATCTTCGAAGCTGCCCCGCTCTCTTTGCGCCGGGGACGACTTTTATGCGCCTTGCTCTTGGGAGAGACTTCCTTGACCTTCTTCGCCTCGCTTTTGAGAAGCCCCAGCACAGTGGTGTACATCGGGCTGATGTAGGAGCGGTCAAGGCCCCCTATGGCCTCGGGGAATCCCAAACGGGCAGGCAGGCGGAAAATCTCGCTTGCAAGCTCGGTCACCCCGCTGAGCAGGGCACCCCCCCCTACAAGCACGACCCCGCCTCCGAAGCCACCTTGGACATTTGCCTTTTCAAGATCATTTTGCAGGCGGGAGAAGATCTCTGCCATGCGCGGCTCTATGACCTTGCTCAGCTCCTTCTTGGGCATCCTGATGGATGGCAGGCCGCCCACCTGGGGGATGATCACCATATCCTCGTTGGATACCGAGGGCACGTAGGAGTGGCCGGACTCGCACTTGATCTGTTCTGCCACTGCACGCGTCTTGTTCAGGATGTAGGCGATGTCAGCTGTGACAGCCTCACCGCCGAGGTTGACCCCACCGGTATAGACCGGCGAGCCCTTGGAGTAGGCGATGATGTCGGTGACGCCGCTGCCTATGTTTATGAGGATCGTGCCCATCTCCTTCTCTTCGGAGCTGAGCACCACCTCGGAGTCGGCAAGGCTCTGCAGGACCAGGCGCTGTACGCCCAGGCCCGAACGCTGTATGCACTTGCGCTCGTTCTGACAGATCACCGAGGAGGCGGTGACTATGAGCACCCTGCTCTCCAGGCGGTGTCCGAGCATGTCGATGGGATCCTTGATGCCCATCTGCGAGTCGATCTGGAAGTCCTGGACCAGGGTATGGAGGATCTCCCTGTCCTGGGGCAGTTCAAAGGCGCGTGCAACTTCCAAGGATCGGAAGATGTCCTCGCGCTTGATCTCCTGGTCCTTGCTGTTGATGCCCACCACTCCGGTGCTTGCAATCCCTATGATGTGCTCCCCACCGATGCCGATGATCACCTCTGCAATCTCGGCCCCTGCCTGCAGCTCGGCCTCGTTGACCACCGACTGGATGGTCTTCAGTGTCTGTTCGATATTTACGATCGTGCCCGAACGCACCCCCTCACTGGGGCGCTCGCAGATGCTGTCGACCATAAGCAGGCCTTCCCGGCTCACCGAACCAATTACACATCTGGTCCGGCTTGAACCTATATCCAGCCCCATCAGCATTTTATCACCTGCCATTGACACAACCCCCTTATGGACGGTCCTAGTTTCTTCGTACCATGGCCCCTTTGTAGAGGTCATAGCGTATGGTTTGCTCCCTGAGAAAAGAAAGCGACTCTCTCTGGTCCTCCTGGACCAGATGTATGGCCTGGGTCACCTGGTCTGCTGTGACAGGCTCCCTCAACCAAATCTGGGCATGTAAAGCGGAGAGTTCCAATACCATCTTTCCAAAGCTGTTACTGCTATTATTATCGTATTTTATGCGAGTTATCAAGGTGCTATTTCCTTCAAGTGAGGCCGCAAGCTCCATTACCTCTCCAAATAGCGCATCCACCCCATATTTTTCCATCATCACCGCATACCCCAGGGGGATCTCCACCTTCAGCGCATGAGCGTCAAAGAGGGCCCAGTCCTCACGGCCCAGGGGCAGCAGGGATCCTTCACGCAACAGGTAGATAAAGACCGTCTCATCCTCGCCATCCTTGGCAAGGACCAGGGCCGGGGTCTCCACCAGCGTCGCCTCCACCAGCAGCGTCGAGGGGAAAGCCCTCTTCACCCTGACTGATTCGACGAGGGCAAGGGCCTCCAGCTCCCTTCTGACACGGTTCAGGGAGAGGGATACAAGGGATTTGCCCCTGTAGGTGGCCAGTGCGCCCCTGAGTGAAGCCGGGCTCTGCATCCCCTCCGGGACCACGGTGAGCTGGACAGTATCTATGTATAGGGAGGGTACATGCGATAGGGAGTAATATGCAAGGGGCAGGAGCACCACCACAAGAAGGGTGGCGACCTTGACCCTCAGGGCGGAGCTCTTCATGACTCATCCTCGTAGGTGTCGAAGAGGAACTCCTGTCGCCTCTGCTGCGAGAGGCTGCTCCTCTCCAGGGGGATGCGCCCGCTGGAGATGAGCAGGATCCTATACAGCAGCGCCGATAGGCAGATCACCACAAAAAGGTTGGTGCCCCCCTGGCTGAAGAACGGCAGGGGTATGCCCGTCGGCGGCAGCAAACCGGTGACAACGGCGATGTTGATGATCGCCTGCAGCAAGATCATCGTCGTTATGCCAAAGGCTGTGATGCTGAGGAAGCGGTCACGGCCAAGCATCCTGATGTAGGCGTTGTAGCCCAGGATGGCGAACATGGCAAAGAGGGCCAGGATGAAGGCTGAGCCGACAAAACCCACCTCCTCGCAGATGGAGGCGAAGATGAAGTCGCTTTGGACCTCGGGGATGAGGCCGAGCTTGTAGGTTCCGTTTCCCAGCCCCACACCGAAGAGCCCTCCGGCCCCTATTGCCTTGAGGGAGTTGGTCACCTGGTAGTTGATGCCCCCCGGATCGATGCTGGAGAAGACAAAGGAGAAGATCCGCTTCACGCGGTAGCTCTGGGAGAGCATCAGCATCACAGCCGGTACGAACAGGAATGCAAACCCCACCAGCAAGGGGGCGATCCCCATCCCCCCCACCAGCAGCAGGGCGACACACAGGCCAAGATAGAGCATGGTGGTGGAGTAGTCCTTCTGCAGCAGGATCATCGCTGAGAAGAGCAGGCCCACTGCTATCGGCAGGCCGAAACGTTTGAGAAAGGAGAGTTCTCCCACCTCCTTGTTGAAACAGAGGGCAAAGAGCAAGATCGTGCCCACCTTTACCAGCTCAGAGGGCTGCAAGGAGGGAAGAGGTCCTACCTGCAGCCATCTGCGGCTTCCCAGCCGCTCCTGGCCAAAGGAGGTGAAGAGCGTCAGGGCCATCAGGACAAGGCAGGCAAGGACGATGGGAATGGCCAGATACCGGAACCAGGAGAGGGGCATGTAGCGGATCACCACCGAACAGAGCAGGGCAAAGAGGACAAACATCGTCTGGCGCTGGAAATAGTAGTAATGGGGGAGGTTGTGGCTCAGCGCCTCATGGTATGAGGCGCTGTAGAGCATGATCAGGCCAAGGGCTGTGAGTATGACCGTCACACACAGGAAGGTGAAGGCGCTTGCATTGCCGCCGGTCTCCTCGAGCGAGCTGGTGCCGTCCCCATATGAGGCGGACCAATCATCATAGGAGTGCTTTGCCCTATCCCTCATCGGCTACCACCCTGTTCCCAGGAACAACAGCAGCCCCAGGGAGGCGAAGATCCAGGAGGCCAGGGTGAACCTCCCCACGATTGTCCGTTCGGCGACGCCCTTGAGTTCAAAGGCATGGTGAAGGGGTGCTATGGAGAAGACTTTCCGCCCTGTGCTCCTGATCGCTATGATCTGTATCAGGCTGGTGGCGAATTCCATGAGGAAGAGGCCGCTGGCAACCAGGATCACCGTCTCTGCCTTGAGCATCAGGGCTGAGACTGCGATATAGCCGCCCAGGGCGTGGCTGCCGCAATCTCCCATGAAATATCTGGCAGGCTTCCTGTTGAACAGGAGAAACGCAAGGATGGCCCCGATCAGGGCCGGGGAGAAGGACCGCCCTGCCCTATAGGAAAAAAAGGCGAGCAGGAGCAGCAACGGCATTGATGACCCCGCAGCAAGGGCATCGAGGCCGTCGGTGATGTTCACCGCATTGACGAAGTACAGGATGTACAGGAGGGCAAAGAGGTAGTATGCCCCACCCAGGGTGAGGCCGCCCTCCTTGAGAAAGGGAGCCATGACCGTTGTGGTGAGGGCTTTGTTCCCCTGGAGGATGAACAGCAGCAGAGACCCTGCCAAGGCTTGCAGGGCGAGCTTGGAGAGCGACGATATGCCGTCCCCATCAGTTCTTCGCGCCTTGGCCAGGTCGTCGACCAGCCCTACAGCGGCAAACAGGACCAGGGCGACCAGGGGAAGGAGCACCCCCAGATCAAAGCGGCTGGCAAAGATGAGGGTGGACAGGGCGCTTCCCATGACAAAGGCGAGGCCACCCACCGATGGGGTCCCCCTCTTCATGCCATGGGTGCTCTCCAGTTCAGCCTTTATGGAGACCTGGAACATCGGGGCGAACCTGATGAGCAGCAACGAGATGAGAAATGTCAGGCCAAAGGCCAGGGCCATCTCCACTACCAGCATAGCCACCCCCTATCCCCTCTGGCTCAGGGCAGGTATCAACCGCTCCATCGCCACACTTCTTGATGCCTTGAGCAGGAAGAGGTCGCCTTGGCGGCTCCTCTTGACCAGATGGCTTTCCAATTCGGTGAAATCGTCGGTGTAGAAGAGGGATTCGGAGTACCCGCTTCCCTTCAGCAGGTCGTAGGCGCCCTTCATCTCCTCACCATAGAGGGAGACCGCTCCCAGCCTTGATGCCTGCAGCTGCCTTGCAACCAGGGCATGGGCCTTTCTGCTCTCGCTGCCCAGCTCCTTCATCGGACCGAGGACGACCTTCTTCTCCCCTTTCCATTGCAGTGTCCTGAGGTATCCGAGGATTGAGGAGGTGGATTCGGGGCTGGCATTGTAGGAGTCGTCGATGATGGTGACCCCGCTCTTGTGCACGAACGACCGGCCCTGCATCGGGTGAAACCCTTGGAGAGCCTGTGCAATATCCCTTGTGTCGGCTCCGAGGGCGAGGCCCACCTGCACCGCCCCCATCACGTCGCGCAGCAGGTGCTTGCCGACACACGAGACCTGGAAGCGTTCGCCTTCAAAGGTGAGGTCCCACCCATCCAGGCCCCTGTCAACCGCTTGCACCCCAGAAAGGCCGTACGGCTTGAGCCTGAGGTGCGAGCGCTCCTCCAGGAGCGCGGTGTAGGGACAATCATCGGAGACAAAGCCCATCTGCATTGCAGGATGGAAGAGCTTGCCCTTCTCCCTGAGGATTGTCCAACGGCTCTTGAACTTCTCAAGGTGGGAGAGCCCTATGTTGGTCAGCAGCCCTATGTCGGGCTTGAGCATCTCCACCATCCGGTCCATCTCACCGACATGGTCGATGCCCAGCTCGAAGATGCCGAAATCAGTGTCAGGCTCAAGAAGCAGGATGCTCAGAGGCAGGCCTATCTCGCTGTTGAGGTTTCCCGGTGTCCTGACGGTTTTGCCCAAGGTTGCGGCTATGGCGGCAAGGGCCTCCTTGGTGGTGCTTTTGCCGCAGCTGCCGGTTATGCCGACGCTGGTGAAGCTGCCCACCATGGTGCGGTAGATGCGAGCAAGGCTCTGCAGAGCAGTGAGGGGGTCGTGGACAAGGATGACAGAGCACCTGTAGGGCTCTGTCAGGGCAAGGGCTCGCTCCTTCTCGGAGGCGGGCACCACAACTGCGCTGCATCCACGCATGGCGGCTTGCCCGACGAAGGAGATGCCCTTCTCGTACCTGCCGTCGAGGGCGAAGAAGAGCGAATTGTTCGAGCAGGTGCGCGAATCTATCTGCACATCCTCCACTATCCTGCCGTGGGGGCGCACGACAATGCCGCCGCACATGGCGGCAACCTGCGCAAGCGGGTAGCGTTGGTTGGAAAAGCCCCCCATCCTTGCCATCAGAGCCTCCTTCCGACCATCACAAGGGCTTCGGCGTCGATCTGCTGGAGCAGGATATCCTCACGCCAGGCCCCCTGTGCCAGGGCTTCGGGCATCTTCTTCTGTGCTATCTGGGAGCGAAGCAGCCTCTGCTGCTCCTCAAGGTTCCTCAGCGACGAGCTGATGGACCTGTACTCAACCTCAAGGGCCCTGTTCACGGCGCTTTGCCAGACAGGGACGAGCATGCTGCCCATGATGGCGAGCAGCATGAGCATGGTGGCGGCGTGTTTCATCCGCTCCACTTTGGGACTTTGCCCCTTGTGTGCCTGATGGCGATCAGAGGTGTACCAATCCTGTTCCATATCACTCTCCAATTACTTTCCTAGGTCTTTTCGACAATCCTCAACTTTGCACTGCGGCTGGGAGGATTCTCCGTACTCTCTGCATCGGTGGGTACCAGGGGCTTCTTTGTCAGGATCCTGATGGTAGGCTCATCACCTTCGGCCAGGCCCTTGAAGAACCATTTCACCCTGCGGTCTTCCAACGAGTGGAAGCTGATCACCGCAAGCCTGCCTCCACTGCGAAGCGCATCCAACGCCCCCTTGATGGCGGGTTCGATCCTGTCCAGCTCCCTGTTGACCTCTATGCGGATCGCCTGGAACGAGCGGGTTGCAGGGTGGATGCGCCCATAGCGGTACCCTGAGGGGACCGCCTTGTAGATGATGGAGGCAAGCTCATCGCTTTGCGTGATCCTCCCTGTCTTACGCTTCTCAACAATCGCCCTGGCTATCCTGCGCGAATAGCGCTCCTCGCCGAACTGGTATATCACATTGGCCAGGCGCTCCTCCTGGTAGCCGTTGACCACATCCAGTGCGCTGATGGGGGCATCCTCATCCAGACGCATGTCCAAAAGCTCGCCCCGCCTGAAGGAGAAGCCGCGCTCGGACTCTTCGTAGTGGAACGACGATATGCCCAGGTCAAAGAGGACGAGGTCCAGAGGCGGGCCGTCATACTCGTCGAAGAACTCGTCAAACCAGATGTTTCTGGGTGTGAAGCGGTCTCCGAACTGCTGCATGCGCTCTATTGCCTTTGCCTGGATGGTGGCATCGCGGTCAAGACCGGTGACGTGCAGGTTTGGATAGGTGGAGAGGAACAGGTGGGTATGCCCACCCTCCCCGCAGGTAGAGTCGACCATGTAGGCCTCCCTGTCCAAAGGGGGTTTGAGATACTCCAGGATCTCCTGTCTCATTACCGGATAGTGCACATACTCCATCAATCTTTCCCCCTGATCATATCGCTGAGCGACTGCGCCGCATCCAGGAAATCAGCATTGCTCAGATCCATATACGTCTCGTAGTCATCTTTGTTCCACAGTTCCAGATAGTTGCCTGTCCCCAGGAGCACACTCTCCTGGCGAACCACCAGACCCACGCTTTCGCGCAGCTTCGGTGGGATGTTGATCCTGCCCACCTTGTCTATCTCGCACAGCTGTGCGGGGGCTATCATGCCGCGCTGAAGGTTGCGCATCTTACGGTCGAACATGGCCCCGGGCCCATCGACTATCAGGTGTTTCAACTCTTCAAACTGGGAGGGGAGCATGAGCCACAGGCAGGTTTCCAACCCTCTGGTCACGTACAGGGCATCGCCTTCCAAGGCGCTGCGAAGCCGTGCAGGGATAAGAATCCTACCTTTGTCGTCTATGGTGTTGTAGAACTCACCAGTCAACATCTCCCATACTCCTTACAAAACTTACTGGATTTTGGGATTTCTTCCCACTCTCTTCCATAAATGTACACTTCTTACCACCACATTACAACCGAAGCTTACCTCTAATTTGTGGTGAGATGGGTACATAGGGGGTATAACCGCTTAACAGGCGTAGGCCTTTGACCTAAGTTTTCCCAAGTATCCATCAGATGTGAAAAACCCCCTCCTGAAAAGAAGGGGGTTTGGATTCACTGCAGGAAAGCTCTATCGCTCGGGATTGAAGATGTTGTAGTCGATATCCGGGAAGAGGATGTCACGCTTCTCTGCCTTGACCAGCCACTCTGTATTCACTGCATTCTTGCACATGTTGCCGTATACCACATTGAAGTTCCTCAGGTGGTCGGTAAGGCGCTTTTGTGCGTACTCGGTGCTGGTCTTGTTGTAGAGGATGAAGGGCCAGTCACTGGCCATGGCGAGCAGAACCTCGCGTGCCGCCTGGTTGAGGAACCTCTGCTTCAGGCTGATCTGGTCGCTGAAGCGTACGGCGAGCTCCTCCATCCTCTCGATGGCCTTGTGGATGTGGCGGTAGGTCCAGGCATTCGAGCCGTCAAGCCAGACTGAGCTGTATCCGCCTTGGCCCCAGGAGGAGAAAGCTGGCCTTGCAACCTGCAGCTTCTCCCCTTCCTTGGCCAGGAAGGCTGAGGGAGTGACCAGAGCCACCTCCTGTTCGGGCCTGCTGCTGAGGATCAGCACCTGCTCAAGCCAATCTATGCCCTCAAACCACCAGTGTCCGAAAAGCTCTGCGTCAAAGCCGAGGGTATAGAGGGGCGCATCAGTCAGGGAAGAGGAGATTGCATCGCCTTTCTTCTTCAGGTTATAGAGGAAGTTGAGCGCATGCTCACCTATCTTTTTCTGAGCGGTCGAACGGTCGTAGGGGTGTTTCTGGTCGGTGTTGCCTGTTATGGCCCAGTACTTGTAGCCGGTGAAGACCCGCACCTCAGGCTGGTGGATATACTCGCCGATGTACTCCATCGGAAGGTCGTACCCGATGTCACGGTAGAACTCGCGGTAGGAGCGGTCACAGGGGTAGCCGCTTGTATTTGACCAGACCAGGCTTGTCGCCTGGTAATCCCTTGGGAATGCGGCGACCCCATTGGGACAGCGGATCGGACGATAATCCCCGTTGAGCACCCTATCGGGAGAGAGCAGCATGCTCTGGCTCGCCACTTGGAACCAGGTGATCCCGTGGTACTTGAGGGTCTCCTCAAGACCGGGGTAGTAGCCGCATTCAGGAAGCCAGAAACCCTTGGGCACGTGGCCGAAGGTGGTGAGGAAGGCCTGGATGGCCAGCTCAACCTGGGCGTTTATGGCGGTCGGATACTCCTGATATAGGGGGAGGAATGCATGGGTTGCGGCGGTGGTTATGAGTTCGAGATGGCCGCTGGACTCAAGGCTTTTGAACCCTTCCAGGATATGGCCCCTGTACAGGTCGTTGAAATCGGTGAGGTTCTGCTTGAGCTGGTCGAGGTAGAACTGGGCCATCTCCAGGAACTGGGGCTGTTCAGCGGCGCAACGCAGGACCTCCTTCTCCCCGAGCTCGCGATGCAGCTCGAGATAGGAGTTGAACCTGTTCTGCAGCGGCTCGTCGGTGAGCATGCACATGATGGTGGGGGATATGCTCACGGTGAGGCTGTAGGGGACCTTCTCCTCGCGCAGCTTGTAGAACATGCGCAGCATGGGAAGGTAGCTCTCGGAGATGGCTTCGAACAGCCAGTCCTCCTCAAGGAAGCGCGGGTACTCCAGGTGGCGCACATAGGGAAGATGGAGATTGAGGATGAAGGCTACGGATTTTTTTGACATTAAAGCACACCTCCGCTTAAGGTCTGTGCTATTTCCTGCAGCACGGCATTATCGACTATCTCCCCTTCCTTGGTGACCAGGGAGGAGAAATGGACATTGAACAGGTTGGGGTCCATGGCCATCTCATGGTAGTGGTCAGCCCAGTACGAGGGGTAGGTGGAGACGCTCTTGCTCTCGGCAAGGGACATCTCCAGGCCTTTCTTGTTCCTATAGCAGAGGGCGACGCTGTAGCTGTGGCCCATTTCAGGAAGGTTGACGTTCCACTGGGTATCGTCGACGCCCACGGTGATGTCAAAGGTCTTCTCTTTGTTGATAAGCAAGGAGAGGGAGGTTACTCGCAGGAAAAGGGACCCGCCCTTCTGTTCGTCTTCACCGAACACCTGCACCTTGGTCGCGGGGGAGATGGACCAGTAGGCATACGCCCAGATGGGGTCTCTCAAAAGGAGATGGATTGCCGTTTCGGCATAGACTTCTGGGAGGTCTTCAACTCCAGGCAGCCCCTGGACATTCTGCATATTGCCTCGGAAATCGGTGAGGGCGTTGCAAAACCTCTTGCGACTGCCCTTGTTCCTCAACCCTGAGGCAGCAATATCGTCATCTTGTTCGCCATAGGCTTCCTCAAGTTCGTCAATGAGCTCTTCTCTCTCTAAAGTTTGCCAGTTCTCCAACCCTTCTTGCTGTGCGATGTACTGCAGTTCAGTAGTGGACAAGGAATCAATGTTGATCAGAATCATGCTTGCTCCCGGAATGTGTATTAAACGATGGGTAATCGTAAAAGAAACAGTTCCATTAGTCAACAGCATGCACGTTGGCCCCTAATCGAACAGGGTCTCCAATGCCAGGTCTATCATCGCATTGAAGGTGTTCTGGCGCTCCTTTGGCGGGACCTGCTCCCCGCTTAGGATGGAGTCGCTGACACTCAGCAAAGTCAGGGCCTCCACGCCCTTGAGCCGGGCCAGGGTATAGAGCTCGCACGTCTCCATATCCACAGCGAGCGTCCCTAGCGAGCGTGCAAGGGCGACCTTTGCATCCCCTTGGGTGTCATAGAATTGGTCGCTGGTGAAGACGTTTCCGACCTTGAAGCCGACTTTGGCATTCAGGGCATGGGTATAGGCCTTCTGGAGCAGCGAGAACGATGCCGTCGGGGCGTGCTGGTAGAGTCCGAAGCGCGAACGGTTCATTGCGCTGTCGGTGTCCGCTCCCTGGGCGATGAGGATGTCCCTGAGGCGGAGCCTCTCATCGATGGTGCCGCAGGTTCCGACCCGTATGAGCCTCTTTGCCTTGAAGGTGTCTATCAGTTCATGGGCGTAGATGGAAAAGGAGGGCATGCCCATGCCGGTGCCCTGCACCGAGACGCGATTGCCTTTCCAATAGCCGGTATAGCCGTACATGCCGCGGATCTCATTGTAGCAAAAGATATCGCTGAGGTATGTCTCGGCTATATGCTTGGCCCTGAGGGGGTCCCCTGGAAGCAGTACGCTCTCAGCGATGCTTCCTTCCTTAGCAACAATATGTATGCTCATCCTGATTCTCCTTTCCTCCATATTCACCCATGAGGGATGGGTTGGCAAGACAAACATCCCAGATTGGCCTATCATTGCCTCTCTATCCTATGATATACTCTCTGATGAATTATGAATAAGATAAATAAAACAACCGACTTGATTCTCCATGGGCATTTTTATCAGCCCCCTAGGGAGAATCCACGTACAGGAATCATAGGAAAACAACTCTCGGCTTCACCATATCCTGATTGGAACGAGAGAATCTATTCCGATTGTTATAATGCAAATGTCCACTCCCGATATCTTTCGGGGGTCAGACGAATACTCTCGATGACCAACAACTATGAGTACATCAGCTTCAATTTCGGCCCTACGCTGCTCAGCTGGCTCAAACGCAAGCACACGGATACCTACTCGCTCATCATCGAGGCGGACAAGAAAAGCGTCGAGCGCCTCGGTCATGGCAACGCCATGGCCCAGAGCTTCAACCACACCATGCTCCCGCTCTGCACCGAGGAGGAGGCCAGGGCCC
The DNA here is from genome assembly GCA_034007055.1 of Sphaerochaeta sp. Taxonomy (GTDB): domain Bacteria; phylum Spirochaetota; class Spirochaetia; order Sphaerochaetales; family Sphaerochaetaceae; genus Sphaerochaeta. The sequence goes on from JAVERP010000030.1 coordinate 47,600, forward strand.
AGATAGTCTGGGGCCTGAAGGACTTCTCCCTGCGCTTTGGCAGGGAAGCCGAAGGCATGTGGCTTCCGGAGACCGGCATCAACCCCATGATCATAGACCTGCTCAGCGAGTACGGCCTGAAGTTTGTCATCCTCTCGCCCTGGCAGTGCAAGAGCGTGGAGAATGAGGAGGGCAAGATGGTCGAGCTCAAGGGCAAGAGCGCCCCGTACGGCAAGCCCTTCATCCTCACCGGAGCCAAGGGTTCGACGATCAGCGCATTCTTCTACCACCCGAGCCTTGCTGAGGGCATCAGCTTCGGGCACCTGCTGCGCGATGCGGACAATCTGTATGCAAGGCTTCTTACCATCAAGCGGGAGGAGAAGCAGCCGCTGATCCAGACCGCAACCGACGGGGAGATCTACGGCCATCATGAACCCTACGGGGATATGGCCCTGGCCGCCCTGATAAAGAAAGTGCATGAACGCTCCGATTTCAGGCTCACCAACTATGCCACCTACCTGGAAGCGCACCCAGCCACCCTGCATGCCACCCTCCATGATGGAGAGGAGGCCAAGGGGACCAGCTGGTCCTGTGTCCATGGGGTGTCGCGGTGGTACAAGGATTGTGGCTGCCATACAGGCGGGGACGAATCCTGGAACCAGAAGTGGAGGACCCCCCTTCGCCAGGCCTTCGACAATCTGGGCAGGAAAATTGATGCCTGCCTCCAAAAGGAGGTGAGGCGCATCTTCGCAGGCTCCTTGGAAGCGAGCCACCTTGTGCAGATGTTCGGTCCTGTGATCTCCAATCTGCTGACAATGGATGAGTTCCTCACCAACGTGGACAAGGAGTATCCCTTTGACCAGAAGGAGCGCACGAACATCGCCTCGCTGCTGCTGGGCATGCAGTACAGGCATTTTGCCTACACCAGCTGCGGATGGTTCTTCAACGACCTTGCAGGGTTGGAACCCAGGCAGAACATCGTCTATGCCCTGATGGCGGTTGACCTGTACAAGAGGTTCTGCAAGGATGACCTGCTCGCCTCCCTCCTGGAGGACCTCAAGCGCGCCAAGTCGAACCGCAAGCAGGATGGCGATGGCGAGGACCTGGCCCTGGAGGCCTTGGACATCCTGCCGGGAGAAGTGGAGGCAGCCCTCTATTTCGTGCTCAACCGCAGGATCGCACTGGTTGAGGACCATTCCGACACCTATGGGTTCTTCAAGCTGGAGAAGTACGAATTCAAGGATGAGAAGACGCAGATCCTGGAGATCTCCAACCAGTTCTCGCTGGTCAGGTACCAGTGCACCGCCCTTGACCCTGCTCCTGGGAGATCCGAGCTGACCTATACGCTGAGCCTGAGGGACATGCGCAACGGGGAGATCCAGAGCCGTTTCATCGATACCGAGGACATCCCCCCCAGGATGCGCGACGAGCTCTTCAAGCAGATAGACAACGGCATCTGCCGCCTGGAAAGCAGTGAGATCAAGAGGATTTCCCGAGAGATCCACCACTACGCATCGCTGGCGAAGGCTACGCCCTATCTTCCGATGGGCTCGCTCTACCAGGAGAACATAGGCTCGTGCCTGAGGGCTATGAAAAGCCTGTTCAGATACGGCACCATGCCCTTGTGGGATGAGTACAAGGAGTCGTTCGTCACCCTGATCGGGTTCTATGTAAAGTATACGAGGCCTTCGGACAGGGATATCATCCAAAGGCTCTTTGATGCGGAGATGGCCTATCTTGCCGAGAAGATACACTCATTCGGCCTGTATGACAAGAACATCCGGTTCATCCTGGAGTTCCTGCAGATAGTGCGGGAGCACTCCTTCCAGCCAGACCTGACGCAGATACAGAACGCAGTCTACCCTTTCCTGAGCCAGAAGAAGAAACCTCACAAGGATACCGACATTGGTCTGATCAACGCCTTGGGCAAGGCCCTTAACTTTGACATCTCCCTCGGCTAGGGCGTTGGGACCAAGTGTATTCCTAGAGAGCCGGTCAACCAAAAGACGTTGATGGCTCATCAGACACAACCCCAGCTACCTGAGCTGGGGTTGTGGTTGGGTGGGATGTGAATTGCAGGGACTTCTCCCTTCTTTCAGGTATTGTACGTTCTGTTTGTCTAGAAATCCTCGTCAGCGAGCACATCCTGGTAATCGGGGTTCTGTATCATGACACGCTTGGCATAGGAGCACAGGGGGATGATCTTCTTGTTCTCCTTCCTGGCAAGCTCTGCAACCTTGTGTACCAGAAGACCACCCACCCCCTGCCCGCGCAGGGCATCGGCGACATAGGTGTGGTCTATGACCAGGGTCCGCTCATCACGAGGGTGGTAGGTTATCTCAGCCAGGGGGTTGTTCGCATCCTCCCCAACATAAAACCCGTTCTCCTTCTTTTTGCTCTCTACCATAACCCACCTCCTACTTTGTGGCGTTCAACATCTGTTTTGCATGAAAAAGGCTCACTTCGCTCGCCTCATCCCCACTGAGCATGCGGGCGATCTCCTGTTCCCGCCTTGGGCCCTCCACCTGCTGGATATGGCTGAAGCTCATCCCATCCAAGACATCCTTGGAAACGACAAGGTGGGCATCAGCCTGGCTTGCTATGGAAGCGAGGTGTGTGATGACCAGCACCTGATGGCTCTTGCTAAGTCTCTTGAGCTGCTTTGCAACAGCGAGGGCGACACTTCCGCCTATGCCTGCATCAACCTCATCAAAGATCAGGGTCTCCACCCTGTCATGATGGCTGAGGGTGGTCTTCAAGGCAAGCATAATCCTGGAAAGCTCGCCTCCGCTTGCCACATCCTTGATGGGGCGGCTCTCAAGGCCCGGGTTTGCACAGATCATAAAGGCTATCGAGTCCGCTCCGCTGACAGAGGGGGCAGAGGGTGCCACCTCGATGGTGAAGAGCGCTTCCTTCATGCCAAGGGTCCTCAAGGTCTCCTCTATCTCCCTTTGCAAGGTCAGGGCGGCCTTCTGCCTCACCGCAGTGAGGGTTGTTGCCGCCGCATGCATGGCGGCCTCTGTCTTGGTTATTTTCTTCTCAAGGTCCAGCAGAAGGTCCTCACCCTGCTCGCTTTGCTGAAGCTTCTCCTCGCTCTCAGCCTTGAAGGCGAGCATCGCCTCCAGGGAGTGGCCGTACTTTTTCTTGAGCCGCTGCAGGAGGGCGAGCCGCCCCTGCAGCTGGTCGAGCTCCAGCTGTGAGAAGGACATGGAGGAGAGGTAGTCGCGCAGGCTCTCATAGATGTCCTCAAGCTCGATGGAGGAGCTCTCCAGCCTCTGGTGGAACTCGGCAAGGTTCGCATCGCTCTTGGAGGCGATGCCTATCTGCTTGCCAGCCTGATGGAGGCTCCCCAGCAGGCTCGCTCCAGCATCAGAGCCGTGCAGCAAGGTGGTGGCCAGGCTCAGGCTGTCATGGATCTGCTCAAAGGATGAGATGGTGCGTATCTGCTCGACCAACTCCTCGTCCTCCCCTATCTGGGCCTTTGCCTTGGATATCTCATCAACGGCAAACTTGAGGAACTCCGCTTCACGAGCGCTATCCTGCAGGCTCTTCTTGAGCTGTACCCGCTCTTGCCCGAAGCTCTGCAGGAGCCTGTACAGCTCCTGGTACCTCTGTTTCTCCACGTGGCAGGATCCGAAGGCATCGAGCACCAACAGCTGGTTGGCACTTGAGAGCAGGCTCTGGTGGTCGCGCTGGGCGCTGATGTCCAGCAGCTCCTCCCCTAGCAGCGTCAGGTCCCCCCGTGTGGCGGCCCTGCCCTGGATATATGCACTGGAGCGCCCGTTGCTGCGTACGGTCCTGGAGAGCAGGATCGACCCGTCATCGAGGGCGAGGTCATTCTCAGCGAGATAGTCCACTATGACAGGGGGGACGCTCTCACCAAGAAAGAACGTGGCGCTGACGGTTGCGGCTTCACAGCCGCTGCGAATGGCCTGTGGATCGGACCGTTCTCCCAAAAGCAGGGCAAGGGCACCAAGGATGATGGACTTGCCCGCTCCAGTCTCTCCGGTTATGACGGTGAAGCCCTCACCAAAATTGATGGTTACATCGTCGATGAGGGCATAGTGATGAATATCAAGGCGCTCAAGCATGGAGACCTCCTCCTGACCAGTTGAGTTTGTCACGTATTACTTCTATATAGTTACGCCTTTCGCTTGTGACTAGGAGCGCTTTACTTCTAGATTTCTCCACAATTATGACATCTTCCTCTTCCAAGGTGAAGGTCTGCTGCCCATCTATGGAGAGCATCAGGCCGGTACGCTGGCCCTTGTGAATGGTGATGGAGACCTTCGACTCACCGCTGATGACCAGCGGACGGTGGGAAAGGGTAAAGGGACAGACAGGGGTCACAACCAGGGCCGATAAGTCCACATCGAGGATGGGCCCCCCCGCTGCAAGGCTGTACCCGGTTGATCCGGTGGGGGTCGCTATGATCAGGCCGTCAGCCCGGAAGAAGCCGGCATGGGTCTGCCCGATGGCAAGGGAGAGATTGATGACCTTGCTGATGCCGCTGGAGGTCACCACCATTTCGTTGAGGCCGTGGCCGGAGAACACCCGTTCGCCGCTGCGCATGACCGCCACGCGCACCATAAGGCGGCGGCTGATGGAGTTGCGACCCTTGAGGTAGTGCTCGATGGCCTCTTCCCACTCATCGACGGAGATTTCGGTGATGTAGCCGAAGGTCCCCAGGTTTATCGCCAGGATCGGGATGCCCAGGTCCTGCAGGTACCTGGCGCAGTAGAGCACCGTCCCATCCCCACCGAGGCAGATGACCAGGTCGGTGCCCTCCCCGACCACCAGAGGATCATTCTCCTCACAGGTGCGGAAGATGGTCGAAGTGATGTCCCTCTCCCCCAGGTAGGAGGTTATCCTCTCGGAAAGCTCATGGGAGGCTGTCTTTTGCCAGTTGGCTATGATGAGCACCTTGTGCAGTGTTCGTTTTTTCATGGGGACTCCTTAGGGTAGGTGCGAGAGCACTTTCATCAGCATCTCGACATCGCCTTGCCTGAGAAACGGATAGGTGGGAAACGACAGCGCCCTCAGAAGGGGAGGCACTGCATGGGGATAGAGGTCAAAACGCTGGTTGTGAAACGTCCCCAGGCTATCTTCAAAGGTCTTCTGTGCAGAGACCTGGTACTTGTTGGCAAACTTGATGGCCTCCTCGGCCTTGGAGTCCAGCACGACGCAAAAGCCGTACCCATTCGGTTCGAAGTCGATGTTTCCTATGCCAAAGAGCTTGTGGGGGGTCTTCAGCAGGGATTTGCGGAAGAGGGCATGGAACTCCCGCCTCTTGGCAACCTGCTGGGGGAGGTTCGCCAGTTGGATGATGCCCAGGGCGGCATTCATGTCAGGCAGCTCCTCATAGGAGCGGGTCTGTTGGTAGAACTTCTTCAATGGCTGGGCAAACGCATGGTCGTTGAATACCAGAGCAGATCCCCCACCGGTGGAAATGAGGCAGTCCTGCTCAAAGGCACAGACGACAAGGTCCCCGAAAGAGCCGGCCTTGCTCTGCTCGTAGGTACTCTCCAGGCTCTGGCTGATGTCCTCCACCACCTTCACCCCAAGCTGGCGATAATCACAGCCGTAGGGAATCTGGCACATGGGCTCATGGACAAGCAGCGCTGTCGCCCCTTCTGAGACCAGGCGCGCAGCCTCGCCCAGGGAGAGACACCCATGGTCGGGGTCGATATCACCGAGGAGGACCTTCGCCCCAAGGCTCTCAATGACCGCTTCATATACCATCGGAGAGAGGATGCTCACCCCAACGGTGCTCCCCACCCCTATGTTGCAGAGCTTCAAGGCGGCAGAGAGGGCATCGACATAACTTCTCAGTACAATGCCTTCCTGAGCCCCGACAAGAAGGCAGAACTGCTTGAGAAACTCTTGCGAGCGTTCTCCTGGACCTATCCTTTCGTCTACCATAGTCTGCAGTACGGCATCCATATCCTTGCGGCGTATGGTGGGTTTGTAAAATGGGATCAGTGCCACTCGTTCCTCCTCGACCCAGTATACCTGCTATTGCAGTTGGTTTCCACAGAATACCAAGAAAGAGCGACGAGAGGTCACAAAAAAAGGACAATCTCAGAGAGGTTGCCAAAAAGGGCATATACAGCAAAACGCACCAAAAGGCTCGTATGGTCCCCTTTTCCAGGAGTCCATACGAGCCTTTTGATGAATTGCTTGTACAGTGATGTGCACTATCTTGAACCAACCAAAACCAGGCTGGCATGTGGGCAAAAAAAGGCCCGGCGGCTACCTACTCTCCCACGGAAAACCGTAGTACCATCGGCGTGAGGGCGCTTAACTGCCGTGTTCGGGATGGGAACGGGTGTGTCTGCCCTGCTGTGGCCACC
>JAVERP010000031.1:0-53411 GCA_034007055.1 Sphaerochaeta sp.
CAATGTTGTACAGGGGCAGGGCCAGCAGGTTGATGATGACACTTATCGCAGCGATGGAGAGCCCGGGATTCTTGAACCCCTTGTAAAAGAAGGCGTAGACAAACTCCACTATCATTTCGAGTGGATATACAAGTATGTTGTAAAAAAAAGTTCCCATGCATTATTCTCCAACCGCAAATAGCGTACAAATTATCACACGGAGCCTATATCGTCAATTAAGGGTCCATATTAGTCGCTTATAGCATTTTATCACCAGTCAGAAAGATACCTGCAAAGCTACATCATTGGCCTGCAGCATATCACTGATTCGATTACTTCCTCACCTTCACTTCTAAAATCCGACAGTTGACCAGTTCGACTCTTCGAATATGGAGTCATGCACCGAGTACCGACGGAACACATCATGCCTGAACAGATTACCAGAAATACTTTTAGGATCCCCTGGCCCCGAATAGAGGGTAAGTCCATCCTTATTTACCCAATCGGACATATCATTTCCTGTAAAAGGATTTATCGTAGGAATTCCAAGGTCCTGTATGGCAAACAAGGCGGCATCAGCGTTGACCATAAAGGAGGTGTCCGTCACGTACGGTCCTTCAGAACCAAAGTCCTTGAACAGCATAAGGGGGTTGAAGGTGGAGTACTCATACATATTCCTGGAAAACCCCTCGAAATGTTCTGAATAAAGATCATAGCCATGGTCACCGACAATGATGATCCGGGTATTGTCATACACCCCTGCCTTTTGCAATGAATCCAACCACATACCAATTTGCCTAAGTGATGCTGCATTCGCATGGTAGTGGTGGATGTCCACAGCCCTCATTGCCGGGTTGTCATCCAACGGGGTGCTCTTGTCGGTAACCACACTCCGGATCTCATAGGTTGGTGCCTGCAGGAATATGGGTTGGTGGGTAGTGTCATTGGTGATGAAGGTGTAGGTATTGCCCTCCGCCTCAGCATCGGTGAGTCTGTCCAGATAGTAGAGCTGGGCATATGCATCGATGAACTCCTCTGTATTCTGCGAGTTGCCAAATGCGAGGAAGTACCCTCCCCTCTCATACAGCGTTCTCCGCACGATGGGCAAGGTGGTCTTCAGGATAGAGAAGAGGGGCATCCGTTTTCTGATGAGCGTGCTTTCGTACTCCTCGTTCCAACTCAGGACTGAGCTGAAGTCATGCTTATAGTTGAAGGAAAACTTCCCATAATGTTGTGAGACTTCCATTGCAGGGTACTTTTCAAATGGAGTGTAGTCGCCTTCCCACTTGTAGTTGCTGTAGGGAGGGTCGGTAATGGTAACAGCATACCCATTGTCGACAAAGAGCTTGGGCAACACCAGTGAGGCCTCATTGTGTTTATCCACCAGTTTTTCTGATGACCGTGCATTGATGGCATCGGGGGAGTACTCATACCCTCCCATCATGGCCGGTGCCCCAAGAAGCGTATTGCGCCCAAATGATATGGTGTTCGGATAGAATACAAACCCTCTGTATTGCTCCTCCATCTCAGGGAACTGTTCGTGTATGTAGGGAAAGTAAAAGCTGAAGGCCCTATCAAGGAAGAGGAAGACCACATTCTTCCCCTCACGGGATAGATGGAAGACAGGTTCTATCTCCACCACTTCATTGAACAGGGCATCCCTTGCCATGACACCCTTCTCATGCTCCTTGAACTCTTTTTGTATGGTGGTGCAGGAGACCAGGCCACTGACGGCGGAAGTGAGGGCAAGTATGGTGAGCAGGGTGGAAAGGTAGCGGGCCTTGCCCCATCTGAACAAGGCAAGAGTCACAACAAAAAACATAAGGAGCATGGCAAGGGGGGCTATCATATAGCCCCTGTCAGCTGACAGGAAAGCGGCATCTTCAAACTGCAGGAGCCTGCTGACCAGGCCATAGTCACCTTTGAAGATAAATAGGTTAACCAAAGCCATCAACGAGAGGGAGCAAAGCAGGAAGGAGAGCATACCCTTCATCTTCTTGTTTGCCATCGCATAGATGAAGCCTCCCCAGACAACCCACAAGCCAAAAAAGACTGTAGCCGTGTGGCCTACATAGAAAAGAGGATTGTCGACACTCCCTACATAGGAGAACTCAAGGCTTGAAGAGGCTATCAGGTTCGCCGGGATCACCACACCACTGACCAGGAAGAGCAGCAACCCTGAAAACAGGAATATGAGGTCCCTCTGTTTCTTGTTTTCAGCGAACAGCGCAAGATAGCGGTCATAGATCGCATTGACAGCCCAGAGCAGCAACGGCAGGGAGGCAATGAAAAGGGATCCTCCCACGATGATGGTCCTTTCGGAAAATGTGAGTTTCGGGTGCCCTATCCACAGGGCCGCACCCAGTGCGATGGTGCCCACCGTCGCGATAAGGTAGAAGGCCTTCAAGGGCTGCCTGAGCTTGTAGAAGATGTTCTTGACAAGGGAGAAGACGTTGTTCAGCGTCCAGTAGAGGACAAGGCCTGCTGGGGACGTATACAGCAATACCAGAAACAGAGCGGCCATGCCATAGAGCTGGACCTTGTCGCGAAGGGGAAAACCCTTGGTGTAGATGGCGCCGGCGATGACATTGATGACCGTCATTATGATAGGCAACAAGTTAATCGAGACCCCACCTACAGAGATAAGTCCGTCAGGGGCGCCCAGATTCGGGATGAACAGGAAGCTCTGCCCCTGCAGCTGCTCAAGATGGGACAGGAACTGGTAGGCCGCTATGAAGAAGGGGACCTGGATGATGAGGCTGATGGAACTGCGCAGGGCATAGGCCGGGTGGTAGTGGTTCTGCCTGTAGAAGGTGGAGAGCATCATGTACTGCTCGTCACCCTTGAAAGCGGTCTTTATCCTAGCGATGCCGGGCTGTAGCCGTATGCGCTCATCGCGCTCCTTCTTCTGCAGTGACTCTGCAATGTTGTACAGGGGCAGGGCCAGCAGGTTGATGATGACACTTATCGCAGCGATGGAGAGCCCGGGATTCTTGAACCCCTTGTAAAAGAAGGCGTAGACAAACTCCACTATCATTTCGAGTGGATACACAAGTATGTTGTACAGAAAGGCTCCCATCCGTCACTCCCTACAAGAATAGCATGCTAAAAAACAGAATAACCGTACCATAAGACCGCTGTATAGGGAACCTCGGTGCGGGGCCTCCCAGTCTACAAGGAAAAAGTATAGCATCAGTTATGCAGATGGATGGATTCCGTTTTCTCCCTGGCTGAGCAACCATCCATACAAGCTCTGCTTCCCCTCAACAGTTAGAGGTACCTGCTGTTTCCAGGTAAGCTTGAACAACTGAGTCTCTTTCTCCAATGCAGCAACCAGCTCAGGCGACCAAGGCTCCGCCATGCTGTTTTGCATGTCCAGCACACGAATGTTATTCGGTTGTACGCCATCGATAAGAAGCCTGACCTCCTCGACGCTCTCATAGAGGAGATCCATGAACAGGTCGACCAGAAAGTAGTCGATCATCACATTGTAGCGCTCCCAGTACTGAGAAAAGAGCTCTTTCATCAGGTAGAATATAATGCTGTTCTGAACAGAGCCAACAGCGTAGATGGTCCACCTTCCCCGTGGGACAAACTTATGGGTGAGGTCAGGCTTCTTAATGCTCCAGAACGGTCCATCAAAGGCATAGGAGAAATCATCCGTTGTAAAGATGGTTGCATCGAGCCAGAGTCCTCCCCACCCGGCGAGGGCGGTCACCCGTACAATATCTGAAAAATGGGTAAGGGTGATGACCCCTGATTCGAGCTTCTGGTATATGTGCGCTGGAATTGAGCAGTACTGGGAGAGGTTTTCTTTGGTGAGGATGATCAGCTCAACATCCTCGGGCATCTGTTTTCGCACACTGCGGATGCAGGTGCGGATAACAGGGAGCTCCTGATGATTGGCCTGCCACCAAAACATCCAGATGTATCTGCCTGAGGACGGCTCGGGAGCATTCGGGGGGGAAGCATGGTATTGTGAAACAAGGCTTGCTATGGCATCACTGAAATGGGCCTGGAGCCAGGCACCTTTCAGGGCATGATCGCAATCATACACATGGGTCCTCAGGCTGCCCCTTGTCACTTTTTTCAAGGCCCATAGGATTCGTGCTCGCATGAGCAAGAACCAGCCGAGCTCTTTTTTGTATATACCCCGTTGTCGCCTATCCATAGAACCTTACCCCCTGTCACATACAGTCCATACGATTTCCTATAGTATCATCGTACGGCCCAATACGCACGTTTTATCAGACCCTTCCCAAACCATGGCAACATTCCTGCATAGGCGGCAAAAGAGGAGGAATATTCTTTTCTGAACAGGTCCCAGGCTTCATCCGATCGCTTTGAAGCGACAAGGCCGACAAAGATATCATTGAAGTATATCTTCTTGACGGCAGGGTGCGCTGCATACTCGTCCTTGTATTTTTCCAGCAGCATGAGGCGGCCTCGGATCTGCCTCTCCTGCGAACTGCTGATGGACACCTCACTGAAATGATAGATCACCAAGGGCTCATCCAAGTATCTGACCTGGTATTTCATGGCAATCCTTCTATACAGGTCAGTATCCTGGGAAGCAGGCAGCCTCTCATCAAACATGCCACAGGCATCCATAACAGCACGGGGGATAAGGGGAATTGAGCACCCTCCAATGAAGTTGGATTCCAGCAACTGGGCCAATACACTCCCCTCATAGCGTTTTTGCCCTTTGATCGTAATGGGTTTTCCCTTACGATAGGTGTGGTAGTTGCAATAGACAAGCCCGATATCTTCACTGGTAAAGCACTGAAGCATCAGTTCGTTCTTCTTTGGAAGCCACTGGTCATCATCATCCAACAGGGCAATATACTGCCCTGTTGAACGTTTGATGCCTATATTGCGCGAAGCGCATGCCCCCAGGTTCTTAGGATTCTGGATATAGAGCACCTTCTCAGCATATTGCTCTTCAACAGACCTTTTCAGCGATTCCCGCTGCAGGCTGTCAGGGCTATCATCGACGATAATGATCTCAAAGTTGGCATGGGTCTGTGCAAGGGCACTTTCGACAGCTCGGGATAGAGTCTCAAAGGGCCTCTTATAGGTTGTCAGTATTACAGAAACTTTTTTATCTTCCATTTTCATCCTCTGGCAATTACTTGAATTTCTAGCTCCATATAGTTCAATCTTCTCGTAGTAGCTTCTCCAGGCATTTCATTAGGAGCAAATAGCTGTTTTTCCATCGAGCAAATGTGACCAGGAACTGAAGAGCTACTGGGTGCCCTGCATTGGTGACAAAAGGGCTACAATCTTCCTAGGCTTGTGTATTTCTTTTTATAATCCGCTGGACCAGCTTACGGTTTTTGATACATTCACTATCTCGGAAATAAACCAGCAGATACAAAAGGTTCGGAAGGAGAGCGCATATTACCATTGAAACCAAAAAAGCCACTAAACTATTGGAAATAGGGATATAAGAGACTCCCTTGAAGGTAATCCAACCAATGATGAAAGTAATCACCGTATACCGTATATAAGCAAAAAAATATTTTCGGACTGGGAGTTCAAATCCGAACCTAAACAATACATACGGCTCAAACCAAAAACAGGTGGTTACGGTGCTGATAGTCGTACCAATCAAAACGCCTACCAAACCAATTCTATTGGCCAAAAAGATTGAAAAACCCAAATTGATCAAGGATTCGAAAATGGGCTTATATCGGTCGTACCAAAACAGGCCCATCGATGCACTGAACGTTCTAATTGGCATAAGCATCCCAGCTAGATAGAAATTAAGTACTATGACAAAAACCACTTTGTGGTCGAAAAGATACTCAGAACCGAGCCATAGTGAAATAAAGGGATTGAAGAGGGTGAGCAGACAGATTGCCGAAAACCCGAAGATCCATGCAGTCAGAAAATTCAATTGGTCAAAAAACGGCTTACTCCCTACAGCCTGCTTCTCTACGGCCAAGTTACCAATACTTGCCGTAAGAGAGGAGAACAAAATATTTATCACTTTTTTCAGAGCTGTGGTGACCATCGCATAGTTTGCATTAATACCGGCACTGGCAAGGCCTACAAACCTAACGATCAGAATGCTGTCTGTTCCATTTACAACAGCACCACCTATCTTGTGGAATGTTAGGGCATATACATTCTTCTTGATTTGGGTCTTCTCTTCCTGAGACAGAGATTTTTTTTCCTTATCCTTTAAATATGGATATAACATATTGATCGTACGGCGAATCACAAGGTTCTCTGTAATCGTAGTACCAAGCATAATAAGTAGGAAGAATACATAACTGCCTGTCAGGACTAATACCGCAACTTGAAGAAGAGATTTTATAATCTGGAAACCATAGTAAAAGTTCGTATCAATATATTTCTTCTGATCAGCTACAAGTATGGTTCTCTTGTAACTCAGGAAATAGCTAACTCCAGAATCGATGACAAACAAGGCATATATAGCATTGAGATAGGGTATATAAGGAACATCGCCTAACAGGAGAGGCAATAGGGGGATACATGAAAGGCCCACCAGTATAACAAGTGACCCAATAAGGGTATAAGCCTTTCTATATAATTGCATGAGTGCTTGAATTTTTGAGGTCTCTTGTAAGGCAAGTGGCTTATACAAACTAAAACAAATGGCAGTTCCTATTCCCAGCTCTGCCAATGAAAGCATCGATAGGATATTGGAAAACAATCCATTTAGTCCTAAATATTCAATGGAGAGAAAGATTAAGAAAATCTTTCGAGTTGCAAAAGTAAAAATGTAACTCAAAAAAAATCCAATTGATGCAAACTTCATATTTTTTAAAGAATTATCTATTCTGGACATTTTCACTTCTTCATTACTATTCGTTTAATGACACTTAGCATACGACAGAAAAATAAAACAATTCTCACCATTGTCCATTTTTGTCTTTTTAAAAGCCACAAGCACAATCCAATTCTTTTTTGACTCCAATCGATAGCCATTAATCGGATATATTCATGGGGGGTGCCAGTAGTTAGGAATGACAGGATTTCATCTACTTCTGATGTAGAATACACTGGATGTAAAAATGGATTTAGCATGATTGCTTTAAGCGTTTTGTTGAAAACGCTGATAAACACTTGATAGGTTTGTGCTCTTGGCAAGCCCCATGTTTCCATATACCCAAAGATTTTTTCTTGCACTACAACATGTGAATTAATGTAAGAAATTGAAACTTTCCGATGAGAAAGTCCATCGACATTAACAAAATATGAGTAGTAGATATTGGGTATAAGGAGCACTTTCGAGGCATTATCAAAAAAAGCAAGATTTTGTAAAAGATCTTCACCTTTGAAAATCCAATGCAATGAGGAGTAATCACTATCGAAATCAACAACAGTCCGTTTTACTACCTGGGTACAAAGAGATACCAGTTTACATTCGGCAACCATGGTACGCACGATATGCATTTCGTTTGATTCGTACAAACGAATCTTTTCTGTTGGAGATTTCTCTTCAAGCATTCTCCCCTGGATCCCAACTCTACGAAAGCCAAAAATCAGTATGTCAGGATCATATAGGACCTGAAATGAATCGGTCTCTTCCAAAAGAGTGGAATCCCAATAATCATCAGAATCAAGGAAACATAGATACTCGCCTTTTGCATGCCCAATACCTACTCTTCGAGCACATAGCACCCCAGAATTGTCCTGCCTGATCACCTGTACTCTCTCAGGATATTTACTCCTGTACTCATCACAAATCATTGGAGAAGAATCAGAAGAACCATCATCAACAAGTATTAGTTCCCAATCAGTATAGGTTTGTCCAAATACTGAATCTAGACAACGAGCCAAATATTTTTCTCTATTATATACAGGTACTATAATGCTATATTTCACTGCTTCCTTTCTTTTCCTTTAATTAAGTTAGCTACCAAGGACATCCCCAAAACACAATAACACTATTGGAGCGCTACAAAGCCAAGCAATGGTTGATAGTACCCCCCCTATTCTATCCACGTCAAGCAATGTTCACCATTGTAGACAATTGGAGACTGAAGAACAAATCCGCTTGATACGTTACTCTCTATCAGAACACGTGTTCACATGCAACAGATCAATTTCCTGAGCAAATTGCATGAAGTTGACATCAGCATTAAAACGATCCTCCCAAACCAGGCGAGAAGCCCGCCTCATTTCTTCAACACTGCCATCGGCTTTTGCCCCAACCATATCCCTGATGGCCTGTGCAACCTGCGCTTCAGAAGGATCAGCAGGCAAGAGAATGCCATTGCCCTCTATCATTTCAGGAATACCTCCAACTGAGGTCCCGATTATGGGAATCCCATACGACATCGCCTCCTGTATGGAAACAGGGCACCCTCCCTCCGTCTGGGATACGGAAATAAAACAATCGATGGCATGGCTCTGGTAATATGCATGAATGTGGCTGTTCTGCACAATCCCCATGAAGGCGAAGTCAATGGTATCCTTCGCTCCCAATGCAAGCCCTGCCAGGTCCTGGACCGATTGTAAGGAGATGCCCCCTCCAATATGTGTCCAGGAGACCTGTATGCCATCAAGGAGAGCCAAGGCCCTGACTATAAGCTCTACCCTTTTGAGAGGAATGACATTGGAACAGCTCACCAAAGTCAGGCCATCAGCGGCATGAGGCTTGCCCGTGCCAAAGCTATTGTGGCTGCCCAAGCGCGAAACGCTATAGCGACCAGGAGTTTCAAATCCAAACGTGCTTTGATAATACACATACCCTGCTCTGCTCACGAAAAAGAGATGGTCCACAAAGGGGTCAAGCAGGGGTTTGAAGGGCTGTCTTCCAGTTCCTGTCTTCCGTTCATTAAACAGATCATATCCATGCAGACGGCTCATGAGCATCGGCTTGCTCTTTTTCTTCCTTAAAGCCAATGCTGTTCCGATCAACTTATCGTTGTACCAGTAGGAATACAGAATATCCTGCTCATCAAAGTCTTTGAGCTTGGTCAGCAAGCCATACCACATGGTGCCCATCGAATACATGGAAATGCTTTGCATAATTCTTCGAATCCGATTTTCCTTCGACTTGACTACACAGGCCAATTCCTTCCAACAGATGGCATGGGTATAGAAGAAAAACCCATATTTGAATCTTTCTCCTAAAGTGAGGGTGTTTTTCAACCTATGCACGGGAACACCCAAGGGGAGCTCTTTTAGCAGAGGACTAGTAGTATCACTGGTGACTATACTGACAGAGAAGAGTCTGCAAAGGTGGGGAATTTCAGAAATGAGAAACGGTTCTCCATTTCCATAGGGGTAAGCCTCGGTCAACAGCATCAATTTCTTTTTCTGATCGGGCTTTTCTCTAGTACTCACAGTATCCCCTGGCAACTTCTACAGAAATTTCCTCCAACAGAACAAAAAAAAGAGGAAAACCATCCCACTGGGATGATCTTTCCTCCATTCGGCTAGAGCCAAGTTGTATAGTGTTATCTCTAATCAGTTTTTCCATGTAGCCATAGTAGTATGGTATCATCGCTGTCGCAAGCCCCCTGAAAAAAACATCATGCCATATGTATTTTGGAACCTCTGACGTAAAAAATGTCTGTATAGATCAAGCTCCAGTAAAATCCTATCCAAAACATGAGACCAAACCTACAGAACTATCCACGTTCACGATCCCAGGACAAGGAGCAAGGGAAAGGGAAAGCCATGCATGATTTTGCATTGCTAAAGGGAGCCGATAGGATCATGACCCTTCTGTATAGACCGTCATAGGAACCTATCCCGTATTTTTTTTGCAGGAACTCCGCCAACAATGGAATATGCTTGGACATCTCTTGTAACCACAGCCCCAGTCCCTACAATTGAACCCTCATGAATTGTTACCCCAGGAAGTACAGTAACATTGCCTCCTATCCATACATCATCCATGATTCTTACTTCTTGAACTTCTGAATACCCTTGCTCAATTATTGGGACATCACGCCTGTCAAATCGGTGGTTTCGAGTGTGAATTGTAACATTTGGCCCCATCAAGACATTTTTTCCGATATATACACCCTTTCCTAAAGAACAGTTTATTCCCAATCCTGAATTATCCCCAAGCACTGTATCACGCGTAAAGGTTGCATATTTTTCAATGGTACAATTCAATCCTGTTGATTTGATGATTCTCTTTGTCGTTACATACCTCAGTTTTTTAGCGCATGTAATCTTTCCCAGAAATGTGCTTGATGGTGGCAATCTGCTAAAAAGTGATTTGTATAGAAAAAGATTAACCAGATATACTATTCTAGACATAAAACTCTACCTCTGTGCATTTTTGCTTTGGTGATGGAACCAAGTGATCTGTAAAACCAAAGCTTTCAATCAATCTATTATGGCTTGAAAAAGGACAATCGATGCAATGTGCTATCGAAACACCAAGAAAGAGCCCTCTCTTACCTCCCCACCGAGTAGTACTCCACACCTGCTTCTTTCATCGCATCCAGATTAAAGAGATTCCTTCCGTCATAGACCAAGGGTGTCCTCATCAGGCGCTTGAACTCTGAAGGAGAAGTCTCTTTAATCTCTTTCCAATCGGTGAAGATGAAACAGACTTGAGCTCCTAACAATGCTTCTTCTATGGTGGGGGCATACTCCATGGCGAAGGAGCACTGCTTCTTGCAGTTTTCCTGAGCCACGGGGTCAAATGCTGTTATAAGGGCACCATGATCGAGGAGAAGGGGGATGTTGTACAAGGCAGGAGACTCCCGAAGGTCGTCAGTGCCTGCCTTGAAGGCCAGGCCCAGCACTGCAACTTTGATACCTTCGAAGGTTATCATACGCTTGCAGGCCTTACGATAGAGCAAAGTACGCTGATTATTGTTTACTGCCACTGCTGCAGATACAGTTTTAAGGTTGTAGCCATGCTGCTGTGCAAGGTACTCCAGAGCTTTGGTATCCTTGGGAAAACAACTACCCCCATAGCCAACCCCTGCCCTCAAAAAGCGTGATCCTATACGTTCATCATAGGACATGCCACGAGCCACATCCTCAATGTCGGCACCTACCAATTCGCAGAGGTTGGCCAGGTCGTTCATGTAGGAGATCTTCAAAGCTAGGAAGTTGTTTGCCGCATACTTGCTCATCTCTGCGCTTCTGCGTGAGACCACAACGATGGGCAGCCCGAAGGGGGCATAGACTGTGCGAAGCACAGACTCTGCCTTCTCACTCTCCACCCCGATGATGATGCGAGGGGCATGCATCATGTCATGGACTGCAGAACCTTGGGCAAGGAACTCAGGGTTGGACGCCACCTCTACAGAGACATTCCGAACTAGGGAGTCCTTGATGAACTGCTCGACCTTGTCATTGGTTCCCACAGGAACAGTTGACTTGACTACAACCAGACAGTCATGTTCAACACTCTCAGCTATCTGGCGAGCTACGGTCGCCACATAGCTGAGATTGGCCGAACCATCGGGGAGTTCGGGTGTCCCCACCCCGATGAAGATCACATCAGCGTCTGCATAGGCCTTTGCATAGTCCGTGGTAAACGAGAGCAGGCCAGAAGCTAGCCCTTCTTGCAGGAGCTCTTCCAAGTCTGTCTCATAGATAGGACTGATACCACTACAGAGCACCTCTATTTTCTTTGGGTCTACATCAACACAGGTCACTGTATGCCCTTTATGGGCAAAACAAACTCCTGCTACAAGACCGACGTAGCCGGTACCGGCTATGGTGAGCTTCATGTGCGTAACACTCCTCTACGTTAGTAAGCTTATACTCTTCAGACTGTACACTATTGTAGTATGTCAATCATAATTACTTGCCCTGGAGCCTGACAGACTCAGCCCTCATGCAAAGGACCAAAACCTCTGTCCCGCCCTCCTGGACTTCTATGGTATAGGAGCCCCTCTGGTCAAGGACAAACCTACTACCAGTTTTGTACACATCAGAAGAACCGCCCCCAGAGAGGCAAACCGACCCTTGCAGGACCGTCCATTGCTCATCGGATGTATCACCCTTCTCATAGGTCAGAACAGCAGCTTTGCTGCTGGTGATCTGCTGAAAGACCCAAGAAGGACCCGATGAAAGAGTCCTCTGTGTTCCCCAAGACAAATATTCACTATTTGAGCTATCTGAACGCTTGTCCTTGCGCTCCTTCAGAAGGTCAACAACGCCCTTGACCTCCTGTGCTGCATCCTTGGCACAGACGAGCAAGGCATCAGGTTGGTCAACGATGACAATGTTGTCCAACCCGATGACAGCCGTCACCTTCTGTTTGTCGGAATAGACGAGGTTAGCAGAAGAGTCGATGAAGAGGTCGTCATGAAAACTGATGTTATCCTGAGAGTCCTTGTACTGATCGTATTCGCAGTCAAAGGCGGTAAAGCTTCCCAGATCATTCCAGACTATCTGCAGGGGCAGGACTGCGATCTGATCAGTTTTCTCCAGCACCCCGTAGTCTATGGAGATCCTGGGGGTCTTGCCAAAGGATTCCTCTACGGTACCCGAGGCAAAAGATTCGTATACATCAGGGGCATGCAGGCGCACCTGTTCGCTGAACAGGTCGGTGCGGAACATGAACATGCCGCTGTTCCACAGGTAGCCGTTCGATACATACTCTTTCGCCAGATCCAAGGTAGGCTTCTCCTTGAACTGGTCGACCATAAAGGCCCCACCACCCAGGGCCCTGCCCTGCTTGATATAACCGTAGGCTGTTTCAGGTGAGGAGGGCTGTATGCCAAAGGTAATGATATTGCTCCTAGTGAGGGGGATGGCCTTCTCTATCTGGGCAGTGAAGGATTCAGGGTCGCGGATAAGGTGGTCACTGGGAAAGACTGCGACGACATCGTCGCCCTCTTTCTGAATCTCCTTCACCCCGAAGTAGATTGCCGGAAGCGTATTGCGCGCCATGGGCTCCAAGAGGATTGTGTGGGGGCTTACCCTGATGCCCAGCTCTTCTATCTGGGTGTACAGGAAGGACTCATATGCAGCGTTTGATACTACGTATATCTCTTCTGGTCTTGAAAAGGCCAGGCAACGGGTATAGACCATTTGGAACAGGGATTTTTCCATACCAGGAAACCTGACGAACTGCTTGGGATACGTACCACGGCTCAGGGGCCAGAGTCTGGTCCCTGATCCTCCAGCCAATATTATGGATTTCATAGACCCTCTCTTTACCCTTGGGTTTCTTCAGAGGCAAAGGCCTCTGAAGTAGCCCAATGGTAGCAGAGTTATAGGCAAAATACAACGAAAGAAAGAGAGCCTCACCGGTGATGCAACAGCAATTCCACTATCTGAACAGGCATTGGAATATGATAGTACCAGCTTGCAAGGGCAAACAACGGCAGATAATCCAGGTCGTTAGTTATTGAACTGGCAAACCCAGAGTACTGTTCGCTCCACAGGGTTATCTGCTCTAGATTTTCAAGAAAAGAGCGGTCCTTCCCCTCATACAACCTAAAAAGATGAATGAGCGTATGCTGATCGCAAGAAAAGCCAAGGGCATTACACCTATAGTTTCAGCTATTCTGACAAGGTAAACGCGCACCAGGTCGATCATCGGGCTCCCACACCGCTCCCCTGCTAAGATTGTAACACCAAGCAAGCATAAGAAAATGGTGGTGATGCTATGTGACTTAATTATCACAAAACACATATGGTGAGTATTGACACATTAAATGTGTTGTAATATTCTATAGCCACCATAAGGAGATCACCCATGAACAAGATAAAAGAGTTTCGGACACAGCTTCGCCTAACCCAGAAAGACCTTGCTACCATGATGAACACCACCCAACAGACCATTGGAAGATGGGAGAGCGGGACCTCTGAACCAAGCCTGTCGAACCTACGGGACCTGGCTTTCAAGCTAGGGACCACGACCGCTGCCCTCCTGGGTGAACCCTTTGCATCCAGGCAAACCTCCCTATACCACCTGATGTTCAAGAAAGAACAAGACGGGCTTGATGGGTTCTGGGGGAACCTTGGGATCCTTCCTGCCCACCGGGACAAATCCATCTGGTATCCCATCACCGTAGAGACGCTGCGTGATGTCTCGCAGAAGATTGTGGAAGAGGATCCCTGTATGTTTGAAAGCCTCAACAACAAGCTGGTCTTCATCAACCCGGGCCATATCAAACGCTTTGTCACCTTGGATGATGCTGCCGACCCCTTCCCCAATGACTGGGAGGTCGCCTGGCATGAATCGGGGTATGAGTCACCAGAGCTGTTTGAAGCACTGGATATATACTTGCAGGAGACCTTCTGGGGGATGGGTGAAGGTCCTGACAACTCCCTTTCTGATGGCCTTAGGGCAGTAGTGAAGCAAGTGGTCGAGGAGCACAAGCTCGATGAGCAGGCCATACTGAACCTGACCTCAGCCATGCGCATCTTCTATGCTGACGGCACTATGGAGACATACACCCTATCAGACTGCAGTTCTGCTGCATCCTTGTGCATGGACCTTGAGTTCATGACCATCCCCACAACGGTGGTCATTGATGATGATGACTTCACCCTCATTCTTCCCCTGGATTCCATCGCTATCATTGAATTCCCCTTGGTGAAGGTCAAAGAGGCCATGAAGAAGGTGCTGGAGGAAGAAGACGATTTGGGTGATGAAGACGAGGATGATGAAAATAGTGACGAAGAAGAATCTGCTGGTGACAAATAAGCTGAGCAGGTAAGCGAAAACTTTGGGAGTGGGTCCCTTGAGAGGAGGCCCACCCCTTTATACCGTGAGTAAACTATAGCTCCCGATCTCTTTCTTACCACAGCCACGCATAGCCATGTCTTCCCCTCAAATCAGATGGAAGGACATGTTTTTTAGTTTATTTCTGAGCCGTTTTCTTCCTGATTCCAGGAGTTCCAACCCAGCTTCGCACTAATCCTTTAAAAATAGACCAAGAAAGACAAGACCTATGCCCAGCTTTTGGATGCTGTCAGGGTAGACGGGGAGAAGAAGAACCTCTATGTCGCCAACCTCGGAATCGTCTTGGACAAGGATCAGGGAGTGTTCAAGTCCAAGGCAAGGGGTATATATTCGTTTTCGTTGGACGGAGGCTATGCCGACGCCCCGGCGGAGGTTGAGATATTGCATTCTGATGCGAAAAGGGAAAGGCTCATACTAGATTTTGGGGACAGCTTCATGCTGGACCGGTACCTGAGGGACAATACGCCCTTCTCAGAGCTGTTCGATGATATTCTGCCCAACCAGAGGGATACGCTGCTTTCCCTCATGTTTTTCAGGCTTCTAACTGATAAGAAGGCATATATGTATGCCCAGCCTTGGCATGAAGGCAACTATGCGAGCATCCTGTATCCCAAGGCCAGGCTCCAGAGTCAGAGGATAAGCGACTTTCTGGTCGCCCTTGGATCTGAAGATGTGGGAAGGGAATTCTACCCCGCCTACATCAAGATGCTGTATCCGGAAAGGAGAGGTACGGCCCTCATAATCGACAGTACGGGCCTCCATAATGCAGTCGACATGCCTCTTACTGCCCTGAGTACCCACAATGGGGACATAAATTTTGAGATGAGGCTGATATATGTAGTCGACCGTATCAGCGGCATGCTGCTGTATATGCGCTACTGTCCCGGCAATGTGGTGGACATAAGCACCCTGCGCACCACTGTGGCGGAACTCGAGCAGATGGGCATAAAGACGCAGATGGCACTGGTAGATGCTGGGTACTACAGCGAAGGCAACGTCGGCGCCCTCTATGCTGACAAGATAGGGTTTGTCTCCAGGGTGGGTACCAACAGGAAGCTTTTCAAGGATCTTGTCGAAAAGCATACCAAGAGCTTGCCCCAAGCCAAGTATGTGGTGCCGTTCGGCAATAGGGTCGTCTATATGAGAAGGTTTCCTGTCGATCCCCATGGCCATAAAGGCTATGCATACCTGGGCTTGGACATGGACAGCCATAATATGCAGGAAAAGAAGATTTCCCTCGAGGCCCTCAACGACAAGTTGGATTATGAGGATATCGATAGGGAGATGGGGAAGCTCGGGACCTTTGTCATCGTCTCCTCACAGAAGATGGATTGCAAGGATATCCTCCCCCTCTATTATACCAGGGTGCAGGTGGAGCAGGTGTTTGATATAGCAAAGAACAATTCTGACGTTGTCCCCTTGCGTATCCAGGGGGAGGATACCCTCAAAGGGCATCTGTTCCTTACGTTCCTGTCCACTGTACTCTTCCAGCTCTTGCAGAAGGATATGCTGCTGCATACCCAGAAAAAGGACAAGATCAATCCTGAGGGCAGTTTTATTGTACTGAGGAACCAGAAATGCAAGGTCTACGATGAGATGGTCATCCCTCAGGAGGCTACAAAGAAGATGAACGACATCTACAAGATGTTGAATATTCAAAGCCCAGTTTCCATCCCGTACCAGAGGTCATGAGGCCTGTGGTACGAAAATGGGGTGGGAACTATAGTTAACACAAATCGTTTATTGCCCTTGCTCTTCCCACTGATGAATAGCTTTGAGAAAGGTAGGCCCATATGACTCGGCCTTGACCTCCCCCACCCCGTGAACCTGCAGGAATTGTGCATGGTTCTTGGGAACCTTAGAAGCCATATCCTTAAGGGTCTTATCGCTAAAAATAATATAGGAGGGGACGTTATGCTTGTCTGCCAGCTTCTTTCGGACGACCTTGAGGCACTCGACAAGTTCGGGATCACCATCGTCTGCCGGAGGTGTCTTTAGTTGGGTTGCATCAATTTTCTTTTCTTCCAATGTTCGGAACTTTACCAAAGGGACAGCTCTTTCGCCTTTGAGTACCGACATGGATATATCTGTCAGGTGCAACGTCATCCCCCTATCATACGCGATAGAGGCATACCCTGCGTTGATGAGCTGTGAGCCATATTCGATCCACTCCTCATAGCTGTTTTCCTGCCCGACACCAAAGGTTTTAATCTCATGCCAGAACTGCTCCACAATCTCCTGGGCATGGCTTCCCCGGAGGATCAGGGCACAGTGGCGTAAGGTAGAGCGCTCTCTGGTGCGATAGATTGCAGATAGAAACTTCTGGGCAACAATGGTTCCATCAAAGGTCACAGGTGGATGCTCACACACATCGCAATGCCCGCAGTCTTCCCCAAGGGTCTCCCCAAAGTAGGAAAGGAGGATACGTCGACGGCAAATCTTAGCTTCTGCATACTGTTTCATCCTATCCAATTTCGCCACAAGCAGCTCTCTTCGGTCAGCATTGGCATTATCGATAAACCTGAGTTGTTGGGCTATATCGGCGTAGCTGTAAAAGAGGACCGTGTCGGCGGGAAGCCCGTCCCTACCCGCCCTTCCTATCTCCTGATAGAAACCTTCAAGGTTTTTAGGCAGATTCCAGTGGACGACCCATCGCACATTTGATTTGTCTATCCCCATGCCAAAAGCTACTGTGGCGCATATGATGGCTGTGTTGTCTTTAAGAAACGCGTCTTGGGCACGATGTCGGTCTTCAGAGCTCATACCAGCATGATACGCATCAGCCTTGTATCCCAATCTGGTGAGTTTTTCTGCCAAGTCCTCGGTAGCAGCGCGGGAGAGACAATACACGATCCCTGGCTGGTTGGGGTGACTCTTCAAGAATGATCGCAATCGTTCAAACCGCTTCAGGCCAGGCAGGACCGACAGGTGGAGATTGGGACGGTCGAAGCTGGACTGAAAGACAGAACCGCTGTCAATGGAAAGTTGGTCCAGGATATCCCGCTGGATCGCAGGGTCTGCTGTTGCCGTCAAGGCTAGGAGAGGAACACCGGGAAGGATATGCCGTAGGCGGCCAAGCTGTGTGTATTCGGGACGAAAATCATGTCCCCAAAACGAGATGCAGTGGGCCTCGTCCACAGCTATAAGATTGATATTCCAGGTTGATAAACTGTTGGCTGTAGAACCTCTGAAGAGCTTTTCCGGACTGACATAGAGCAGCTTGAGTTTGCCCTTTGCTATCTCATCAAGAACAGCTTCGGCTTCATCCTCTGATTGGGTACTGTTGAGAAGTGCTGCAGCAACGCCGTTGGCCTTGAGAGCTTCCACCTGATCGCGTTGCAACGCGACAAGAGGGCTTATCACGAGCGTCAGTCCATCCTTGCAGAGTGCAGGAACCTGGAAACATAGGGACTTGCCGCCTCCGGTAGGCATCAGGGCGAGAGCATCCTGACCACTGAGGATATGGGCGATAATTTTTTCTTGCAGGGGGAGGAAGGTATCGTATCCAAAGACACGGTGCAGGATTTCGAGAGGTGTGTTCATGCAGAGCACTGTACCACACTAGTGCCATAAAGGGCAAAGTGGTACCAATGGTGCTCTTGTATGCTATACCTAGCACTATACGAAGCAGCAGAATGGGTTCACAAGCACAGGGACAATACAGCATTACGATACCTATATCCTGAAAAGAGAATGCTTCACGAGACTGTCTTCCAAACATGCAATGGTGTATGCCCTGATCTTTCCTCTAGAGACCTATGAAGGGGATTGAGGACAAAAGACACGAATACATTTGACGTACATACTAATAGCGTATATCATTATATATGTTAAATAAGAGTAGCGATAATAATGAAAGAAAAGACATATATCAAACGTATCCTCATGCTAAAAGAAAAACTATCCAACAAATCACAATTCCTTTTAGGTCCTCGTATGACAGGAAAAACGACCTACATACGTAATGAATTGCTAGATAGGGTGAGTCTTAGTTGGAACTTGCTTGATGGCAGGCTTCGCATGAGAACACTCTCTGATCCTGGTTTGCTTAGAGAAGAAATTGAGGCCCGCGACCTGCATGATTGCATCGTGGTAATCGATGAAATTCAGAAAGCGCCTCTACTGCTTGAAGAAGTGCACTTTCTCATAGAAGAAAGAAACATCCGGTTTTTGCTCACGGGCTCAAGTGCAAGAAAACTCTGTTCAGGTGGCGTCAATCTGTTGGGGGGAAGATCTGGTTATATCACTATGCATCCCTTGGTATTCGCTGAGATTCATGACACCAACTATACGTTGGAAAGGATTTTCAAGTCTGGATTGTTACCATCAGCCTTTTGTTCTGAAAATCCTGATGAAGAACTTGACGACTATGTAACCTTATATCTCAACGAGGAAATACAGGCAGAGGGTGTTACGAGGAAGCTTCCCCAATTCTCCCGATTCTTGGAAGTAGCCGCCCTCTCAAACACCGAACAACTCAATTTTACCAATATTGCAAGTGATGTAGGTGTCTCCAGACAAACTGTCAGCGGTTGGTATCAGATTCTTGTAGATACCCTCATTGGGTATGAAATCTCATCCTTCACCAAGGGGAAAAAGAGAAAGACCTACGGGATGCCTAAGTTTTATTTTTTTGACCTTGGGGTTGCTAGAGTCTTG
Organism: Sphaerochaeta sp.; assembly: GCA_034007055.1. Lineage (GTDB taxonomy): Bacteria > Spirochaetota > Spirochaetia > Sphaerochaetales > Sphaerochaetaceae > Sphaerochaeta. The sequence goes on from JAVERP010000031.1 coordinate 19,295, forward strand.
CAGAATGCACCGCCTCCCACCCCTTCCCAGACAGAGTATGGAGCATTCTTTGAGCACTACATTTTCATGGAGCTACGCTCCTACCTCGATTACATCCAGAGTAAAGAAGTTCTCAGCTATTGGAGGACGACAAGTAACTTTGAGGTTGATTTTGTGCTAGGGGAGCATGTGGCGGTAGCGACTAAAACCACCAAAAAAGCAGACTCCAGGGATTACTCAGGATTGAAAGCTTTCATGGAGGAGGGAATATGCCATCGATACATTCTGGTATGCTGCGAAGAACGACCTAGGAAGTTGGAAAATGGCATAGAAGTCATGCCTTGGAAATATTTTCTGCAACTTCTCTGGGATGGAAAGATTGTAACACCATGATTTCTCCTTTAGTGATAGCATGCTTGTGGAACAGGATAAAGAGCACTACAACCAACCAAACAATGCTGAAATAACGCTTTTGTTCAGGGAGGCAGGAGACTGCTGTGACTCTTAGAAAGATGGTGTTTGTGGTGGCACTAGATGCCTGATAGAAAAAAAGAGCACCTCCAAAAGAGATGCTTGTATGCCAGATGTTCGTTATGTGCGCAACGCTTTCACCCCTTCCTCCGAGAGAAATGTGGAGGCTTCATCAAAGAGCTTCGTGCGCATGCAGTAGTTATCATTAGAAAGCAGTTGCTTCACCACCTGGACGACAAAGTCAGGATCGGGGCATTTAAGCGCAAAATCAGCGAACTTCTCAAACCCATCTTCTGTAAAGAGCAGTTCAAACTCAAAATCAAGCTCGGTAGTGGATTCCACAGCCCAGGAGTCAGTCTCATAGAAGGAAGTCATCAGAGTCAGCCCCTCTTTGGGATCCATCGTTTCTGGGTCCAACATTTCAAGTGACCGATGGAGCATATCCAGAATTTGTTCCCCCGAGAGGGAACTCCGGCGTCCTTGGTGGGTGATGGCATGGATGTTCTGTTTGAAAAGCGCAATTTTCTCATGGTTCGAGGAAACCAGGGACATCACCAGCATATGGGCTGACGAGGACTCATTGGCTAATTGCATCAGGGCGTCAGCCAGTTCACCCTTTTCCCGCTTTATCAGAATTCCTCTGATTCGTTTGTTCTCTTCTATCGTGCCAATCATCTACTCTGCTCCTTCTTTGGTCTCTTCTATCTGGGTCAATGCTGCTTGCTTTCTCAGTCGTTTCTTAGCGGCCTTCTCTTGGCGATCCTCCCACATATCTCGCAGCCACTCTTTCACTGGCAGTTTCCACTGCTGCTGTTTGCTTGGGATGTTCTTTATCAGGCTCTTTGGATTGAGCCCCATCTCCTTCGCCATGCGGATATCTTCCTCGTTCAGTCTACATCGAACCTTTGCTTCTTTCCAAAGCTTATCTGAGTATGCCATTTCATCCCCCCTGTGATCTAAAAGATTGATGATAGCAGGAGAGGGCAAAAGAGGGCAAGACTGATAAGCGTAGAAGATACGGAGCTTGAGGGGTAGCTTGGGGGGTTAGCTTGGGGTCTCCATCATCAAGAAACAACTGTTTTGCAGATTCAGAGAGGAGTTGTGTGATTCTAGCTACTTGGGTGACAATCACAACTTCGGAAGTAAAACTATCATATCTTCGGAAGTAAAACCTTGATATATTCGGAAGTCAGAGGCATAGCAAGTGTATGGAAAGGGAGGGTTGCACGATGCAAAGAAGGTATCTCAAGGCTTCACTATGCACAGAATAGTGAAACCTTACCAGGGACCTACCCTATGCAAATACTTTATGGAAAAGACAGCGTTCTTCCTAGTACCATTCTACCTATCTTGTTCTGTTCAATCAACTAATCGAAGTCCATCCACTCGTTCAAATTCCCTCGTGTTGTTGGTTACGAGAATCAAGGCTTTACTACGCACATGAGCGGCTATATGAAGGTTGTTCACTCCTATGATTGTCTTCTTTTTCTCAAGATCAGAACGGATATTCCCATACTGCATGGCCGCCCCTCATCGTACGAAAGAACTTCAAAGTGTGAGATACAATCCTCAACCACCTTAAGGTTTTTTTCAGGAAATGAGTTTTTCTCCACCCCATGCATGAGTTCTGCTAAGGTGATTGAACTGATACACATGTGTTCGGCGTTACGAGTGAAAATATCCAAGAGTTCAAGAGGGCGTTGTTTGACGACATATAGTACGGTGCTTGTGTCCAGCATGAATTTAGCATTAGAACGATTCCCTCTCATCCTGATCTTGTGAAGCTCTTTCATGCATGAAATCGTCACTCGCCCTGTTGTTCTATGCAAGGAAAAAAGTATCCCATGCGTGATCAACAGGGGTGATAATCCTACTTCTTCCAACAATCCGCACCACAACTTTTTTGATATTCTTGTCGAAACGGGTTTCAACGGGGAGTCGAACTGCTTGGGTTCGGTTGTGCTCAAAGACTGATCCAATTTTCAAGGTAGTACCTCCCAAATCCTATATAACCAAGTGTATAGCACCTATATGGAATGACCAATCGACTATCCCCCATCGCCATGCCGGTTTGCCTCAAGCACTGTTCGATGTGGTACTTAACTCTTGAATATGTGTAAGCTATAACTATTTAAAACCTTGAAAAGGTGTACTAGGCAGGAAGACGTGCAGTATTGCTAATCGGTGGAGGGATACATGAAAGCTATCGACACCCTAGGTCACCTGTTGTCTGTAGCGATGTATTTTCCTGCTCTGTGGCCATACCCTTCTTACAAATATGGAAAACAAGAAGCATCTCCCTTGCTCCCTGTTTGGGTATCGGACACTATCGGATACATCTCTTTAATTATCCGATAGTGTCTGATAGCATTGGTTATATCTGATATTATCGGATACGGAGGGGTGCCATGCGATATGAATCAATCGAGTCAAAAATACTGGAGTTCAATGAGCGACTAGACGACTATTCTCGCCTCCTCGAGACAGTAGTTGCCTTTGCAAATACCCAAGGAGGGACGATAATCATCGGCATCAGAGATAGTGATCGCTTAATCGTGGGCCTGCATAGGGAGGAGATCGAACGCTACAGCCAAGAGATACCTCAGGTCATTGCAGATGCAGTATCACCACAGATTGCTGTAGACCTCTATGCACAGCATCTTGGGGGAAAAACCTGTGTAACCATCCGTGTCTTCCCCGGCCCCCAAAAACCCCATTTCCTGAAAAGATTAGGATACCCTTCTGGGGTCTTCCTTCGATTCGGAGCTCACAACAGAAAAGCTGATTCCTATGCGATCGAACAGTTCTCCCGTATCCGCAGTGGGATACGGTATGAACAGCAACCATGTCCACAGATCTCATACGAAGAACTCTCGAAGGAGTTGCTTGGAACCCTGTTTTCCAGATATGACCAGGCGATCCTCATTGGTGCGGGATATGGTTCCAATGAGGTCTCGGGCAGAACTATTCCAAACGTCGCAGGGACACTGCTGTTCTACCCTGAACATCAGAAGATCATCCCGGAGTCAGGTGTCGTGGTAAGTGTTTATGCAACTAAGGATAAGCGACAACTAATCAAAAAAGAAGAATTCTCGGGGGGAATCATGCCTATGCTTGAGGCCGCCTATACATTCCTTTCAACTCTCTTGGGTACACATTACGAACGGGAAGGCTTGATCAAGGCCCCGGTCAATCATGAGATACCACTTGATGCCATCCGTGAAGCACTCGTCAATGCAGTCGCTCATAGAGCCTATGACTACGAAGCACCCACGAGAATCACACTCTTTTCAGATAGGATCGAGTTTTTGAACCCGGGGAACTTTTATGCCCCTATCAATGCTGAGAATCTCAAAGAGGGGCTCTCGCGATACCGAAACCCCCTGATCGCCGATGCCCTGAGAAAGAAGGGGTACATGGAAAAACAAGGTATAGGTATCAATCTCATCATATCAAGCTGTCTTGAAGCTGGCCTCAGCGAGCCTCAGTTCGTCGAGCTTGAGCACCATGTGAAACTGGTCATATTCAGAAGAAATTCTGCTATCGACCACGTTGGTACTCCTCACGATCCCCATGATATCACTACCATGAGACGTCACTTCACTGCTTTGGGGCTCTTCTCATCCAAAGACCTAGCACAGTATCTCGGCAGATCCGGATCCATGGCAAAAAAGATACTGTTTGATCTAAGGCAGCAAGGGGTTATCGAGAAGGTCGGCAAGGGCCCTGCTACGAAGTATCAGTTTATCAAGTAGGAGTCAGAATACATCTATTGCAGGACAAATATGATAAAAGCATGTTTAGGTGCCAATATATTGCCTACATAACAATGAAGTATATAAGTATCGAACCATCTTGGAGGGATACTTCATGTGCTGAGGTTTTTCTCTATACAGGCTTTCTGTACTACTATCAGAGGGATTTCTCTTTTCCTGTAGCAGATAAGGTTACCCCATCATATCCAGAATTCTTCTTGTCTTCCGGGTGAGGTTCGAGCCCTAGTATGGTAATTTCCTGCTTGCCTGGGCCATATGCCCAAAAATCTTCCATTTCAGGAACCCCCAGCTTACTAGTAAACAATAATATACTGCCTTATTCTGGGGAGAAGGATGAGAGGTCAACCGGCTTTGAACCTCTACCCTGCTTGAGGTTTTTTACAGAGGAATCCATCATAGAAAGGGTGTTCTTGGAAATCTCAAAAGGAGAGACCAAAACCCTTGGCTCAAGGATGATCCGGCCATCCTCGAGTTCCTCTACATGATAATGCAAATATGTACTGCCACGCAGGGTAATTCGCTTTTTCATATCGACGGTGGCATCGTATGTTACTACTGTCTTCATCTGTATGCTCCCTTGTGGGATATCCCACAAACCTAGGATAGGCAATCGTATCAATGATATCCAGTGCTAGAGGATCAAAGCCTATACTGATAGTAAGTCCTTATTCGACCCATAATCCTCAGCCTCACCCTTCAGTGGCTACAAATCCAGTATGCAAGCATAATCATTTGTAGGAAGATCAACTGTCCCTCAGTTGCAACAGAGGGAGTGCTTCCCAGGTGATAAAGGGAGTAACCCTACGTTTATAGCGACCAAGTTCCTTATAGTGCATCACCTCAAAGACATCCTGATCCTTTCTGAAACGCTGGTTGGCCCGATGATAGGATGCATAGGCTGGAATGATTCCAATGCAATCTTGAGCGAGCAGACGTTTCCTGACAGCCTCTGGATTGGATATCGAGATGGGAAGGCCTGCTTCATAGATGGCAAGGAACATCTGTAGGGTTTCAGCCATCCTTCCCAATGATTCCCCACGTAGCTCGATCACATACCGTTCATTCTTGCTATACAGGGGTCTGTATACAGCAAGATTGATGTGCGTGGTGTTTCCTCCACGCTTGATCTCCCAAGGATGGCCTCCGCTATCTCGCAAAGGGTGAGTTCCATCAATCCAAGCTGCGAACTCTTCAGGTGAATCACCGTCGATCTTGAGCAGGCCGTCATCACGGCCATCTGCAAACATGCTGTAGAGCTCTCTACCAGAGAGCTCTGCATCTACCACTTCATCTTCTCTTCGTGCAGCGATGTAGGCGATCTTGCAATAGGCGAAATACTCATTGGCAGTAAGGGAAGGGCTTTCTGTATGCTCACTTTTCCAAAAATATCCACTTTCGATAAGATCGATAATCTTTTTTGCCTTGTCCTGCCCGATCGCATCATCAAGGCGATAGTATGCGGGGAAAGAAGAGCGGATCAGAGCATGTGGGACTACTCCCTGGCGTAGCTCCAGGGGGTATTCAAGCTGCATGCGTTTACTGTTCCCTATCCAGTCCTTGCGAAGAAGCTTTAACCAAGCAAGAGAGGAGGTGATGAGTTCTGGCCACAGGTTGAGTTGGCACCTATCAAACCCGGATACAGGTTTGACTTCATCTGGTGGGAGGAATTCAAGCCCTCCTGCATTGCCAGAAATATCAATGAATAGGTAGCTCTCCAGATACCTCACAACTCTCAGGTGGTGCCACTTGGCATCCTGAAGGGGGAACAATACTTCCCAGATATGATCCAAAGAGCTGATAGTGTACTGAAATGCCTGGATCTCTTGTACAAAGGTAAAAAGCTTCTGTTCAAGAGTAGATTCTTTCACCATGGTTATGTCTCCCATACTAGAGTAGGTTTGTCACTATGATGGGTCTACCATCAGCCTTTTATTGTGCCCTGTCAAGTCATGTTTCACTTCAGCTTCTATTTGTTTCATAACAACTACAAACTACCATAAAGGATGAAATCTATCAGATATAATGAAACTATCTTCCATAAGATGAGGGATATTGCAAAAAATATCCTACAGTGAAGGAAAGGGCTTCTTGATGCCATGTGTATCATATTGCGACACTTTCAAAAATATTATTGAAACGACATTGTTTGTATTGACACGACAAAATTACCGTGGTATACCGTGGATACAGAGAGAGGTTAGAAATGGCAAAGAAAGCAGAATCTCCCAAGACGGAGACTATCGAAAAGATAGTGAGTGTGTACGAGAATACAGGATCCATCAGTGAAACAGCCCTGCAGATGGAAATCTCTACTACGAAGGTAAGAAAAATCCTCATTACCGAAGGGTTGTGGTCAAGTGCACGGTCTCTCCAGATCCGTGAACTCTCTGACCAGGGAAAGTCCTCATCAGAGATTGCTGAAAAGCTAGAGATCAGCAAAGAGATGGTTCAGAACTACCTACCCTACGAGAAAGGACTGTATGATGAACCGGAGAAAACAGACACTGCAACGCGAAGCGAGATGTATCGCGAGCGAAATCGGGCGCATGCGCAAAAAAGCCAATCCAACAAACCACAGACAATGAATGGCTTGAGTGCAGTACAAGGGAGTGCAACACCTGTCGCTAAGAATAGCCCTTTTGCCATGCACCTGCATCTTGAACTGCGTGAAAGCCAACTTGATCAGATGCCTGCCGATAGAGCAAAGATCCTATCCAAATACGGGGCCGTGACAAAGTCTATCTCCCGGGATGTCGTCGTCCCATCGTCCTTGGCTCTGCATCAACTTCATTACCTCATCAACATGGCCTTTGGTTGGAGGAACAGCCATTTGCACAATTTCCAGCTGCCAGAGCCGTTGTTCCAGACTCTGACGGAGGGAAAGTTGTTGGAGGTGGCCCCGGTATTCGGCTATTATCTCCAGTTTCCCAACACCACCTTCAGCGATGCATTCTGGGATGACGACTACAATGAAAGCAAAAGCCCTAGGACTTGGATGCGCTCAAAGTACCTCAAGCAGTACAGATATGAGGGATATAGCGAGTATTGGGCAGAAAATCAGGCTGAGATTATTGATTTGGCAGAGCGTCTACCTATCCTGGATGTACGCCCGTTCCGATTAAGAAAAGAAAAAGAGAACCACAGAAAGGTATCATTCGAGGATGCAACGTTGCAGGACCTCTCCGACGCCATCATGTTCGATAATGGAACGCCTGATGAGCTGAAGGAGAGCCTTCGGCTAGGAGAAATTCTTTCACTCGATCCCCTAGACATCGAGGAGGCAAAGGCTGCCGCGTTGGCTACCGACAACAGTTCTGTTCGGTTGTACAAGAAGTATCGTGATATCGCCGTTTCAGAGACTATTGAAGAGGAAGGGCCACGTGATGCAGCAGCATATTTCAGAGCTGCTGGGAAAATGAGTACACTTCAAAAAAAGAGTGAACCAACAAAAATCCTGCCGATAACAACAACCCTTGTGTATAGCTACGATTATGGTGATGGTTGGGAGGTAGACATCTCGTTGGTTCGAGAGTTCGGGAAAGACAACCAGGGGGTAGACGATGAAACGGCTGCCAAAGTCATTGCCGATCGCAAACCGGTCTGTATAGCCAAAGATGGCCTCAATGTGCTTGACGACTGTGGAAATGTCCATGGATATATCGATATGCTCCAAACAATCCATGAAGGTGACAGGGACGAAAAACAGGAGATGAGAGAGTGGGCTCGAAGCCAAGGGTGGACAGGCAGGGATGCAAGTCCAAAGCATATGATCTAGGTGCAACGATCCTGAAACAAAGAAAAGAATGTTGATGGAATTCTATCAGAGAACCGGTATCCGTACCGGTTCTTTCTTATCCAAAATCTGGAAGTGCTTCCCAGTACCTAATGAGGATTTGGGGGGGCTATGACCCTTAAAACTTGTCATTGTATAATAGTTTTTAGGGTTATACCCATAAAAACTTTCTTTACTTTGATAGTTTTACAGGGTATAATCCTATATAAGGAGTACTCAATCATGTTCAATCGCCCACTTTACTATGAGAACATCAAACCGTTTATCAGAAAACCTTTTATTAAGATCATTTCAGGGATACGCCGATGTGGAAAATCGACCATGATGCTGCTGGTCCAACAGCTATTGATTGATCAAGGTGTAAAGAGAGAACAAATCATCTCCATCAATTTTGAAAGCATGAAGTACTACCACTTGCGTTCTTCACTCGCTTTATACGAATACGTGTCAGAACTGGTAAAAACCATGGAGAGCCCTGCGTATGTGTTTTTTGACGAGATACAAATTGTTAAGGATTGGGAAGAAGCGGTAAACTCACTGTTCCTCGACTTTCACCTTGATGTCTATATTACTGGGTCAAACTCACAGCTGCTCTCATCAGAGCTCTCCACCCTGCTTACTGGTCGATTCATTCATATCCAGATGCAGACATTGTCCTTTACTGAGATGTTGACATTCAGATCCAACCTACAGGAGACACAACAAGATCTGCTTTGGTTGTATATCAGGCGAGGAGGCTTTCCTGCTGTCCATCTCACCGCTGATTACGATGAGAAGGCAACCTACATGATCATCAACGACATTTTTGATTCAATCGTACTGCGTGATGTTGTTCAGCGGTACAAGATACGTGATATCGAGTTGTTGCGCAGGATTTTGAACTTCATCGCGGATTCAGTTGGAAGCACTATTTCGGCAAAACGAATTGCAGATTATTTCAAGAGCCAAGCAAGGTCAGTCGATATAAACACGGTCTATACGTATCTTGATGCATTGGTAAGCTCGTTTCTGATTACCAGAGTCCAACGCTATGATATACAGGGAAAAGAACTTCTGAAAACACAAGAAAAATACTATCTGGCGGACACCGGTCTCCAGCATGCTGTCTTTGGGTATAGGGATAGGCACATATCTGGCATATTGGAGAACATCGTCCATAACGAGTTGGTCAGACGAGGATACACCGTATATATTGGAAAACTGGGCACCCAAGAAATTGATTTTATTGCAGAGCAAGCTCCGAGGAAACTGTATGTGCAGGTTGCCTTCAAACTTGAAAGTGAGCAAACAGTACAAAGAGAGTTTGCACCGTTGCTCGCAATCCGTGACTCCTACCCAAAATTTGTGGTAACGATGGATCCACACTTCCAAGATATCATAGAGGGGGTGCAGCATATTGGGTTGCATCGGTTCCTTACAGATGAACATCTGTTTTGAGGGTGCAACAGGGTTCTGAATATATGATGGCTTTCTCCATCTGCCCCCGAGCAAAACACCTGTAAAGCGTGAAGAGATGTGGAATTCCTACCTGAGCTCCCGGTACCCGTACTGGGGCATTCTCTTTCAGTCGAATCACGATTTTAGCGCCCTCTTTCAACAGTTTGGTGGGATTATGAATGTTGTAACCGAATGTTATTGTTAAATCAAACCGAATGCAATTACTAAATCAAACCGAATGCAATTGCTAAATCAAACCGAATGCAATTGCTAAATCAAACCGAATGCAATTGCTAAATCAAACCGAATGCAATTGCTAAATCAAACCGAATGCAATTGCTAAATCAAACCGAATGAGGTACTCTTCATACAGGAGAACTACCATGGACAACAACGTCTATCGACCACGCATTATTGACTCGGCAGTCGAACAATACCTTCGGGCATTCAATGCTGTCTGTATTGAGGGTCCCAAGTGGTGCGGCAAGACCTGGACCGCAAAAAAGCATGCCCAAAGTGCTTTCCTTGTCGGCAACCCTGCTGGGAATTTCCAGAATAGGCAGCTTGCACAGCTCGATCCTTCCCTGGTACTGGAAGGCAAGCAACCCCGTCTCATTGATGAATGGCAAGAAGTACCGGCGCTCTGGGATGCTGTGCGATTCACCGTTGACCAGTCCACCATGAAGGGACAGTTCATCCTGACTGGCAGCGCTACCCCTTCACACAAGGGGGTCTTGCATAGCGGTACTGGCCGAATCGCTCGGCTACGTATGATGACCATGTCATTGTTCGAATCGGGCAATTCTTCCGGAAAGGTATCTTTGAAGAATCTGTGTACAGGAACCCTTGAGAATGTCATTTCAGGCGAGGTGAGTCTTCAATCCTTGGCTTCCTACATCCTGAGAGGGGGTTGGCCAGGCAGCCTTGGATTGTCGACGGACGATGCGGTAATGATCCCGGCACAGTATCTGGATACTGTGGTGACCGACGATATAGCCAAAATAGATGACAAAGTGCGTGATAGAGCTAAGTTGCGCCTTCTGCTTCGATCGCTTGCACGCAACGAGAGCACAACAGCAACCATGGTGCGTCTAAAAAGTGACATGCAGGGAGTGGAACAGTTGACTATTGATGAGGATACCATCGCCGATTACCTCAATGTCTTTTCAAAGCTGTTCATCATCGAGAACCAAAAGCCATTTGCAGCTACCATACGTTCCTCTCTTCGCATAAAGCAGGCAGAGAAACGACATTTCACCGATCCATCTTTTGCATGCTCACTTTTGGGCATCACAAATGAAGATCGACTGATTGGGAATCTGCAGACGTTTGGATTTTTATTCGAGGCTTTGTGTGAACGGGACCTCAAAATCTATGCGCAGTCGTTCGGTGCCAATCTCCTGCACTATCAGGACTACAGCAACGATGAGATCGATGCTGTAGTGGAACTTGCGGACGGAAGCTGGTCCGCCTTTGAGATCAAGTTGGGGGCACACCAGATTGATGAGGCTGCTGCAAAGCTATTGGCTATCAACAAGAAATTTGAACGTCCGGCAACCACTCTTTGTGTGATTTGCGGTCTCACAAACGCAGCCTATCGCAGACCTGATGGCGTATGTGTGGTACCGATCACTGCGTTGAAACCCTGATTGATTGAACCCCACAGACCCTATAGGTAACTAGTGGAAACAACTCTTGCATATGCTCGATCACTTGTAGGGCACCATTGGAATATAACCTGGTAAAGACGCTTTTCTTCGGCTCTTCCCCAGCTTTCTTGTGTTGATTACGACCAACTCTGACTATCAAGGCGGAATTGTGCAGGGTCCATTTGCTTTCGCTCCTTTCTTGCGTTCTTTCGTTTTCATCGCGAAAGAAAGAAAGGTTAAGCGTTCTGTTGTTATAGTATTGCAGTTGTTTCAGGACTGCCCATTTCAGGAACAATACCTGCAGACTCTTCTACATATCATGATCAAATTGATTGCCTGCAATCAATGATGGCATCAATAAACACTCTGTTTTCAAAAACAGAAAAGACCGCCTTGTACCTTTTCGCGAAAACAACCCGTCTGTATTTCCCGCTAGGTAATCCAAGATCCTCTTCCAGTTGGAATTGGAAGGGATTATCCTTCAACTTAACAAGAACAGAACAGAACTCATTTCTCAATACTTTGGCAGCAGGGATACTCACTTGGGCTAGGAACCTTACGTGACTAACAAGCATATCATCGGCTTTTCTGGAGACGATTACATCATACTTCATATTTGGATTCAGCCTCTGCCACGATCAAGTCAAAGTCCTTAAGCATTTCATCTCCACTTCTGCCGACATACCCGTTTCTCCGCTCATCTTCAGCAACAAGCAAATCTGCATACAATGAATTCTGGGAAGCCAAAGACAAACTCAGTGGCACTGACTTTTCCCTTACAATCTGATTAAGAAGCATATTGAAGGTTCCATTCAGTGTCATTCCAAGTTGATTGAGGATATCCTCGGCCTGAGCCTTTAGTTCCGTATCCGTTCTCAAGCTGATTGTTGTACTTGCCATATAGTTTCTCCTTATTGAAATACTATCATTCGGAAATGATATAGTCAATACAATGTATATACATTGCACATAATCATCATACCATTATTTCTGAGGATCGAGAAAACACCATAATAATCTGCACCTTCCTGCTGGTTAGGCTTTGTCAGGGTGGGAATCTTGCCCTGCTATATGTGTATCCGAGTAGTCAGATGAATATGTATAGCACCGAACTGGCGCACAAACTCTAGATTCAGGAAGATGAGAGATTCTGTGGATCTCCTACCTGAGTCCCCGGTACCCTTCCTTCAATTCAAATCGGCCAACCATCAAAGAAAACGCCACACTTGAAAAGTGGAACTCCTTCAAAGATACCGATGATTGTGAATTCTTCAATTTTTACTACTAGATGGACTTTCACCACTGCGGTGAAAGTCAATCTATTAATGAAAGTAAGCTCACTTATCATTGCTAGTTTTAGTTTCATTATATATACTGGTTTCATCACGGTGGTGAAAAGGAGCTTTTTAATGAAAGTTAGTACTACAGTTTACGTAAAGGAGTTTGAACAGCTCAGCAATACCTTGGCAAGAATCCCTGTGATAGAGCGATGCGACCATCTGCGTGACAAGAATGAGGGGTTTCTTGCAACTCTTTTCTTTACCGATGCAACAACCGTAAGGCTTGATGTAACAGTCCTGAGCAGAGCGTATCCCTCCATTATAGGTAAATTGGATATTGGGCAGAAGGATGAGGAGTCCAACCAGAAAGCCTGCTACTCTGTAATCATGGCTCCTTACATATCCGGGGAGTCGGCCAAGCTATGTGAACAGCTCAACATTGGGTATATGGATATGTCAGGAAACTGCAGGTTGTTGATCGGCTCCCTCTACATGAGCGACCAAGGACACCCGAACAGGTTTGTTAAGAAACGTAGGGCCAAGACTATATTCGATCCTTCCTCGAAAGTATCATCGCTGATCCTTAGGGAAATCATGCGTGATGTAACGTATCGGTGGAAGCTGAGCCTCCTTGCAGAGAAATTACAGTGCAGTATCGGACAGGTTTCCAAGGTAAAGGGGTACCTCTGTGAGCAACTCTGGGCACAGATGTCCCCAGATGGCTTGCAAGTACTAAATCCAAAAGCAATCATGCATGCTTGGAGTAGAGCATATGCGCAGAAATCAGCATCGTTTGAGGTAATGGACTGCCATACCCTACTGTCGGTCCCGGAATTTGAGGATAGCGTACGTCAGATCAAAGCCAATTCAGGAATTGACTGTCATCTCACTGGTTTCGCAGGTGGTGTGAGGTACGCGCCTGTGGTGCGTTACACCAAGGTACATCTGTTGATAAGGGAAAGGGAACTCAATGCATTTTTGAATGCTGCTGCATGCAAGCAGGTTGACTCTGGTGCGAACGTACAGATCCATGTGCTTAATAACGATGAGATGCTTCATGACGCAAGGAATATCAAGGACCAGCAAATAGTCTCTCCTGTGCAAGTCTATCTGGATTGTATGCGGTTGCAAGGACGAGGAGAGGAGATGGCTGAGGCCATCCTAGCTAAGGAGATAAAGAAATGATCAAGGATGAAAACTTGCACAGCAGCATCGATTATTCGGAAGGTCAGAGAGAGGCAGCCCATAGGGTATTGATCGAGTTGTGCTCACTATTTGCCCAATACCAAGATGACATCCGTATCATCGGTGGATGGGTCCCCGAATTGTTGTTCCCCAATCAGGGGCATGTGGGGAGTGTCGATGTTGATATGCTGATCAACCATCTGACATTGAAGGACGAAGGCTACCAGACCATGGCGAGGATCCTATTGAGCAATGGATATAGAGAGCATCCTAATAAATACTTCTCTTTTGTCAAACAAGTGATGATCAACGATATACCATTTGATGTCGATGTGGATATTCTCGCGGGCATGTATGGCGGAACAAGAAAGCAGAAACTGGGTCAACATGTCCAAGGCTTGAAAGCCTTGAAGGCAACTGGTGGCGATTTTGCTTTCACATTTGACCCACAGCAGGTCAAGCTGGAGGCGAAACGAACTGATGGAGCGATCGATACGGCTCATGTGAACGTTGTCGCTCTTGTCCCCTATTTTGTAATGAAAACTGCCGCAATGGGTAGAGGGAAGGCAAAGGATGCCTACGATATCTATTTTTTGATCAAACATTATCCAGGTGGTGCTGAGCAACTGGCTCATGAGTTCTCCGGTTATGCAAAGTTGCCTGTAGTGTGTGAGATGAGGGAGAAATTGTCAGGGAAGTTTGCTTCGGTTGATCATGCCGGCCCGGTTGATGTGGCGAACTTTATGGACTTGAGCGATGATCAGGAGATAGAGATGATCCGTCGGGATGCCTTTGAACAGGTTAGGGCCTTGTTGTCGTCAATCTGATTACCTTACATGCTCCCTTTGATTCCCCAACGAATCGAGAGGAAAGGGAGCATCGTGATGGGTGCTCTTTCGAGCAATGAAGGGGAAAGCAAGGTGAGATACCCCGCCCCTTGGGGTGGAAAAGGAGGCAAAGCCTCCTCTTTCCAGCTCTTGCCCTGGGGTATTGATACCTTTCGTTGTCTACCATCAATGATGGCATCAATACACACCTCGTTTTCAAAACAGAAAAGATGCCTTGTACCTTGTAGCGAAAACAACCAGTCTATATTTTCCGCTAAGTAATCCAAGATTCTCTTCCAGTTGAGATTGGTGATGGTTGGGAGGTAGCCATCTTGTTGGTTCGGGAGTTAGGGAAAGAGGACCAGGGGGTAGACGATGAAACGGCTTTCAAAGTCATTTCTGATCGCAAACCGGTCTTTAAGGCCAAAGATGGCCTCAATGTGCTTGACGACTGTGGAAATATGGATGGATATATCGATATGCTCCAAACGATCCATGGAGGTGACAGGGACGAAAAACAGGAGATGAGAGACTGGGCACGAAGCCAAAGTTGGACAGGCAGGGATGCGAGTCCAAAGCATATAATCTAGGTGCAACAACCCTAAGACAAAAAAAATGTTGGTAGATTTCTATCAGAGAACCGGTATCGTACCGGTTCTTTCTTTTCGCACTTCCAATGCTTTGTGTCAGGGGTTTTGTGAGAATATGGAAGTTCGTCCCAGTATCTACTGAGAATTGCTAGAGGATAACATTGCCAAATATATATGTACTATCTTGCAACATATAATAGGTTGTATGTATCCTATTTTTGGGTTTTATTAGTGTAGTATAGAATTTGGAGGTAGTAAATATGTTGGTAGATATGAAAAACCTGGTATCCATCACTGAGGCCAATCGGAATTTCTCAAAAATTGCCCGGACTGTCGATAAGAATGGATCTGTGGTGATTTTAAAAAACAACGCTCCCAAGTATGTGATCATTTCCTACGATCAGATTGCTGCCGATGAGCAAGTGTCAGATGAACAGTTGCTTGCAATCTCGAGAAGGTCATTCAAGCGTCATGAGGCAGCTTATAAAGAACTCGCCAAATGATCCGCTTCTCTCTGGAGCAAACTCTGCTCATTCATACGTACCTCATCGAAGTATCGGGAGTGCAAAGGGATTGAGGGGAAGGCCTTCCCCTATGCCACTGTTGGCTTTTCACCTCCCTTGGTTCTGCTGCCCTACGGTACAGAGGGGGAGGTGGCCAATGCGAAGCTACTCCTTCGGGAGGGGGGGGATCTGTGAAATTGTCTCGCTCACCACTGTTGCAAGGTAGATATGGTGAGAACACTACTGCAAAACTAGCATCATCATGCCTTCCCCTAGCCTGCTCCTCACATATCGGCACAATGAATATATTTTCAAATTTTCCAATGCAATTGTGCCGATACTATGATATGATGGAGATGATGGAGGCAGAGGCTTGAAATACGTATCAGTGGCACAGATCGCACAGACATGGGCAATGAGCGAGCGCGGTGTACGAAATTACTGTGCCCAGGGAAAGATCGAAGGTGCTTTTCTGAAAGGAAAGGCCTGGCACATCCCGGAGAATGCACGTAAGCCTGAGAGGATTACCAAGCAAACTGAACCATCTTCGGGTCTTTCTTCAATCCTGAAAGAAGAGAAACAGAAGAGGCGCCGTGGAGGGATTTACCACAAGATCCAGATTGACCTGACCTTCAACTCTAACCATATGGAAGGAAGCAAGCTTAGCCACGACCAGACGCGCTACATCTATGAGACAAACACTATCGGCCTTGAAGGCACATCAATCAATGTGGATGACATCGTGGAAACTGCAAACCATTTCCGCTGTATCGACCATATGATCGACCGCTCCAACTTCGCCCTCGGCGAACCATTCATCAAGCAGTTGCACGCGTTGCTGAAAAACGGGACCAGTGACAGTCGTAAGGATTGGTTTGAGGTCGGTGAATACAAGAAACTGCCCAATGAGATAGGAGGTCACGAGACGACATTGCCCGAACACGTCGCAAAGGAAATTCGCCTTCTGCTTGATGCTTACGATGCAAAAAAGAAGAAGACCCTGGACGATATCATTGACTTCCATGTTCGCTTTGAACGTATCCACCCATTCCAGGATGGCAACGGGCGTGTAGGGCGCCTGATCATGTTCAAGGAGTGCCTAAGATGGAACATTGTCCCCTTCATTATTTCCGATAGCATGAAGATGTTCTATTACCGGGGTCTGAACGATTGGAATAGGGAGAGGGGCTTCCTTAGGGATACCTGCCTGTCAGCACAGGACACCTTCAAACGCTCCCTTGATTACTTCAGGATTCCCTATGATCGCTGATCATGATCAGGGGCCGCAAACAAAGCTTCGTACAGGGGAATCCATCATTTCTACAAGAATATGGGTGATTATGGGAAAGCGCTCTCAAGTTTCAATGGCTGGCACCCAGTAGCTGTCACAATAGTTTTTGGCAAGAAAAAAGTCAGCTACAATAAAGAAGGATTCAGTTGAATCTATTTTCACCCCAGATGTGGAAAATGTGGATTTCCTACCTGGTACCTCGAACCATCAAATCACGCTCTTATTGCCCTATTTCAACAGTTTGGTGGGATTATGAATGTTGTAGCTGGTACCGATAACGCCTATTTTTGTTGCACTTGCACGTAATAGATGATACTATATTCGTGTGGATGCAACATACAGAAGGGACATATGGATTATAAAAAGCAAATAAAGCAGCATCTTGAGCATTCAGGTGGATTAATCACGGCATCATACTGCCGGAGCAAAAAGATTCCAACTGTATATCTTAGCAGGCTCGTTCGAGAGGGTTATCTAAAGAGAGTGGCAGAGGGGTTATACACTTCTGATGAAGGAATGCATGATGACTATTATTATTTCCAATATCGCTTTAAAAAAGCAGTATTCTCCTATGAGACAGCACTGCATTTGCTGGGGGTAACGGACAAGATTCCTCAAGACATGGATGTTACAGTCTATTATAGCTATAAGTTCAATAAAGCTCCCTTCGGAGTGAACATCCATTATGTGAATAAGGAGATGTATGAACTGGGTGTGGTGGAAGCTAGAACCATGTTCAATAATCCTGTCAGGGTTTATTCTTATGAACGAACACTTTGCGATTTTATCGCCCACGAAGATACTATGGATAGGGAGGTGTATGTCAAGCTTATCCGTTCCTATGCAAAATATGCTAAAAGAGATATCCACGCCCTCTATGAAATAGCAACAAGAATGGGGATTGATAAAGAGGTGAAAGCACTTATGGAAGTGGTCTATGAATAAAGCCAGATTGACAGCGCTTTGCCATACGATTAGCAAGGAGAATGGATTAACCTTTAACTCGGTCATGCTCTATTATTTTCTTGAAAGCATATTGAAGAAGCTTGTGCAAGGGAAGTATGGAGGGAATCTTGTTTTCAAAGGGGGCTTCCTACTTTCCAATGTCGTAGGAATAGAATCTCGCAGCACTATGGATATAGATTTTCTTTTACGAAACATGCAGGTAACGGAAGAGAAGGTTTTGGAATTGCTTACTGAATCATTGGAAGAAAAAGAGGGAGATGAAATACATTATGAAATTATGAATATCGCACCAATCAAAGAACAAGATCAATACGGAGGATATCGAGCAAGTATTCTTTGCAGGTTTGAAAATATAAGACAAGTCATTCCGCTTGATATTGCAACGGGAGATGTTATAACACCGCACCCGATACAGTATTCATTTGCCAGTATCTTTGGGAATGAGGCGATCCTCATCAAGGCATATCCGATTGAAACGATGCTTGCAGAGAAATTGCAGACAATTTATGCAAGGGGGTTCTTGAATAGCCGGAATAAGGGCTATTACGATCTCCATATCCTTTACAGGTTAAGGAGCAAGGAGATCGATATGCCTACATTGGCAAGAGCTTGTGAGCGGACATTCCACTATCGTAAAACAGAATTCGATGTAGCATAAATACAAGAACTGCTCGAAAGATTGAAGAGGGACGATTCCTTCCTGAAGCGTTGGGCGGCTTATTCAAAAAAGAACACCTATGTTCGAGGCATTAGTTTTGAAGCTGTCATCCTTGATGCTATGAAACTCATTAATGAAATGGTGATGTGAAGTTTAGGATAGGAAAAGGTCTTTCCTTCGCACCTGTCGGCTGTTCAGCATCACTGTTTCCGCTACCCTACGATACGTGGGGGAAGCTGGCTAATGTGTCGCTACTGACCCTTCTTCTTTAAGCTAATAAGTTGACACCCCGCCATCAAAGAAAACGCCATTATTGAAAAATGGAAGTCCTTCCTGGTACCGAGAATTCTCCCCCGTCACCACGAGTGGAGAATCGGTTTTGTCCTACCACATACTGTCACTTCTTCTAGCACATCCCTGTAATTGGCGGTTGATCCTATCCAAGTCAAAAGGCCTGCAAAGCTTTGATTCATACCACCTCTTCATAACAGCATGATCGGGGTCTAGAGGATCTGAGAGGATTTGGAGCAACCGGGAGTACCCCCCGCGTCCTCCAGCATCCTCAGGAGGGGCCTCTCCCTCCCAGGCAAGACATACTGCATGGCTCTTATCATGCTCATCTACGACTCTCACAAGGCGGATGTGGTGTCTCCAATCATCGCCAAAGTCATAGTTGTAGATGATATGTTCATACTTGGGGAATATCTCAGAGAGAAGGACAGAAGTATCGTCGCGTGTAGACTCCTCCTCAAGATCAAACTCACGCGGAGACCCGATCAGGGTATGTTTCAATCTGCCGTTGGGATGGCGCTCTATCCAAAAATCATGCAAATGATAGCCTTGCCAACAAAAAAGAGTCTGCAGGACATGGTGAAACTGCCGGAAGGTATAGTTCAAAGGGACGATGATACGCCTAGTGCAAGTGCTTTCCAGTTCGAGTTCCACCTCAAGCTCTACAGCTCGGCAACGATAGGGGGAGGCTCCATAGAGGCTTGAGATATCCTCTCCCAACTTTTCGTATACACCAAAATATCTTTTTGCCGGATCATTTTTCACTCTGATGTAGTCATCATTGATAATGGCTAACACCTGTTTCTGGAAAAGATGCTCGACTGTAAGGTCTTCTGCAAAGTATGTTACGCGCGTACATAGTTGATTCAACCTTGAGACAAAGGTGCGCCCTGCACTTTTGGTAAAAACAACAGGAGTCCCACAATCAGAAAGATACCTGTCGATGAGGTCAGGATTAATACTTTCAAGCTCCAGGCAGGTGCGTATGCCATCAAGAAGCAAGTCACTAAGATTACGGATATCCTTGGCCTTGATGCCATACAGCACAAAGCCATACCTGGATGAATCATGGGCAACCACTATGGTGCGGCGGCGATTGATCCGTATGAGGTTGGCGCTCCATCGGAAGACAGGGTCAATGCTTTCATCGGCAGCTCCTGCCTGTACCCCAATGTAGTCCAACAGCTTCTTGGTACACTCCACTTGCATAGCTAATCCTCCTCTTTATAGATAGTCTAGCACACTATGCTAGACATGGTATTATGTATTTCTTCTTGGGACGAAAGAACTTGGCTTGTATAGCTACCCCCTGATCACGTATCAATACGAGCGGTGATCATACTGATGGGATAAGAATCAACACCAATCAGCTTAACAAGATTCGAACTCGACAATCCATGAACCTGATCAAGATCTCAAGGAGCTTTATCCTAACGGCTCTTTACAACCTAGGGGCACTCCCTTCTGGGCAATCGATTTCTTGAGCCTTGCTATATTCTGCATGTGGATTTCCTACCTGAGTCCCCGATATCCGTCTTTCAACTTAAATCGGCTAGCCATCGGAGGCTTTTGTGGTAATCCATCGGAGACTCTTGTGGCAATCCATCGGAGACTCTTGCGGTACATCATGGTTTCAGTTTCTGGAACTGCTCTCCCGAGATTGGAGATCCCTTGGTCAAACGGCTACATCCGTATCTTCTGTGGATGAAGAGTCAGGCGAAGATCATTGGATATACACTCTCTGATCCTCAATATGCAAGTGCGAAGATGGTATTGATGTGCATGGACCAATACCAGATTGATCTGAGCCGGTTTAGTAGATACTTTTTGAAAGATGGGTCGTTTCTGGAGACATCCTGGTTTCTGCAGATATGGGTTATGTAGAAATCCTTCCTGAGCTCCCGGTACCAGTACCACGGCATTCTCCTTCCATCAAATCACGCTCTTATTGCCCTATTTCAACAGTTTGGTGAGATTATGAATGTTGTAGATGGTACCGATAACGCCTATTTTTGTTGCACCTGCACGGAATAGATGATACTATGTTCGTGTGCATGCAACATACAGAAGGGACATATGGATTATAAAAAGCAAATAAAGCAGTATCTTGAGCATTCAGGTGGATTAATCACGGCATCATACTGCCGGAACAAAAAGATTCCAACTGTATATCTTAGCAGGCTCGTTCGAGAGGGTTATCTAAAGAGAGTGGCAGAGGGGTTATACACTTCGGAAGAAGGAATGCATGATGACTATTATTATTTCCAATATCGCTTTAAAAAAGCAGTATTTTCCTATGAGACAGCACTACATTTGCTGGGGGTAACGGACAAGATTCCTCAAGACATGGATGTTACAGTCTATTATAGCTATAAGTTCAATAAAGCTCCCTTCGGAGTGAACATCCATTATGTGAATAAGGAGATGTATGAACTGGGTGTGGTGGAAGCTAGAACCATGTTCAATAATCCTGTCAGGGTTTATTCTTATGAACGAACACTTTGCGATTTTATCGCCCACGAAGATACAATGGATAGGGAGGTGTATGTCAAGCTTATCCGTTCCTATGCAAAATATGTTAAAAGAGATATCCACGCCCTCTATGAAATAGCAACAAGAATGGGGATTGATAAAGAGGTGAAAGCACTTATGGAAGTGGTCTATGAATAAAGCCAGATTGACAGCGCTTTGCCATACGATCAGAGAGGAAAATGGATTAACCTTTAACTCGGTCATAACATCTTTTACCCTTTCATCCAAAAGCAGGAATGAACATGATAGAGATTTGTTCCTGTCTTTGAGCTCTGATCAATTAGGATTTGAAAAGGCCAAAGACTCATCGAGAAGTTTTGACATGCTTTTTTCTGCTGTATTCCTTACCCTTGATTATTGTGATGGCACTCAATACCAAATTGCAGGAGAAAAAGCACGAACTGCACTAATAAACGGGGGGTTAACCTCAGTTCCCTTATTGGACTTACTTACCAGTAAAGGCTCAGGAGGATCCTCTCATGAGCAAAATACGCATATGGGGTGGAACTATCAGTACGATATGCTATTGATTCAAAAAAAAGTGGTCAATGAGAAAACAGTTACTCATTGACACTGTAGAAAAAGTATTTGAGTTCTCAAACGTTGAAACTTTAAAACAAAAGCTTGATGAAACAGAATCAAACACTCTGTTAAAAAAGATACTCTCAACAGGTTCAAATAAACCCAATAGTGTTGCTGCCATCTTCTACTATGTGCATATTCTCGGAGACATCGCCGAGAATAGCATGACAACAAGTTTTACAAGGATAGATTTGCAATCACTGAAGATTGACTTAGAACTACACCTCAGAACTGTTTTTGGCAGAAGGCTATCCAAATTTCCACAATTACAAGATGCGTTAAAACAAAACAACAGCACTGACCAAGTGGAAGCGCAAAGACTACTAAAACAACTACATTCCTCATTACCACAGCTTTTCTCAAATGAAAAGTTTTTCAAGCAGTTTGAAAAAGACCTTTTACTACTACTTTGAGCGGCCCAGACATAATCCACCACATTGCTACTGATTTCACACTTCCGGATCAAGCTGATGAATAATTGTCATATTTCTGTGATAAGAATGGCTTACCCACTACCCTCTGCTCTCTATTCAACGTTCCTGTGTCTTGATGCCATATCTTCATGGGAGACATCCATCTGTTGTTCAAGCATCATAACCATAATGTCAAACAGCATGAAAAGATGTTGCTCAAAGAGATTGCCCATCGGCTGAATCGAAGAAACAACCTCATCGGTGCCCTTGTAGACAGAAGCAGGGACAAAGAGGATAGTATCAGCTAAGTTGGTTGCAGCCTCTCCCGAAGGACTTCCTGTGACTACCAAGATAGTGCCTCCAGCAGCCTTTGCCTCCCTGATCACATAGTTGATGTGCCCAATGGCCCCTGAACCATTCACCGCAATGAGAAGGTCCTCAGGACCGATACCTGGAGTAGTATCATCCCAAATCCAATGCACCTCCTTACCAAGATGCATCAAGCGCATGGCAAAGGAGCGTGCGGCTATGCCCTCACGGCCCACACCGATGACAAAGATTTTACCTGCCTTAGCTATGGTATTCAGGCTTGCTTCCAGTTGAAAAACATCCTGCTGTTGAAAAACCTGCTGATGCTCATCAATGATGGTTGTATACAGATGTTGATACGTAGGAGAACTATTCATACTCGCCCCTCTTTTAGTCTTGAAACCCTTATACTGCTGGTCACCTTCTTTACAAAGGCAACAATCCTCGGTCCTTCTTTGGTCAGGCCCATAACCACAATGAGCATGGAACCCCAGATAAGCTTCTTTGCAAACGGCGACAACTGGAGAATGGTGAATGCACTGGACATCATCTGCAAAAGAGCAATGGTGATCATCACCCCAATAATCCTTCCGCGTCCCCCCTCAGGATGAATACCCCCAATGACACAGACAACCAACGCCTGCAACAGATACGCATCACCATACCCAACCTTGGCAGAATTCACCCGGCTGATAATGGTGAGACCGGACAAACCCCCAAGCAAACCGGTCAGCATGAATATGAAAATCAAGAGGGTATCATTGTCGATACCGGAAAACCGAGCAGCAACAGGGTTTGTCCCCATCAGGTATATCCTTCTGCCCGCTACCGTGTATTTGACAAGAAAGCCTAGGATGACAGCGACAGCGGTGAAGATAATGAATATCACAGGGATACCGAAGACCTCACTAATCCCCATCGCTGTAAAGCGTTTGGGAAAGCCTACCAGACTCTTACCCCCAGTAAGCGCCATTCCAATACCGGAATAGAGGGTCATGGTACCTAGGGTTGCAATAAGGGACGGAACACCAAACTTGGTGATCAGCAATCCATTAAAGGCCCCAAACACAAGCGATGAAGTGAGGGCCATAAGGATTGCCAGTACAATCCTCGTTGGTTCGGGGACTCCCCCTAACCAAGTTCCCATAAGAATGTTTGCTGCAAGTATTCCCGACAAGTTTGCATTTGCTATGATGGAAAGGTCAATGCCACCTATCATAAAGGAGAACATCATACCCAATGCAACAAAACCGAACTCAGGTATCTGGTATGCCATCGATTGAATGTTTCTCCCTGAATACATGGACGAACCGAAGACAAAGAAAAACAAGATGAGTACAAAAAGAGTGACTATATACAGAGCATTCAAACTGGTATCTCGCAGTTCATGCTTATTCCTATTTCCCAACATGCTCTTGCTCCTTAGTTGAATATGAAATCCAGCTGATTTTTCTTTTTCTCCTGATAGGACGTCAGGGCTATGGAAACTGTCAGAATCGACCCCACAAAGAGGGAGTTCCAGGAAGAAGTCAGACCAATGAAAATCAAGGTGGAGTTCAGCAGATAAATAATGAAGATGCCCAACACGACACCCAGGACCTTCCCTTTACCCCCACTGACGGAAACCCCACCGATTACAGCACCGGCGATCACCATCAACTCCTCTCCTACCAGCTTATCAGGGTACACAGCATTCACCTGACACACATAGATGATCCCAGCAATGCCTGCAAGAAATCCCATGTACCCATAGGCAAACAGCCTGAGCTTCAAAGGATTGAACCCTGCACGAATGGCAGCATCCTCTGAATTACCCATGGCAACGATGCCCCTTCCAATCAAAGTCTTGCGGATGATAAACCATGTCAAAGCTATGACAGCAACAACAAAGAGCACATGGGTGGTCAAGCCCACGGCACCACTTTCCGTTTGGATCTTGAACAGTGTCGAAGAGCCAAACTGTGCATACGATGGGGGCAACCTGCCTGCACCGAAGGTTTTAGCACCAATGAAGGTTGCCATGACGCCATGAAATAGATTCTGTGTTCCAAGGGTAATGATGAAGGGAGGCAGCTTGAGCCAGGAGATTAGCAGTGCATTGACCAACCCGAGCATAATCCCGATTCCAATAGCGATCATGAAAGCCAGGGCTACACTGGTCAGGCCATTGTCGATTAGAATTTTTGAAGCTGTATAGCTACTGAACAAAGCAACCGCCATGAAGGAGATGTCGATGCCTCCTGAAAGCATGATGACTAGAAGCCCCATAGCCAGAATCATCACAGAAGCTGAAGAACGGATGATATCAAACAACGAGTCGATATTGAAAAAAGCCCGGTTCATGGTACCGACAAAGAGGGAATAAGCCACGATTATCGAAATAAGGACCACCTCAATCTTATTGATCCGCATGTTCAGTTCCTCCATCTCCATAGTTCTTGTTAATGTTGCCGATAATCTGGGTGAGCGTATGCTCTATATCCTCTTGTGCAAGCTCCTCTTCATGCAGAATAGTCTTCACCTTTCCTTGGGCAAACACCACAACCTTGTTGCAGTTTGCTACTATCTCCTCAGCCTCATCGGAGATTAGGATGATGCTCATCCCTTCCCTAGCAAGGTCCTGGATAATCTCATAAATTTCTGCTTTGGAACCCACATCGATACCTACAGTCGGAGAATCCATGATAAAAAGCTTAGGATCGGTGATGATCCATTTCCCCAATACAGCCTTCTGCTGATTTCCCCCTGAAAGATTTTGTATCAACGTAAAGAGGGAGGGAGTCTTTACCCGCATCTGCTTGACTATCCTATCCCCAACCTCATGCTCTTTTTGCAAATCAATACGATTGAGAGGTTTGACCAACGCCCCCAAGACCGATGAGCTTACATTTTGCTTGATGTTCTTTTCCAAGAACAACCCTTGGACCAGACGGTCTTCTGGTAGGAGAGCAATCCCCATCTCTTTGGCATGTTGGGTCGAGGTAGGGCGATACGGCCTTCCATTGAGTTGAATCTCCCCCTCACTGGGAGGGTTCAACCCGAACAAGGAGAGCGCAAGCTCAGTCCTGCCAGATCCTAGCAGTCCTGCTAGGCCGACGATATCTCCCTCTTCTACAGTAAAGCTAATATTGGAAAACTTGTTTCCCGAGAGGTTTTGAACCGACAAGACCTGCTTAGAGCTCTCCTTAGCTTTCACATACTTTGGATAGTCAATATTCCGTCCGGTCATGTGGTAGACCAGCTGCTTCCTATCTATCTCTTTTGCGGCAAAGTCACCAACCTTGAAGCCATCACGCAAGATGGTAATCCTATCTGAAACCTGGAAAACCTCATCTAGTTTGTGGCTAATGAAGACAATGGAAAGCCCGTTTGCCTTCAACTCAGTGAGAATGCTCAACAGCCTATCCACCTCATGATTAGTCAGGGCAGTGGTAGGTTCATCAAGAAAAAGGATTTTAGCATCTAGGGCCAGCGCCCTACAGATTGCTGTAATCTGGCGATTGCCCATCGAGGATTCTTGAATGGTTCGTTCCAAGTCAAGGCTGACTCCAATCCTGTCCAGTTGCTCTTTTGCAATTGCCTTGATCTCCTGTTGCCTGACTAGGTGTTTCCCTGATTGGCGAATCTTATTGATTGCAATATTCTCGGCGATCGACATATGGGAGAACAAGGCTAAATCCTGATAGATGACCTGAATCCCGGGTGTAGATAGGTTTTATGGGTTATTGACAAGCTGTTATTGTAAGTTTATGCTGGCATTGTGAGAGGTGAAGCAATGTCAAAAGACTCTGAAGATATCATTCGTCAACGACATATCGAGCGTATCCAGTTGGAAATCCAGCGTTTTCAAGCTGAGGTTAAGGAAAACACCCAAGATCCAGACCAGTTCATGACTCTCGTAGAAATGGAGCGTGCCATGTCTGATTTACGGAATTCAACCCAGAAAATCTATTCAGACATGCTTTCGGACACGCTGCAGTCACTCGACGAGAAGCCTGTGGTAGATAAAAAAAAAGAGAATTCAGAGAACTCGGGATAAGGCTGAAAGAGAAGGCCCGGGTGGAGAAGCACTATCTGACGCTCACCGGTCCTGTCTCGTTTTCCCGCAAGATGTTCGTCCCTGCATCGAGAGAGGACAAGCAACGGCTGACTTCGCTGGGCTATCCAGGAACCATTTTGCCATTGGACATGGCCTTGGGCATCGACAAGGTCCCCGGCAAGATGTCGCTCCCCCTGATGCTCGAGATCGCTTACTGGGCACAAAACCAGGGCTCCTACCAGGAGGCGGAGGATCAGATCAGGCGTACACTGCACCTGGAAATCGGGGACGACACCGTGCGCAAGGTTGCTAACCTGATAGGCTCTATTGTCTTCATGCATGATCAGAAGAGGGCCGATGAAGCCTATCAGAAGCTGCAGGGTGGGTCTGAAGTGCTTGATTTCTCCTACGACCGCGACGGGATACTGTACATGGAGATGGACGGGGCTGCGTTCAACACCCGCCATCCCGGACTGAACGACTCGACCTGGAGGGAGAACAAGCTGGGTATCGTGTTCTCTTCGGACGATGTGCATTTTCTGGGTTATGAGGACGGTGGAGAGGTCGAGAAGTTCTACATCGACCGAAAGGAATACGCCGATTACATCGGCAATTGCCACGAGTTCGGCAAACACTTGTTTGCAGCCGCATTGCGTAGCGGATATGGGAAATACCGGCGCACCGTGATCATAAGCGACGGGGCGACCTGGATCAGGAACCTCAAGGAAGAGTTTTTCCCCGATGCCCAACAAATTCTGGACCTCTTCCATGCCATCGAGAACATCTACAGTTTCGCCAAGTACCGCTTCGACAACGACGAGAAGCGTGCCATGCCTTGGGCCAAGCAGATGACTGCATTGCTCAAGGATGGACAGTACCTGAAGGTGATAGACGAAGTGTCTTCCTATGAGGGCAAGACTATCCCCAATGTGGTGAACCTCCACACCTATCTGACCAATAACATAGAGAACATCGACTACAAGCGGTATCGTGAGGAAGGCCTGTATGTCGGCAGCGGTGCCATCGAGAGCAGCAACAAGACAGTTCTCCAGAGACGGTTGAAGCAGGCGGGCATGCGCTGGGACGCGGCAACAGCACAGAACATGGTCACGCTCAGGGCAAAAGCTGTCTCCCAAAAATGGATCGAGGAAGTCGAGCGCTATGTACCACAATTCTTTGAAAAACTGGATTACAAGGATCTCAAGACGATTCCGAGATTCTAATGACTTCTACCCATTTACCCAGAAAAACTATCTACACCCCTGAA
This sequence comes from Sphaerochaeta sp., assembly GCA_034007055.1. Classification (GTDB taxonomy): domain Bacteria; phylum Spirochaetota; class Spirochaetia; order Sphaerochaetales; family Sphaerochaetaceae; genus Sphaerochaeta. The sequence goes on from JAVERP010000031.1 coordinate 47,133, forward strand.
TCCCCTGCTGCATTGACACAATGGGGGATAGTTTGCTGTATATGTTCCCCTTGATCGCAATCTCTCCCGAGTCAGGTTCGTATAACCCTGTTACAATCTTAACCAAGGTTGACTTGCCCGATCCATTTTCCCCTACAAGACAGTGGATCTCCCCCTGTTGCAATGAAAAATCGATACCCCGCAGCGCCTGCACCCCGGCAAATGACTTGGTCATTCCTGACAATCGGAGAATAGTCTCTGTATTCATACCCTTTCCCCACATGTGGATTGCACTATAGCTATAGTGCAATCCAGTTGAATCTGTGTAAAACTTGTTTTAAAAATTGAAATCGTCGATATTTTCCGGGGTGAATACCAGAGGAGCAAAGCCATAGGCAATGTTATTCTCCACTATTACGTCCCCATACCCTTCTGCCTTCAAATCTGAGCCGGTCTCCACCTTCTTACCCTGGGAGAGCAAGAGCGCTGCATAAGCAGTTGCATACCCAGCATCTGCTGGTCTCCATGCCTGACCGTGGACCATGCTGCCATCCTTAATGTAGTTGGCTGACATGGAAGGAATGGCCAACGAGACCACTTTAACATCGGTTCTGCCCTTGTCCTTCAACGCTTGGGCAATACCACCACCATGGGCTGAACAATCAAACAAGCCAGAGATATTGGGATAAGCCTTCAAGATCTCAACTGTCTTGTTGTAAGCAACCTCAATACTGTTACCGTCCTCAAAAGGCTCAACGGCAATGTTCGTCATGCCAGGGTGGTTCTTCTTGATCTCAGCAACTGCCGCATTGTACCACTCCATGTGCGTGGTCATGGTCAAGCCACCGACAAAACCTGCATACTGCCCCTTCCCCCCTACTGCCTTTGCAAGGGCCTGACCCATCAGCTGACCGAAGTCCTCACCGCGGAATGCCTCGACGTCTAGATCAACATACTCTGCAATATCTGGTGCTTCATGGGTGACGATCACAATACCAGCTTTCCGAGCCTTCTGAATCGTAGGAATCAGAGCTCGAGGGTCATTGGGAACGATACAGATGGCATCAACACTTTGGGCGATAAGATTCTCCATGATGGCAATCTGCAATGAAGGATCTCCTGAGGCGGGAGTCTGTACATACACATTCATCCCTGTATCCTTCTTAAGCTGCTCAATACCAATAGTCATGTCGTCAAACCAGGGATCACTCTGTTTCACAATCATGACAATGGTCTTCTTATTGGGATCTGTTGTAGCACTCTCCTTTGCTCCTTGTGCAAACAACCCAAATGAACTCACGATTCCGATAATAACGAGAGTTGTAACTAGTCGGCGCATACGGTCCTCCTTATAGCGCTATTTCATCCATGGGATGTATCTGAACAGTACATACCTCATGTAATGCTTCCTAGCGAAACATACAGCACAATGCTAAAATGGTAATTTTTTAACATTTATAAGTTACAGTATGCCACTAAACTCCAGTTGTCAACAAAATTCTTACTCTCTAGATATTTTTTGTGCAAATAGTCACACTATGATAAGTTCAATGCCCAGATTCTCAATATAGGTGCGATACTTCTCAGGGATATTCGTATCGGTGATGATCGTATCAAAATCATCAGGTTCAGCAAAATAACAGGGGCGTACAAGCCCGAACTTACTGGAATCTATCATGAGAATCTTCTTTAAGCTCGATCCCATCACAGCCTGTTTTATCCCGGGCTCACCAATATTCGAACATGTCACCCCTAAGGTATCAGAGAAGCCAGTAGCACCGATGAAGGCCTTCTGCGTTCTGTGTCTTTGAATCATCTGCAATCCTTCCGGTGATTGAAACAGCATGGTATTCTCTTGATACTGCCCCCCAGGGAAGATGATGTTGCAGTTCTTCTTCTTGTAGATTTCAAACAATACATTCAAGGTATAGCAAAGAATTGAGAGCTTTTTCTCTTCTGGGATACATCTTGCTAGATATTCGGTAGTCGTCCCCGAGTCTATGGTTATGAAATCTCCATCTTCCAGAAGTTCAACAGCCTTAATACCAATTTTGGACTTCTCCAGTTGGAATAAACAAGATTCGGTGATGAGTGAATAGGGATAGTTCTTATCATCAGAATAGAGGGACTCCTTGAGCATCACCCCTCCGGGCACGATATCTACCAGCTGGTCCAAGTCCAATTGACGCACATCCCTTCGGATAGTCATGTGTGAGGTTCCCAAACAATCTGCAAGGTCTTGGATCCCTAGGAATCTATGGGTTTTCAAAAGGGCAATAATTTCAATGGCCCTCTGTTTCTTTTTATTCATCTATTGCCTCAGAATGTTAATTTCTTCACATCAATTGAGCATACCATCAATCCATGCAAAAGGGAACTGAAAAACTTCATGGCCTAAATAGCTGGTTCTCTTTTTCCTTGTAGGAACAATAGAGATCCTGATATGCCTGGGCATCTTTAGTATCAGGCAGTACCTGCCTCTCTATCCTGACCATGTGGGAAGAAGCTTGCCTAACTGATGCAAACACACCGCTTCCAACGGCCCCAAGCATGGCAGCTCCCAATGCGGTACTTTCGGTGCAGTGAGGAACCTCCAACACTGCTCCAAGCATAGAAGAGAACATGGATGACCAAAGAGGGGATACAAAGCCTCCCCCAGTGACCCTAATGGATGGGAACTTCTTCCCAAGGATCTCTTCGAGGGTTTTCACCAACGTGCACAACTCAAAGGTGACTCCTTCCATGACAGCCCGAGTCATGTGGGCGCGATCATGAGCTTGCGTCAATCCATACAGGACACCGGTAGCATCCAAGGAGACCTTGGGCACAATTTGTTTTGACAAATAAGGGAGGAACAATAAGCCATGGGAACCGATAGGAACAGCTTTTCCAGCATCATCCATGAGAGCAAAGACATTTGAACCAGAGCTTTGGTCAGAGCTCTTCCATGCTACGTCCTTCCACCAACGATAGGAGTTCCCAGCAGAGAGGGAAATACCTTCTACATCCCATCGATCGGGAATGACATGCCCTCCAATGACATAGCTGGCTTTACTAGGGTTTGCAAGCAGGGTATCGATCTCCTTGGTATTTCCCACAGCAACGGCTCCAGTTCCTAAGATGAGGGCCAAGGAGTCCTCGTGGTATGCTCCAGTTCCTATTGCAGCACACTGCTGGTCTCCCCCACCCAGATAGAGGGGAACACCTGCAGGAAATCCGATGCGTTCGGCTACGATTTTGGTGAGGTGGCCTACCAATGTTCCTGAAGGTTTGATTGGTGGCAGAAGAGCGCGAGTGATACCAATCGCAGAGAGGATAGTATCAGACCAATCCCTCTCCTTGATGGCGAGCATGCCATTCATGGTCACTGAAGAGACATCGGTGCACAGCTCTGTCGCCCCCAGTTTGTGCAACAGCCACTCCTGTTCATTGAGGATATATGAAGCTTTTCCCATAAGAAAATTATCTACAAGCCATTTAATCTTCATCCCTGTCCACATGGGCGCTATGGAACAGCCGGTAATGTGTTTGAACGTATCTTCACCTACATGGGAAATAAACCAGTGATGCTGCTCTACTGCACGTTGGTCAGACCAGAGGATTGCAGGGGTAAGGGGAGTAAACTCTTTATCGACAACCAGAAATGTTCCCCTCTGACTTGCTAAGCTGATGGAGGTGATTGCCTTGGGATCAATAGCAGTATTGGAAATTGCTGCCCTACAGGAAGAGAGAACACCTTCCCATAACACTTCAGGATTCTGTTCGGTAAATCCAAATCTTGTTACATCTGTAGAGTAGGTACTGGAGCCTTTGCCGACGACATTACCGTCAGCATCAACAATGATGGTAGTTGTCCCACTTGTGCCTGCATCAATACCAACAAAATACACTGCTTCGTCTCCTTATCTAACCACAAGTGTAGACCATCACAGCTAGTTTTGCCAGAAGCATGATTACATTGGATGTTGCATAAAACAATTATAGCCATAAAGAAACAGACATATACACCTGTGATATACCCATCTGCTGTAGGACAACTTAAAACAACGCTCAGAGGCATACACAGTGTCTTCTGATATCCCTGTCTTCTATGCTGAAGAGAGCATTTAGTCCTACAGAACTTACTGTAGTTCTACTTCAGAGCTCTTAATCACAAGCTCATCCTACCAAAAAGCTTGGTTATTGATTGTGATGTGGGGTATCCCTTCTGTTTTTACTTAACTATTGTTGTCAAAATCTAAATATAGAAAATCTGACTTTTATTAATTCCTCAGTTTTAGTCTTTGGAATGAGTATACACCAAACAAGGTTACCCAGCGGCTTGCAGTATTTGAGGTTTGTGCTCGACTTTAGTCGAGATTGTTAAATCAATTTATTTTGGTTCTGGAAGGGGCGGATACAGCTGACTCTTTCTTTTACCCTTGTCAGGGCATTTGTTCATCGTGAATCTCTTCTTGTCTTCTTTGGAGAGACCTTCGCTCTTGCTGATATCGGCTAACCCGATGGAGAGTGTGAAATAACCTGCTATATCTTTATTTTCTGTAGTAAGGAGATAGGCTCTGGCACTTGATGATCTTTCATATGCAATAGCTGAAGCGTGAAGGAATTCTTCCACTTCCTGGTTTCGGCTACATATAAATCGGGCTAGGACTTGCTCGATTATGGGATCTTCAGCGTATCCTAGCCATGAAATCAGCTGTTCCAGATTCAGCTCTTGTTGCTCTCCAACCATTTTTGGAATCTCTCCCCACTGGTGGCGAGACTTTCTTTATCTTTTTCAGATAATTTGAATCTGACGACAGGCTTATCGATGCTCTTGGCGATTTCACGCAAGGCCTTTTTTGGCATTTTAAAAACAGTTGTAAAAGAACTTATTGCCATACCTCACCTCCTCTTCTAGTTTATCTATTCAGGTGATATAGTCTGATCATTATACACCATATTGGGATCCGCAAGATCTCATATTTTTTTACAAGTTCCACTCCTTGTGAACCGATAAACGCTTCCAGGTGCGGTGAACCTAAGAGACACATGCGAAGGCAGGTATCCGCTAGTGATGAGTACCCCTCCTGGCCCAAGCAGCATATGCCAAGTGGACGGCCAACTGAGGATGCGACGTAAAACAACTGTTGGGACCGTGGGTTTACTACGTTGTATATTCGCACGGCTACCAAAAAGATTACTGGGTGTAGGTTGATAAACCCTATCATACTTGAATTTCCCAATACCCAAATCTTTTCCCACCCTTGCGCTCAAGGACACGGGTTTTCACCATGTTGGCCATTACCCTTTTGATTGTTAGAAGTGAGACCTCAAGGTATTCAGAAAGTTTACGCTGATTAATATCAGGATTCAGTGTAACTAGCTTCAGAATCCTAAAGTCCAAAGCATCATGAGGTTTTTAAACTTTGGACGACCCCCCGTAGCTGTAGCAGCTTTATTCAAAGATACACTGATTCTGAACACATCACCTGATAATGGTGCATCTTGAAGACCTATAACGTGAGTATTACCGAGTCTTTTTCTAGTTCCCTACCTATCATTTCAGGAATGGCTTCTACTATGAGACGACAACACCTATTTCTTTATCCAGTAAAACTCCTTGATTAGTTTGTCTGACAGTCACAAAGCAACCCCTGTTCTACAATCATTTTCTCCAGATAGTAGCAACAAACTTGTTTCCATCTTTGTCATCTGTAAACTCAATATTAGGATATGCTCTATGAGCACGCATTATCCCAGAGCCATACCCTCGATCAGGTAAAAGCTTAGAGACAAAGGAAGCCAAGATGGGATTCCTTTTGCTTACATTCCCAGCTTTGATATTCTCAACAGTAAGGGTATTGGGCAAATGACCTGGGCTACGTATTTCAACCCGGTTCCTGAAAACAAATATCGTGATAGGATCAGGGATAAAATAGTCGCGGTGGATGAGGGCATTGCCAACAATCTCCTCCAAAACTACCCTAGGAATAGTTGGTTCACATGTGGGATTGATGTCCTGATCATGTTGGACGTGTATCAGGATGTAGGTGATCGCTTGCTCAAGCATCTCTGTAAGTCTTCCGGATATATCACGCCTATCAAGTGAGGATGCTTCGTCGATAGCATCTCCAGGATATGTAACAGCCCTGATACTATATCTAGACAAACGAAGTGATGATCCTTTTGCAAATAGCAATGCCCCTGCAATATTCAGATGCCCTGATCTGGCAAGGCGCATATCTTCAAGGAGGACTTGCAGGGGTTTCTCCATCTCCTCAAGGGACTCACCATACACCATGGTTAAAAACTGCTCAA
>JAVERP010000082.1:0-9405 GCA_034007055.1 Sphaerochaeta sp.
TTGTGGAGCGCTTCTCTCACGTGATGAAAATGCAGGAAAGAACCTACGAAATGTAGGTTTGGATCTTTTGGCTCTGGGCTAGCCCTCAAAGCTTGTGGAGAAGACAGTCAGTCTTAGTAACTTCGGTCTCTAAGCAGTCTTCTGTGAAGCAAGAAGCCCATCTGTCTTTAGCAGATGGGTAGTCACCAGTTGCAATACGCCCTATACCACTGTACAAACCTCTCCAACCCTATAGAGAGGGGAGTGGAAGGCTTGAAGTCAAATTCTTCCATAAGCTCAGTGACATCTGCATAGGTCTGATAGACATCCCCTGGTTGCATGGGTAGAAACTCTATCATTGCCTTTTTTCCTAGGGCCTTTTCAAGGGTCTCAATGAAGTACATAAGTTTCTCTGGGCTGTTGTTGCCAATGTTGTAGAGCTTATACTTGTCTCCATGCTCATTGGCTCGGGGAGGATTGCAGAGAATTCTTTGGAGGGCTTCAACAATGTCATCTATGTAGGTGAAGTCGCGGTACATGTCTCCACCGTTGAAGACCTTGATGGTCCTTCCTGCAAGGATGTCCTTGGTGAAGGAGAAGTACGCCATGTCAGGCCTGCCATAGGGGCCGTAGACGGTGAAGAACCTCAGCCCTGTGGCGGGTATTCCATAGAGGTGGCTATAGGAGTGGGCAAGCAGCTCGTTGGATTTCTTGGTTGCAGCGTAGAGGCTGACAGGGCTGTCGGTCTTGTCCTCGGTGGAGAAGGGGATCTTTGTGGCCATGCCATAGACGGAACTTGATGAGGCATAGAGCAGATGTTTGACAGGATAGTGTCTGCAAGCCTCAAGTATGTTGAAGAATCCCACCAGGTTTGATTGCAGGTAGGCCTGGGGGTTGTCTATGCTGTAGCGTACCCCCGCCTGTGCAGCCAGATTGACCACTATCTGGGGCTTGTGTTCGGCGAAGGTGCTCTCCAGTTTGTCCTTTGCTGCCAGGTCCCCTTCGATGAAGGTGAAAAGCGGGCCATAGGCTTCAAGTATCTGTAGCCTTGCCGCCTTGAGCCTGGGGTCATAATAGTCGTTCAGGTTGTCATAACCGACTACTCTGCACCCCTGTCCGAGCAGCTGTTTGCTAAGATGAAAGCCGATGAAGCCTGCACTTCCTGTGACCAGATATGTATAGTTGGCGTTGAGCCCCTGATAATCCTTTCTCATGGCATCCCTCTTGTTTGGCCCTAATCCTACACCATAAGGGGGGCCTTGAGTAGTCTGGACATAAAAAATGGACCCCATTTGCTGGAGTCCATCTCTGTATTCAGGACGCTTAGAGGGCGCCGAATACAATCTTCAGGACAAACAGTGCAAAAACAACCCAGGTCATGATGGTGATTTCTTTGCCCTTGTTGCTGAATAGCTTCAAGAGGACAAACGAAAGAATACCGAACATGATACCTTCGGCGATGCTGTATGCAACCAACATGAAGATGATTGTCAGGAAAGCAGGAATGGCTTCGGTCATGTCGTCCCATTCGATATCCTTGACAGGGGTCATCATCATGACACCGACGATGATCAGGGCAGGGGAGGTCGCTGCACTGGGAATCGATCCGAAGAGTGGGGCCAGGAAGAGGGAGAGGGCGAAGAGGACTGCTACTGTAAGGGCAGTCAAGCCAGTGCGTCCGCCTTCAACGACACCTGCGGAGGATTCGACAAAGGTGGTGACCGTTGAGGTGCCGAGCACAGCACCAACGGTTGTTCCCACTGCGTCAGCAAACAGGGCTTCCTTACAGTTGGGAATCGACCCATCTTCCTGGATCATGTCTGCCTTGGTTGCGCAACCGATGAGTGTTCCCACCGTGTCGAACATATCGACAAACAGGAAGGTGAAAACGATTACGACAAAGTCGAGTGTGAGAATGTTGGAGAACTCAAAGGGGAAGAAGTAGGGTGCTGGTGGAAGGTAGGAGCCGCCTGCATACTTGGTGATCCCAAAAGGAACGCCAATGATGGTGGTTGCTATGATTCCGATCAGCAGTGCTCCCTTGACCTTGAAGGCAAGCAGGACACCTGTGATGACAAGGCCGAGCATTGCAAGGCCGGCAGGACCGGTAAACCAGTTGTGGTTGAGACCTACAAGAGTTGCATCATTGTTGACAATGATTCCGGCATTCTGCATGCCGATGAAGGCAATGAAGAGTCCTATACCAACACCGATGGCCTTTTTCAGGTTTGCCGGGATGCTGTTGACGATAGCCTCTCTGATATTGACGGCTGTCAGGATCAGGAAGATGATACCTTCAACAAAAACAGCGGTAAGGGCGAACTGCCAGGACTTGCCCATACCGAGTACTACGGTAAAAGCCATGAAGGCGTTCAGTCCCATGCCTGGGGCAAGGGCAAATGGCAAGTTGGCCAACAGGGCCATTACCAGTGTGGCTATTGCAGAAGCTATAGCCGTTGCTGCAAAAACCCTAGAGAAATCCATTCCGGCAGCGGAAAGGATACCTGGGTTGACGGCAAGAATATAAGCCATGGTGAGGAACGTAGTAATTCCAGCCAGCACTTCTGTCTTGACGTCAGTCTTTCTTTCTTTTAGTTTAAAGAATTTTTCCATCGATGCACTCCTTACAGATGATTGTCGAGTCCATTCTAGTACAAGTGTACGGAGTAGTACAGCAAAATCTTTGATTTAGCGTATTTTGTTCATATGGTAACATGTATAAAGTACTTAAAACCTATAAATAGTAGGTAAAAACTGAAGTATAGGGAAACAATCGGCGATGAAATAGAATGATATGGTATTTTTCATTATTTCCCTTGGCAAGGGTGACAACCCTATCCTTATGTTCGTGGAAAAGTCCCTTTCACTAGTTCGTTGGGAGGCTGGATCCTGAGGTTGTCCCTTAGCCCTGATTTTTCTCAGGCGCGGGGTGGATTAGAGATCCTCCCCATCTTTGTTCGGGTTTGTGCTATTGAGAAATGCTGGCCTTCACTATCTGCTGGATTGTCTCTATAAGTGTCTGCAAATGGGTATTGGTCCCCATCTCCCTTCTATAGATCAGGCCCGTATCATAGGGAAGGAAATGCAGGTCATGGCATGTAATCTCTCTGATCTGATGCATCTCAAGGTGCCGTCCAACCTGAGAGGGCAGCAGGATGAGGGATTTGCTCTTTTGCAGGATGCTGATGATGGTGTACAGGCTGTTGATGTCATGCATGGTCTGTATCTCAATGCTCTGTTTGAAATGGTTGGGTATCTCATACCCTGAAATATCATCGGTGGAACCGAAGACTAACCATTTGTAGGGTTGCAGGTCCTCTAGTGAGACCTCTTCTCCCTGGCCACCTTTTTCAAAGAGAGGATGGCTTGCGTGGGCGAAGATGGAGTGGTTTGTCTTCATCACGGGAACAGCCTTGAGCTGGGCATTGAGCTCGTCAGGGATTTTCCCCAGGAAGAGATCCCATTCACCTGTTAGCAGGGCATCGATATCCTCAGTTTTTCCGTTCTTCCCCGTTATGGAGATATTCCCCTTCGACCGCTCCTCCACCGCCAGAAATATCTCGGCGATGTAGAGGATCTGCCAGAGTATGCCGAACGCCACAGTCAGATGGTTCTGCGTATGGGTGTTTGCCTTCTCTATCTCGGTATGGAGAAGCTTCATCTCATACTCTATCTTTTTGGCATGTCTGTAGAGTATCTGCCCCAGGTCGGTCAGCGAACAGCCCTTGTTGGACCGTACTATCAGCTGCCCACCAAACTCCTGCTCCAGGTTCTTGATGTTCTTTGTCAGGGCAGGCTGGCTGATATATAGCTTTTCACTGGCTACTGTGTAGCTGTGAGTCTCGCTCAGCATCACAAATTTTTAGAGTTTTTCCATCTTTCCAGTTTCATCTATATGAATCTGGGAATTCTGCTGGGGATTATTTTCGGCGCGATCCCGGGCTTGACCGTTCTGCTGTGCATCGTTTTGTTCTTGCCCTTCACATACGCGTTGGCCCCGATTCCCTCCTTTATGTTCCTGCTGGGGATTTATTGCGCGGGCAGCTATGGAGGCTCCATATCGGCGATCATGATCAGGTCCCCGGGAACCCCGCATGCCGCAGCTACCCTGCTCGACGGTGCCCCCCTGGCAGAAAAGGGGTTTGCCCGAAAGGCCCTCTCAGCTGCCCTGATCGCCTCCACCATCGGAGGGATCTTCAGCGCCTTGGTCCTGTTGTTCACTTCTCCCCTCATAGCGAAGATCGCCCTGAAGTTCGGGCCTCCCGAATATTTCATCCTTTGTGTATTCGGTCTCTCCATAGTAGCCGGGGTCAGTGGTAAAAGTCTGGCCAAAGGGGCCATCTCAACGGCTATCGGTCTTTTGTTAGCAGTGATCGGCATCGATATAATGAGCGGGGTCTTCAGATTCACCTTTGGAAACTATAAGCTCTACGGGGGCTTTGACCTGGTGATTATCGTCACCGGCCTGTTTGCCATATCAGAAGCTTTTTTGAAGTCCGGGTACAGCAAGCATGATATGAAGGTCAAGGTTGATCTGGCAAAACTGAATGAAGGCGAAGACCTCTCCATGGCAGAGTTCAAAACCATGGGTAAGGCGATAGCACGTTCCTCGCTGATCGGGGTGGGAATCGGGGCACTGCCTGGAACCGGTGCCACCATGGCATCCTTTCTCAGCTATGACCAGGCGAAGAAGCATTCAAAGCACCCTGAGGAGTTTGGCAAGGGTTCCTTGGAAGGGATAGGGGCCCCAGAGGCGGCAAACAATGCTGTCACCGGCGCCACGCTGATCCCCTTGCTAACCCTTGGCATCCCCGGCGATGCGGTTGTCGCAATCCTTGTGGGGGCCTTCATGATCAACGGGCTTGTTCCCGGACCAAACTTGTTTGTCGAACACCCTGTTACCATGTATGCCCTGATGATAGGGTTGATATTCACCAACATCTTCATGTTTATCCAGGGTATGCTACTCACCAAGTTCTTCGCCAAGATATCAGTGGTCCCCATCGAGATATTGACGCCCCTGATAGTGCTGCTCTGTCTGACCGGTTCCTATTCGATCAACCACTCCTACTTTGATGTGTTTGTATCTGTAATAATCGGTGGGATCTCTTACCTGATGATCAAGTTTGACTATTCGGTCATCCCTGTCCTGCTGGGATTGGTGCTCGGGCCCCTTACTGAGACAAACCTCCGTCGGACCCTCCTGATTTCCAAGGGTGGATTGAGCATATTCTTTACTAGGCCGATCAGCTTGCTGTTCATTGTTCTCATCTCAGTCTCCCTGGTTGTTATTTTGGTGAAGCGCATGCGATCTCCTGGCAAACGGACCGTGTACGAGTAGTCTTTACTAATGAATGCATGATTGATCTTCCTCCTTCAGAGCAATGGTATGCATTGAATTGGCTACAAGTTCTTCTGATACTTTCCTGCATCCTTTGTTTTTGCTTGCATCTAGCTACCTTCTAGGAAGCTAGATGCTTTTTTGGGCTCATTAAGCATGAAGTATCCTATACATAGGTATTCATCTTCTTGATCCGGATACAGGGTGGTTCTCCTTCCCTTCTCTCTTCCCATATACTTTGGCCAATAGCTCATATCTGCCTGAAACACCGCTCTTTGTGTAGATGTTTCGATTATGATTTGCTACTGTCTTGACCGAGATGTGAAGCTCGGATGCGATGGTCTTGTCACTTTTTCCCTCAGCTATCAGATTGAGAATCTCCTGCTCGCGGGAGGAGAGTCCCTTTTCAGAGCCAAATGTCTGAAGCTGGTAGGTACTTACTGCACTTGTAGCTTCTTTAGGGTGTTCGATATCACAGAGCAAGCTTTCCAACCCTTGGCGGAACTTGCCGACTCTGGAGCCGACCAGTTCCTGGTCATGTTTGAGCGTCGCCTCAATGATTGCCATCAAAATTTCAGCTCTGAAGGGTTTTGTAATATAGCGGATGGCTCCTTCCTTAAGCGAATCTATCCTTTCTTCCATTGAATCTCGAGCGGTGAGGAAAATAAGGGGGATAGGGTCATCCTTGAAGAGGAGTCTGACCTCCTTGAGGAATGCATGGCCATCCATAGTCGGCATCATGATGTCACTGATGATAAGATTAACCTTCTGTTGCCTAAGCAGTGCAAGTGCTTGCTCAGCAGAGCCGGCTCCAAGCACCCTGTAGGAGGGCTGCAGGATTGAGAGGATGTAGGATCGTAAATCATTGTTGTCCTCCAGCACCAGGATGGTAGGAAGCTTAGTATCTTGCTCTGTCTCTCTAGGGGCAAGGGAGGAGAAGTCAGAAAGGTATAGAGGTGCGAGCGACGACGTTGCTACCGGAAGAGACTGCCTGACCTCTACAACAGTGGAGGGGAATACCAAGGTAAAGATGCTTCCTTGCCCTACTGTACTTTCCAAGGTGACCTCACCACCGTACCCCTTCATAATATGCTTCACCAGGGGAAGTCCCAAGCCTGTCTGCATGAAGGCAGATGTATCATCTACAACTTCAAACTGCTCGAATATCTTCTGCATATCCTCCCTTGCTACACCTTTACCACTGTCTGAGACACCTATAAGCAGTTGTCCTTTATTGTCGGATTTTACTCTAACCCGTATGGTTCCCTCTGATGCGGTATACTTCAAGGCATTTGACAAGAGGTTCATGACCAGGGATTCAAAATCTTCCTGAAATATTCTTAAAGCGAGCTTGTTGTCCTTCTGCTCTGGTATATAGCAGAGTTGAATCTGTTTCTCCTCTGCTATGGGAAGGAACTCCTGCACTATTACAGACAAGGTCTGTCCCAGTGCAATGGGGTTTTCAACGGTGAGGCTTCGAGTCTTTTCCAGTCTGAGCATGTGGTTGACCTGCCTGAGCAGGATCAGGCTATTGCGTTCGATGGCCGCTAGATAAACATCGGCGTGCTCAAGGGAGTCTCCGTATGCTTTTTTTCGCAACTGGTGAACTATACCCAGGATAATGGTCAGCGGGGTGCGGGTCTCGTGGCTCATATTTAGGAAGAATCGGGTTCGTTCTGCATCAAGGGTGACAAGCTTCTCTCGTTCTGCTTCTGATCTCTGTTGCTCAAGCTTGATGGAGTTATACCGGTTGCCTGTAGCTAAGGAAAACAGCACTGCCTGCAAGGAGAGTCCAATCGGTTGGTTGTACTGCATCAGAAAGGTGGTAAAAGCTTGATGGCCTTGCATGAAGCTGAAGATATTCAAGGCATTGATCGAGGTGAAGATGGCTGGAGGGATAAAGGCTATAAGCAGCAGGATTGCCTCTGTCTTCATCCAGGAGATGGCTCTGATAATCGTAAAGAGAAAGAGAAAGTTTGTGTAGAAGACAAACAGCTCCCGGATTACATTGAGGGTGCTGTTCAAGAGTCCTGTACCAGGAAAAAGTGCTTTGCAGAGGAAGAAAATCACCGTATAGCCTGCAATGACCCACATTGAGGCCCTATTCAAACGGAAAAGCTTGGGATCTCGATCCTTGAGGATGAAGAAATCTTCGAAGAAGAGCAGGAAGGTGATGAAGAGCAGGTGGGTTATCAGGGTGACCCTATTGTAGGTGAGGGAGATGAAGAATCGGTCATAGGTGGAGAAGGTCTGCAAGATAAGAAGGAAGCCCATGATGACAGGGAAGTAGGTGAACATAAGTTCTCTGGTAGAGATAGCAAGGACCAGCGTGAACAAGAGAAGCCCTAGCAACACCCCAAGGGCTAGGATGCCAATGACGAAGGCAAGGCTGTTGGTGGATGTATATTTTGGTACGATCAAGGACGAGGCAGCACACAAAGCAGGTGTAGCCATGATCAAGAGGATCAGCATGGCCCTTTTCCAAGACGTGATTCTCAAATCCTGCCTAGCTATGGATTCCTCCTTTATCGCTAACAGAGTACCACAGCAAAAGAGGAATCGTAAAGGCAAGGACAAGAGCGAGAATAGAAAAAACGCAAGAATAACAATGAGAAAAAACACCACGAAAAGCAAGAAAGTGAAACTATGAGGTACGCCTCACTCCTAGAGAGAGGCGTACCGGGACTCCTACCACGTCAAGGCAAGGCTGCGTCCCAGGGCTTTGGCAGGAACTGCATAGGAATCAGAACCTGTGAGGGAGATGGAGGACCCAGGTACGGTAACTCCCTTTAGAGTCACCACCTTGGAACTCACGTCATTTGGATAGATGAGATCCTCCTCGCTCAGACTGTCCGAACGGTCCATTTAAAATCTCCTTATTGGGCGAACACGATGTTCATTACTTTTATGAATCTGAACTGGCTGACCAGTTGAGTTATCAAAATTCCATGCCCAGGCTTCTGTTGCCGATGCCTGTGATGAACTCCAATAATTACCAGATGTAAAACCTCCTACTCCCATAAGATGGAGGTTTTGATCGAGCATTGCTAACGCATTTTTCGAGGGAAGAAACCACACTTGACTGTTTTCTTCTGGATAGTCATCACATGTATTTGCTGCTGAATTCCTGTTATTAGCAGCAAATGCTGCCGCCAGAATGAGGGTGCTGTTTTCTCTTCCTGTTCCAATTTCTACAGAAGTTCCTTCAACATTAACGATATAGGGCAAAAATGTTGAAGGTTCAGTCCATGTAAATATTCCCACCATATCAAATCCAGCACACTCCAAATAATGCCAGTCATCAGTTCTGTAATTGTAATCGGTCCTATCGTAGAATATGATTCCTCCTTCAGGGCCAATCTCTTGTAAGGAGTAAGCTTTGTTCCACTTTGCATAGAGGGCATAAGGCGTGTGTGAACCTGCTGCAATTATTGTGCGCATGGTTGTAAAACTAGCTTCCTCAAACCATCCAGCAAAGTAAAATTCATCTTTTGTGGGATCTTTCAGATTAATGGTACTTGATTCGACAGTATAGTCATCTGGATTATCCTCATTGTTTGTTCCACCACTGAGAGTGTACGTAATGCTGTAGTTAATAGGAGTCCACCCAGAATAGAAATGCCTATCTGAAATAGAACCTTCTGTAATCTTATCTACTACATCCCCACTGAATTCGGTATTGTCATACCACCCAATAAAGGTATAATAATCACGAGTAGGAGATCGAAGGGTGATGGGAGTTCTCCCTATGGTATAGTCAGCCGGGTTAGCCCCGTCATTTGTCCCGCCATTGAGGTTGTAGGTGATGTTGTAGATGATGGGTATCCACTTGGCGAAGAGATCTATGTCCCCCGTGAAGCCTTCAGGTTTTTGGGTAATGGTTTCTCCACTGAAGTCAGCCTCGGCATACCAGCCTCCAAAGGTGTAGCCAGTGCGAGTTGCCGCTAGCAAGGTAATGACACCGGTCTCGATGGAATAGGTAGATGGATTAGCTCCGTTTGTTCCCCCATCAAGATAGTATGTGGCATGATATATCACTGGAGCCCATTTTGCCCATACTTCCTTGGGCCCTGTGGAGCCTTGTT
>JAVERP010000083.1:0-9078 GCA_034007055.1 Sphaerochaeta sp.
TCGCATGTTTGCACTTGCCTTAAGCTAGTGGTTCTGCCCTTGGCAGTACCGCACCCACAGTGGACTTTCACCACCTAGTTATTGCCCATGCTGGGCAAACCAAACAACTAACCCTGCTCCCCATAAGAAGGAAGCAGGATTAGAGTCATACTTATCTACCGAGCATTGCCTTAACACCAAGAGCAACTACATTGTTGACACTCTTTGAATCAAGGATTTTGTTTCTATCAGCCATGGTGTACTTACCTTCGCTGACGAAGAAGTCAAATCCACTTAGGATATCCTGCTCAATCTGCAAGAGATTACGCTTGGTGTAGAGCCCTGCAGCATCTGGGCTTTCTTTGGTGAAGAGCTCAATAAACTCATCAACGGTACTTCCTCGATACCACTGCATGCTCTTTATAGCAATATCTTCTGTGCAAAGGAATCCTTCCTCTTCACAGTGCTCCAGATACCAGTCGGCTGCCTGCTGGAGATTCTCAGGAGATTCATAGCACCACTCAACAGCGAGGTGGAACACAGCAGATGTTACAGTAAGGAGGTCAAGATTGCTGGCTAGGAATTTCTTCTGTGCGAAAGTTGCACAAGGGAACGGAAGATTGAGCTGCCCCGAGTCAGTCACACGGTGGAAACCGTAAGCCTCAGCAGAAAGGGCTATGGCATTCCAGCAAACCAATACGTCGCCTGTACCACCATTGAATGCTGTCAGACCGTTGGAGACATCCATATTGACGGATACAACATCCTTAAGGGTGAGGCCAATGTCCTTCAGGTACTGTGCCAAGATTGCTTGTGCAGTTGTTCCTGTAGGAAATACGCAGGTAACCCCTTTCCAGTTTGCTGGGTTGGTTGGATCAAGAGCAATTTTTGAACCTGGGCGGGCGAAGATAGCCATGTTCTCTTCATAGTCATTGACGTCAATCAGATTGAGGTTGTCATACTTAGCCATTCCAAGTGCCATTCCACCAAGTCCGCAGGATGCCATGTCCCAAGCGGCATTTGCTTCCATCAATGCTGGTCCGCCTGTGAAACAGGTATACTCAATGTTGATGTTCAGGGCATCGAAAACCCCGAGCTTGTCAGCAAAGAGGTACGGATATGAGAGCGGTGATCCTGTAAAGAACCCGAGTCGCAGTGTTTGTGGCTTATCAAATGGCTTAAGCCCCCAAGTCATGTCCCCTTTCGGTGCAACAGCTGCTGCTTTTGTCGTTTCCTGAGCTCCACCTGCGAATGTAAAATTCGCAATGAGCACGAGAGTTACAAGAACCAATACCAGTTTTTTCATTTGTTTTCTCCTTTTTTAACTACGCACATATATCAATTAGCTGAGGGCAGTGCCCACAACTCATCTTCCCAACAAATTCCAACAAATAGATAAACAGGTCAATGGTCAACTCTTGGCTTTTTTTTATCATGTGTTGGTCATAGTATAAATCGGATTATCGTATCTGTAAATATAAATTTTTACTTTTCACTCTTATACCCTTGCTAATGACAAGTTTCCAACCATAACAATTCATACATGAATGGTGTATTTTCTATGCTATGGTCTGACTCAATATATCAACTTAATAAATTAATTATATTCATATGAACAATTTAAATTGTACTTGAGTTTTGAGCATCAAACACCTAACTCAAAAAGATAGCAGGGGGCCTGTATCGTACAGGTATGGTGAATCTATTTTTTATCATTTTGTTGTCATTTTATTTTTATAGTGATAAACTTACTAATCGAAAGCATCATTTTACATATGCATAGTTAACTTTTGAGTAACTCTTGAGTAACTATAAAGGTAGGAATCTCTTGAAAGAAGACAGGTTAATTAAAATGGAAGAGTATATCAGAGAGAAGAGATCGGTCTCCCTTGATGAACTTTGCGCAGTCTTCGATGTTTCAAAGAATACTGTCAGGCGTGATACTGCAGTAATTTGTAATCGCTCTGATATCCATAAGATTTATGGGGGGGTGAGTGTCCAATACAACCGCATTCCCCCTTCATTTGCCGAACGATTATCGGTGAATGCTGAGGTCAAGCGACGAATCGGCAAATGTGCCGCCTCACTGGTAGAGGATGGTGATGTCATCTTTGTAGATGCTGGAACCACTACCTGCCAAATGATTGACTTTCTCGGTGACAAGAAGAACGTGACAATCATCACGCACTCACTGGATGTGATCACACGAGCCTTCGCCTATCCGAACCTTACAGTGATTATAGTGGCAGGAACCCTCAACCGGCTTACTTACTCCTTCACAGGTCAAACGGGTTCTGACATACTTAAGGAGTACAACATCAGGAAGGCTTTCATGGCCACAACGGGATTTACCATCCCCAATGGAGCAACCCAGGCTGCACCGTATGAATTCGTCATCAAGGAAGCTGCAACCAAAAAGAGCGATCTGGTATACCTGATGATCGAAAGCCAGAAAATAGGCAGGGTCTGCCTTCTGACGTACGCGACAGCAGATCAGGTTGATGCAATTATCACCAGTAAAGCACCAAATGCTGAATTCATGGAAAGCTACACAGCCCTTGGCGGACGTGTCCACTGCTGCTAGTAGCCCGTAGGATTATTCCTTCTAGCAAAGGAGCCTACGTTTTATTCCAGCAATATCGGCACCTAATACCACAGTACACCTTGGTATGAGCCGGTCAAAAAACAGACCGGCTCACCCCCTTATGTTCTTAGCGTGTGATTGTTTTACATCTTCTTTGAGGGAGGCGCTGTTTTCCTTCGCTAGAAACAATTCCCACGTTATCACTACACACAAGCATCGCAGGGTTTGTTCAATTGCATCAGGTTAAGAACATCTGCTATTGAATCGACAATAAAGCTAGGCACATAGGTACTGTTTACAGCTTCTTCCCTGCTTCTTGTGTTACCTGTTAACACCAACACCGAAGGAATGTCTAAATTAATTGCCAGCCTAACATCAGTTCCAATAGAATCCCCTATGATAATAGCTTTATCAAGATCAATATTCATTCGTACAAACGCTTCTTTAAGGATTTTCTCATTGGGTTTGCCTACGATTACTTCTGGGGCTTGTTTGATCATTCCACTTATAGCTCCAATCACTGCTCCCGCTCCAGGTCGATACCCAGATTCTGTAGGAAGCATGCCATCATCATTGGTCGCAATAAACCGTGCACCATGCAGATGTGCGATCAAGGCTTTTTCAAGCTTCGCATAGCTAAGGTCCTTATCAAATCCTGCCACTAGAAAATCTGCTTCTGTAGGGTCTTCCACAACTCTAAGACCCACTTGCAGCATTTCATCCTTCAAACCCTGGGATCCTACAACCAAAACCTTTGCATGTGGATGGATCATAGAAACATAGAGTGCTGCTGTGTTGGTTGATGAAAGAATTTCATCGAAAGAGGCAGCAATCCCCATATTGTTTAGCTTTATAAGAATCTGAGATCTCGACATACGGGTGTAGATATTTTTTCTGGGTAAAATGGTAGATGCCATTAGAATCGAGGAATCGTCTTGAGATCCTTGTAATCCAGGTCTGCAAAGAATTGCGGGACATAGTGCTCGACTTCCTCGATCCATTTTTGGGAGACAGCCTTTGCCCTGAGGGTGACCATGTTCTGTGCGGTTGCAGCGTCCCAGCGCATGCCAGCCTGCTTCAACCGCCTCTGGAGCACTGTCTTGTTGCTGCTCTCGATGGCACCGCTGCCAACATACAGGCCTTCCTCACGATATCGCTTGTAGTCGATGTTCTCTATGTTGTTGGTCAGATAGGTGTGGAGGTTCACCACATTGGGGATAGTCTTGCCCTCATAGGAGGACACTTCGTCTATCACCTTCAGGTACTGTCCATCCTTGAGCAATGCAGTCATCTGCTTGGCCCAAGGCATGGCACGCTTCTCGTCGTTGTCGAAGCGGTACTTGGCAAAACTGTAGATGTTCTCGATGGCATGGAAGAGGTCCAGAATTTGTTGGGCATCGGGGAAAAACTCTTCCTTGAGGTTCCTGATCCAGGTCGCCCCGTCGCTGATGATCACCGTGCGCCGGTATTTCCCATATCCGCTACGCAATGCGGCTGCAAACAAGTGTTTGCCGAACTCGTGGCAATTGCCGATGTAATCGGCGTATTCCTTTCGGTCGATGTAGAACTTCTCAACCTCTCCACCGTCCTCATAACCCAGAAAATGCACATCGTCCGAAGAGAACACGATACCCAGCTTGTTCTCCCTCCAGGTCGAGTCGTTCAGTCCGGGATGGCGGGTGTTGAACGCGGCCCCGTCCATCTCCATGTACAGTATCCCGTCGCGGTCGTAGGAGAAATCAAGCACTTCAGACCCACCCTGCAGCTTCTGATAGGCTTCGTCGGCCCTCTTCTGGTCATGCATGAAAACAATGGAGCCAATCAGGTTAGCAACCTTGCGCACGGTGTCGTCCCCGATTTCCAGGTGCAGCGTACGCCTGATCTGGTCCTCCGCCTCTTGGTAGGAGCCCTGGTTCTGTGCCCAGTAAGCGATCTCGAGCATCAGGGGGAGGGACATCTTGCCCGGGACCTTGTCGATGCCCAAGGCCATGTCCAGCGGTAAAATGGTTCCTGGATAGCCCAGCGAAGTCAGCCGTTGCTTGTCATCTTTCGATGCCGGAACGAACATCTTGCGGGAAAACGAGACAGGACCGGTGAGCGTCAGATAGTGCTTCTCCACCCGGGCCTTCTCTTTCAGTCTTATCCCGAGTTCCCTGAATTCTCTTTTTTTTTATCTACCACAGGCTTCTCGTCGAGTGACTGCAGCGTGTCCGAAAGCATGTCCGAATAGATTTTCTGGGTTGAATTCCGTAAATCAGACATGGCACGCTCCATTTCTACGAGAGTCATGAACTTGTCTGGATCTTGGGTGTTTTCTGCAACCTCAGCTTGAAAACGCTGGATTTCCAACTGGATACGCTCGATATGTCGTTGACGAATGATATCTTCAGAGTCTTTTGACATTGCTTCACCTCTCACAATGCCAGCATAAACCTACATTAACAGCTTGTCAATAAACCATAAAACATATCTACCTGTAACGTTTCATTTTTAGGGTGCTGAACATCTTTCTGACATGATGATATCATCGATCGAATCAAGCTCTATACCCAGCTGGTTGCATATCGTGCCCACCTTCTTCGTGACCTTCGTCGAATACCATTTCCCATCTACCTTGTTTGCCTGTATCTTGGACATGCTCTGGATGAAGTCATCCAGAGAGATGTCCTTCGTCTTGCCCAGGTCTGCTATGGAATCTATCACATCGACTGCCATAGTCATGCTTAGATGATTCAGGAACAACCAGGCCTCCATGGAGTAGTTGCTGCGCATGTAGCTGGCGTTGAACTCCAGGGTGCAGTCGAAGGTCTTGAAAAACTGTTCAATGGCCTGCCTCTGCTTGTAGATACAGTACACCTGTTCGGCTTTCAGCTTCTTGCGGTTCGTCCTGATGGAGATGGTGCCCATCTCCGTCTTGTCCGAAAGCTCTTCGGAAAGCACACAGGGAACCAGGGCAGCAAGCTCCTTGTCGGTGAGGCGTCCCTTGTTCTTCCCCCTGCGCTTCAGCTCCAGATCCTTCTTCTCCTTCAGTGTGGCATTCCTCTTCTCACTTCTGGTGAGCAGGCTTGCAGACTCCTCGGTAAGGAGAATCGGGTCGAGGAACAGGTGGACCGTGTACTCTTCATAGGTGATGCTCGTGGAAAAGACAGGCCTCTCACGATAGGTGAATGCACACTCGTAATCGAACTGGGAATTGGGGACATGTCCCCTCACATCCAGGTTCCCACGCTTCAGCGGTGTAATGTAATACATTGGATGGGCTGCAATAAGTTCAAAGTTACCATCACTTCCGAAGCCTTTGTCAGTGATGACGGTGCACTCCTCCTCATTGATCCCAGCCTCCCTGAGCAGATCGGAAAAAGCCGTGACATCAGTGATGTTCCCCGGATATTCCTTGTAATATTCAGGGCGGCCCACACCATCGCCCAGGGAGAAGATGTATACCAGGTTGATCTGGGGCTTGAACCTGCACTTAGAGTCATAGCCTATCTCTGCATTCTCCAAGGTCTGGGAGGCGGAAAGCAACCGGTGCCCGTCGATGAGTATGAACCTTTTCTCGTCCTTTGGCATGGATTGCATGAATTTCCTGATATTGCCACGATCCTTGCCTATGCGCTCAAGAAGAAGGGTCAGGCTTGAGGGAGAGATGTGGAGATTCGGATATATTGCGGAGAGGATGCTCGTCTCATAGTGGGTGCTGCACCTCCTCAAGGCCCTGTCATAGACAAGCCTGATGATGGAGATCGTGAACATCTCACGCCAGACGTCAGGAAAGAACTCCTTGAGCCTCTCGCGTATCAAGGCCCCCTTTTCATAGAAATACTGCGAGGCCCCGAGCTCTACAACCTCAATCTCAAGAACATGCGAGAAGGCGATCTTCCTTGCCATAAATCCTTGTTCGGTGATGCTTCCCAGCATCTTGCCAGAGACTTTCGTCGATTTGCCAGTCTCGGGATTGTATCTGGTCGTACGTTCGTACAGGTACCACTTCCCGCTGATATGCTTGATCTCAGTGTTTTTAGGCTTTACGAAATTGGTGACAAAATACGGTCTCACATGCTTGATTTTCATGGGCTTCTTAAGCACCCTAATTTAGGGTGCTTAAATAATACCATATGAATCACCACATAACAAGGCTAAACCATGCAATGGAGATGATAAATGAGGTTTTTGGAGTATTTTCAGTAGGGGGCACTAAGATTCAGCACCTTAAGTATGAAACGTTACAGATCTACACCTTCGACATACTTGAATTGTTCGTCAAGAAAATTATTCTATTTCCATTTTCTCTCAGTGTCATGATGGTCTCTTTCGCTTTGGGGACCAATTCGCTAAGTTTCCATACAACACCGTCAAGATCAATTATCACTGTGTTTACATCTTTGTTAATAGTTTTTTTTAGCATTGGCAGAGCGACTCCCGTATGACCAATCTTGATGGGATAACAATTTGTTGCTGAGGATGGTTCTGATGTGTTATCTGATTGATTATAACCTCGGCTGCGGTTCTCCCGATTTCTAAAGTTGGCGAGTCTACAGATGCCAATGGGGGTGTTAGTCGTTCAGCAAAACTCACATTGTCAAATCCTACTATAGATATATCTTTTCCAACTCTCTTTCCAAGTTCTTCATATACAAGAATAAGATCTGCGGCTATCAAGTCATTTAATGCGATAACAGCAGTAAGTCCACTTGTGTTTCTTATGTAATCACGCAACTGATCATGAACGAAAACTTTTTGTTCATCAGTTTGCTCAGTCCAATATAAAGATCTGCTATCCTCAAGATTCAAGAAAATATTTTCCAGTTGCACAGGCAGGTGCAAATCTTTAGCCGCTTGAAAAAAACCTGAAATCCTATCTTCTACCGAAGTCTTGATAAACGGCTCCTTTGTAACCAACCCAATATTCCGATGACCCATTTCAAACAAGCGAAGGACCACGTCGTAGGTTCCCTTGAAATTATCCATCTCAACATAATTACTTTCAATATATCTATAATGTCTTCCAGTGAATACAAAAGGTATTTTTTTGGTTATCAATGTGTAGATAGCCAGATTATAATGGGGGGCATTGGTAGGATGGATGATGAGGCCGCAAATATCACTTTTTATGAGCGTTTCAATGATCTCGCGCTCTTCCTCAATATTATCATTGGTAATGTGTACAGAAAGGTTATATCCATGTTTTGATAAAACAGCCTGCGCGCCTGTGATAATTTTTCCAATAAACACATCCGCTAGTCTTGGAACAATAATTCCTATTGTTTTTAGATTTTGGATATTGTCATTAGTTTTTTTTGGTTCGGAAACAAAAGTCCCCTTCCCTCTAAACCTCTCTATAAGGTGTTCTCTTTCTAATTCTAGGAACGCTTGTCTCACTGTTGGACGGCTTACCCCGTATTGTTTGGCTAGATCCTGTTCAGTATCCAGTTGCATGCCTGCAGTCAACTCACCATCTTTAATTCTCTTACGGATATCATCGTAGATTTTTATGTACTGAAGATTACTAGTAGTTCCCATGATCACCTCTGGTTATGTATTGAAATTTGCCAATGCACATAATACCTCAATTATACTTGATTTTGAACCTAGCATATCACATTTATTATAAACAGTGCTTGAAAGCCATAGCTATCATAAGGAGACACTAAGATAAAACACAAAGTCAATTTCAAGGACCTTGAATTTTAATGTTTTGTAAAAATTTCAAAGTTGGGACCAATGTCTTTCCTACCTATTACTTCAATGAAAAAACTACTTCGAATCCTACTGAATTTGTATTACTCTTGAGCTGTTTCAACATTTAGAAAAAATTTGCACTGGTCCAGCTATTTTTTATAATTTTTGTGTTTGCTGAGTTTTAGAGTTTCTTATAGAAAATCAAACGACAAAGGATGAAGTTTCTCCCTAGGAAGCCTGATCTGTTCTTGCCCCATTGGAGCAATACCTTTCTAACCAGGTCTCGTCCTACTTCAATAGAGCATCAATATTCTCCTGCACCATTTTCTGTAGGCTTGCCCTTTCCACAGTTGCAGGGAAGTTTCTCCAAACAACTAGCTTTGTCTTCGGTGATACTTCCATCAAAGGAGAAGCAATGGGGTTGTGTACGTTATCTATGATGATGTCATACCCTCCCTTTGCGACCTCTGCTATCTGAGTTGCTGTAAGGGGCCCCGGGCCAAAGGTGCCACCTACCTGAAGACCTAAGTCCTTTGCGAGGAAGACCTGCATTGCATGGCAGTAGACCTTCTGCTTGTCCAGACCCTTCTTTGCAACTGCTTGTTTGCCATTTTCCACAGTCTCTATATACTCATAGACCCTGTCTTCACTGTAGTACTGGCTTTTCAGGGCAGAGGCGATGAGTGCAGCCTGTTTTGTGACGTTCTCGATGCTGTTGTCGGTGGTGATCTGGATCAGGTCCGTATTGGTCTTGCTGATGGAGTCCCCCATGCTCTTCATCATCCGCTCATACCCTGCATAGATGAAATGGTCAGCCTTGTCGATCTTCAGCACAT
>JAVERP010000032.1:0-51069 GCA_034007055.1 Sphaerochaeta sp.
TCCGCGCAGCCGGTTCGAAGATCAACAAGATCAACAACCAGGCCGAGTTTGCCGCCGCGATGGCCCCCCTCTACGAGAGTCAGCTCAACGCTGCCCAGAGAGAGTGGGTTGCCAAGATCAAGGCTGTTAAATAAGCAATTCTAACCTTGTATCGCGTGGGGTTTTTACAACCCCACGCCTTTTCATCTGCTAACTATCCAACTAGGAGGTTCCCATGGAGCAATTGAAGAAAGTTCTCGACTCCGTTTTTGTTTGGGTTCTCAAGCTGGCCATGGTGTTGTTGGTTGCGATGGTAGTCCTCGTATTCCTTAATGTCGTGTTACGGTACGGATTCAGTTCCGGTATCCACTGGTCAGAAGAGATTTCGCTAGTCATCGTCATCTGGTTCACCTTTATAGCCATGGCCCTCGGGGTCAAGGAAAGCCTGCACATCAATGTGGACATCCTTCCCAAGAAGCTTCCCAAGGTTTTTTTCGGGGTGCTGGATTGTATTCGTGATGTGCTGGTGGTCATCATTGGCGCCATTATGATCTACTACGGCTGGAAACTCACCCTCAACGGTGCAAGATCCACCCTGCCGGCTACCAACATACCCAATTCCATCAACTATGTCGTCCTGCCTATCGCAGGAGTTTTCATTGTTCTCTATGCGATTATTCATCTGTATGAGGACATAAAAAAAATACAGGGAGGTAAGGCCAAATGAATGCAAGCATGGGTTCCTTTATCCTGATCGGTTCGTTTGTCTTCATGCTTGTCATGAAGTTCCCCATCACCTTCTCCTTGTTCCTCTCCTCAGTCTTCACTGCTATTTTTCTGAACATTCCGCTGATGTCCATCGTGCAGCGCCTGGTCAGCGGGGTGAACTCCTTCTCCCTTTTGGCCATCCCGTTCTTCATCCTCTCAGGTGAGATCATGAGCCAGGGTGGAATCTCGCGCAGGCTCGTCGGCTTTGCCAACGCCCTTGTCGGGCGCGTTCGTGGAGGCCTTGCCCAGGTGAACATCCTTGCCTCCATGTTCTTCGGAGGCATCTCCGGCTCTGCCGTCGCCGACGTCTCCTCCATCGGGGCTATGCTTATCCCCATGATGGTTGAGGATGGCTATGACGCTGACTTTGCCGTTGCTGTTACGGTCACCAGTGCTTGTGAAGGAATTCTTATTCCTCCTAGCCACAACATGATCATATTCGCCATGGCAGCAGGTGGTGGCGTCTCGGTAGGCAAGCTCTTCCTCGGAGGCCTGATCCCCGGAGTTGGACTCGGCCTGTTGCTGATGATCCCCACGGCCATCATTGCGTTCAAGCGCAACTACCCCAAGCAGGAAGGCTTTGGCTGGAGGAAGACCCTCAAGCTTGCCCGGGATGCCTTCTTCGGACTTTTCACCATCCTCATCATTATGGGTGGAGTCATTTCAGGTGTCTTTACCGCCACGGAGTCTGCTGCAGTTGCTGCTGTGTACTCATTTATCATCACGTTCTTTGTCTATCGTGAGATTCCTATCAGGCAGATGAATTCCATCCTGCGCAACTCGCTGAAGACGCTTGCCATGGTGATGAGCCTCATTGCAGCTGCAAGCTCCTTTGGCTACCTGATGGCATTCTTGCGCATCCCGCAGGCGGTAACTACCGGCCTGCTTGCCATTACTGACAATAGGATCATCCTCATCTTGCTGGTAAACGTCATGCTGTTGGTGCTGGGAAGCATCATGGACATGGCCCCTCTGATCATCATAACCACACCAATCCTGTTCCCGGTTATGGTTGATTATCTGGGGATGGATCCCATCCAGTTCGGCATCATGCTGATCTTGAACCTGGCCATCGGGCTTACCACCCCTCCGGTGGGCTCCGCCCTGTTTGTCGGCTGTTCAATAGGAAAGATATCGATCGAGAAGGCTACGAAGGCTGTCATGCCGTTCTGGGTCATGATGGTCATCATGCTGATGCTCGTCTCCTTCTGGTCTCCTATAAGCATGTTCCTTCCTTCACTCATGTAATGGGAGGCAGCATGGTTAATTACACCATATAGGCTAAAGCTGAAACTATCACATATTCAAGGGCTGCCACACGTAGTGAGGCGGTCCTTGGTCATGTGTGGGTGGTGTTTCGTATTTCCTATCTTAAGGGTGGTTCTCTGAAATGCTATTCAGAGTCCCTATGTTTCTTGAACTTGTTGCGCTTGCGCCAGAGATGGGCGAACATGAACCTCTCGCCTTTGACCATATCCTGGTCAGCCAAAAAGGAGAGGATTTTACGGTGCTCTTCTTGGGTGGACAGTTTTCCCTTCTCTGTAAGCTGTTGATAGAACAGCAGGCTGTTGGAGTTGAGGTTCAGTCTCCTGAAGGTTGTGTAGAGCGTCTCATTTCCAGAGGCTTCCACCATAGCAAGATGGAACTGGAAATGCAGGTTGCTGAAGGTTAGGACATCGTTGACCATGTCACACTCATCCATCTTGTCCAGGATATCAGCAAAAGGCTGTATGTCTGTCTTCTTTTCACAATTGAGCCTGAAGGCAAGGCTTTCAAGATATGAGCGTATCTCTGCAAGATACTGATATTCGGCAATCGTCATCTCTTTCACATAGGAGCCGCTGTGGGGGAGGACCATGACAAACCCATCCTGCTCCAAGCGTTTGATCGCTTCCCTGACAGGAGTCCTTGAGCAGTTGTAGTCATTGGAGAGGGAGTTTTCAGAAAGCTTGCTCCCCGGTGCAAATTCATTTGTCAGGATTTTGTTTCTGATGTCGTTGTAGATCTGTTCAATCACTATTGTTTTTGTTGCCATTTCGTCCCTATTCTATTGGTTATTACCAGTAAGCTCAAGTTTATCGTGCATAAATCATACGTACGGTGATGAACTGTTCATCTTCTCCATACTACTGTTAGTTCGTTACCTCCCAAGGCAGAGGATGTTTGTAGGGCTAGAGTCAGCTTCCTAGGTGCGGTGACAGGGTAGGGTATTGTGCCATCGCAAGGGGTATCTCGCTCTTCCCGTGTGGAGTCTTGCTTCAGTTCTATTGTAAAACTAGAATACAAGAAGGTCAATCAAAACATTTTTTTTGTATAATGAGAAAGGTGTTTAGGTTTTAATTATAGGATTAATTTGGCTGTATTCATGGAAATATATCAAAAATATATATAATATACCCTTTTTGTATGATAGATTACGAAATTTCAGATTTATCTTGACAAAACGGAAAACCAAAACTAGTATACAAGTAATACTAAATAAATGAGAATGTTTTATTGGTAAAGGAGAGAATTATGAAAAAGATTGTTATTGTTGCTCTTACCCTTCTTATGCTGGCAATGCCGTTGTTTGCCGCTGGTAC
Organism: Sphaerochaeta sp.; assembly: GCA_034007055.1. Lineage (GTDB taxonomy): Bacteria > Spirochaetota > Spirochaetia > Sphaerochaetales > Sphaerochaetaceae > Sphaerochaeta. The sequence goes on from JAVERP010000032.1 coordinate 3,330, forward strand.
AAAGGAAGCCGCTCCCTCTGATGGCAAAGTGACCATCACGTGGTGGGCATTCCCCACATTCGGTCAGGATGCAGGGCAGCCTGTAGGTACCTATGAAGCGGGTATCATCAAGGCATTTGAAGCTGCCAACCCTGATATCAAGGTCAAGCTTGAGACCATTGACTTTGGAAGCGGCCCTCAGAAGATCGTTGCGGCCATTGAAGGCGGTACCGCACCAGACGTTATCTTTGATGCTCCGGGAAGACTCATCGAGTACGGAAGAAATGGCAAGATGGTCTCTCTCGATGACCTCTTTACCGACTCCTACAAGAAGGATGTGGGCAATGCCGAACTGCTTGCCGCTTGTACCGATGGAAAGACCGCCTGGATGTACCCTCTCAGTGTTTCTCCCTTCTATATGGGGATCAACAAGGAGATGTGGGAAAAAGCCGGTGCCCTTCAGTATGTTAACCTTACAGGCGACCGCACTTGGACCACTGATAACTTCATCAAGGCCATGGAAGCCCTTGGCGCGTATGGCAAGAGTGGCATCTCCGTCTACTGTGGTGGACAGGGTGGAGACCAGGGGACCCGTGCTTTGGTAAGCAACCTCTATGGTGCAGTCATCTCAGACGGTTCACGCTATACCATGAACACTCCTGAAGGTGTCAAGGCTGTCAAGCTTCTCAAGACCCTTGTCGACAAGGGTGCAATTGATGCCGGCTTGAGCATCGCAGCAGCAGAAGAACTTCAGCTCTTTGCACAGCAGCAGATAGCTGCCTCCATCTGCTGGGGTACCTCCAATGCCAAGAACTATGCAAGCAAGGAGTATACCCAAGTTTCCATTCCCTTCCCCAGTAACGATGGAGTGCCTTCTCTTGAGTACCTGGTAAATGGCTTTGGTATCTTTGACAACAAGGATATGGCTAGGGCTGAGGCTGCCAAGAAGCTGGTGACGTTTATTTGTGATGATCCTGCTTGGGGTCCGAAGAACGTTGTGCAGACCGGTGCTTTCCCTGTTCGATCCTCCTTTGGCGACCTCTATCCTGGAAATGTTGAGTACAAGCTGCTCTCCTCCTGGAACAAGTACTATGGTGGCTACTACAACACCATGCCTGGTTTCGCAGCAATGAGGACTGAGTGGTGGAACATGCTTCAGAATGTATTCACTGGTGAAAAGACCCCTGAGAAGGCTCTTGCAGACTACGACAAGAATGCTAACGCCAATATCTAAACGATAGTTGAACTCCTCCCCAGGATAGTACTTGGGGAGGAATTCTCTGTTCCCAATAGGATTATGTATGAGATTAAAGACAAACAAGTATGGTGTAAGCCATGCTGTACAAAGGCAGACGGACAGGACTTCCTATCTGTTTCTCCTGCCCATGATGCTATTCTTCCTTGGTTTTGTCATCGTCCCGATGGGGATGGGGCTGTTTACCAGTTTCTTCAACTATACCATGAGTTCCTTTGACTTCATCGGCCTGAGGAATTATAGCGAGTTGCTTAGGGATACGAAGTTTTTGCGCTCCTTTCGCAATACCTTTTTCCTTGTTGCCGTCTCTGTGCCTACGGTGGCGATTTTCTCCATCTGGGTGAGTTCGCTCATCTACGACAAGAGTCCATGGGTCACCTCTACCTTCAGGGGGATCTTCTACCTTCCTGTTGTCACCGGTACGGTGGCTGTCGTGGTCGTGTGGAAATGGATCTTTGACAAGTATGCAGGCATCCTCAATTACGTGTTTGTGAACATGGGGGTCATTGAAAAGAATATGGACTGGCTTGGGGATAAGAAAACCGCCATCTGGTGTATCATTGCAATCCTTTTCACCACCAGCATCGGCCAGCCCATAGTGCTGTACATCTCCGCCTTGGCAAATATTGATTCTTCGATCCTGGAAGCTGCCGAAGTTGATGGGGCAGGCAAGTTCCGCGTCTTCTGGCAGATCAAGTGGCCGTCCATCATGCCGACAACCCTCTATGTTGTGGTGATAACCACCATCAACAGCTTCCAGTGCTTTGCCCTGATCCAGCTGCTGACTTCAGGAGGTCCTGTCTATTCGACCAGTACCATCATGTACTATCTCTATACCAATGCATTCTCCCTTTTCAGGTATGGATATGCGAATGCCATGGGTATGGTCCTGGCCCTGATCATCGGGTTCTTCAGCTTTCTGCAGTTCAAGTTTATCAAGTCCGATATGGACTATTGATGAGGGTATACAATGATTGAAAATAAGAAATCCATCTATAAGACGGTGATGATGATACTTTTGCTCCTGGTCTCACTGCTGTTCATCTTCCCATTCTATTGGATCATCACCGGGGCCTTCAAGATGCAGAAGGTCGCCATCCAGATGCCTCCCCAGTGGTTTCCTCTGGACCCGACATGGGCCAACTTTACCGAACTCTTCATCAACCCGGCGGGGAAGTGGTTCTTCAACAGCGTATTCATGTCCGTGATGTCCATGGTGTTGGTGCTGATCACTGCTGCCATGGCTGGCTATGTCCTTGCTAAGAAGCAATTTACCGGACAGGCGATTGTCTTTGGCCTCATTGTAGCCGCAATGGCCCTGCCCAAGCAGGTTGTCCTGGTGCCACTTGTACGCATCATGAACTCCACAGGGCTCTACAACAGCGCCTGGGCTGTGATCCTGCCTGCTGTCGGATGGCCTTTTGGGGTGTTCCTGATGAAGCAGTACTGCCAGACCATACCCTCGGAAATTCTCGATGCCGCCCGTATCGATGGAAGCAATGAGTGGATGACTTTCGTGCGCATTGTCACCCCCATCATAAAGCCGGCCTATGGTGCGTTGGCAATCTTTACCTTCATAGCCACCTGGAACGATTACTTCCTCCAGCTGGTCATGTTGCAAAGCCGGTCGAAGCTTACCATAGCTTTGGGTGTTGCCACCTTGCAGGCTGAGATGGCGACCAACTACGGCGTCATCATGGCAGGAGCCGCCCTTGGGGCCCTGCCCATTGTTACCATATTTCTCCTATTCCAAAAGAATTTTGCCAGTGGCATCACCATGGGTGCTGTCAAGGGTTGATTTCATGCACGAGAACACATCCTCTTGATGCATAGTACGAACAAAGAGGGGACTCCAAATCAGAGAAAAGGCATTCCAAATCTTAGGGATGCCTTTTTTCTGGTTTGGCGGAGTTTGAGCTTTGGGGGATATGCACAGAGACCAGCTTTCCTCAATGAGGGTTCTTGTCGATGGTTGAGTTCATTTCCTTGCGTATCGGCCTTTGTTGTATGTATACTTTGGCCAACACGTTCCATGGAGGCTCGCATGCAGTTCACCTATCACATACCCACAAGAATAGTTTTTGGAAATGGTTCGCTCGATCGGTTGTATCAGGAACAGCTGCCTGGGAAACGGGCCCTCATCGTCATCTCATCGGGGCGGTCTACCCGGGATAATGGTTATCTTGCACAACTGGAGAAGCAGCTTCAGAAGGCTGGGGTAAGTTTTGTCCTCTTTGACAAGATACTTCCCAACCCCATCAAGGACCATGTGATGCAAGGAGCCAAGCTTTGCAGGGATGAGAAGTGTGACTTCGTCATTGGCCTGGGAGGGGGAAGTACCATCGACTCTGCAAAGGGCATCGCCATCATGGCCACCAATGAGGGGGACCTCTGGAACTACGTAGGGGGAGGCAGTGGCGCAGGCAAACCCATACCCATCTGGCCCTTGCCCATCGTGGCCATCACAACCACAGCCGGCACGGGTACTGAAGCGGACCCCTGGCTGGTCATCTCCAAGGAGGAGACCAACGAAAAGATAGGGATGGGGTATGAAGGGACCTTCCCCGTGCTGAGTATAGTGGACCCCTTGCTTACGGTGAGTGTTCCTCCAGCACTTACTGCCTACCAGGGCTTTGATGCCCTGTTCCACAGTACTGAGGGGTATATCAACACCACTGCGAATACGCTCAGTGACATGTATAGCCTGGAGGCGATCCGCCTCATCGGCAAAAGCCTCGCCCTGGCTGTCGCTGATGGAAAAAATCTGCAGGCCCGTGAGGATGTCTCGCTGGCAAATACCCTCGCCGGGATGGTGGAGTCAACTTCAGGGTGTATCTCTGAGCACTCTCTGGAACACGCCATGAGTGCCTACTATCCGGCCCTTCCCCATGGGGCAGGGCTGTTGATGATCAGCGAGGCCTACTACACCCACATTGCCAAGAGCAAAGTCTGTGATGAGAGGATGATCGCCATGGCAAAGGCACTGGGGAAAACAGATGCCTCAGAGGCTATGGATTTTGTCACAGCCCTGCTATCCCTGCAGAGAGCCTGTGGTGTCGATCAGCTGAAGATGTCCGACTATGGCATCACCGAAGAGGACCTTCCCAAGATGGTGCGGAACGCCAGGGCCAATATGGCAGGGCTTTTCTTGGTTGATCCGGTAGAGCTCAGTGATAAGGATTGCCTGCAAATCTATAAGAGATCCTATCGGTAAGATGATGAATTCCTGGATTGCTGAAGGATACCTTCACTTTAGGGTCTTTGAGTTTGCCCAATCAGTCGTGTCGGGATAGTATGAAATACGATAAAGGAGAATCTTTATGAGTACCAAGACCTACTTGCCACGACTTATCGCTACCAAAGTACCCCAATACCTTTCAGCTTTTGGTGCTATGTGCATTGAAGGACCAAAATGGTGTGGGAAAACAATGACTTCAGAGCATCATTGCAATAGTAGTTTCTTAGTTAGGAGCTCCTGCAGGAAATTTCAGTAACAGAAGACTAGCTTTAATGGTTACTTTGCTTGTTCTGTAGGCGATGCCCCCACAGAAGTACTACGAACATACATACAAAATCTGCTCTGATTCATCCCAGCCCCTTAAGAGAACTGGGATTTCTCAGCCGAGTGGTTAAAAAATTGAGACTCCTGTGCTTGAGTGATCACAAGGCAAAGACCTTGTACCCTCTGCATCTTTTTCTCTCATTTCCCTTGCAACAATACCTCAAAGGTTTACAATGGATGCAATAGTATACGAAAGGGAGATTTAAACATGAGTGATGCAGTGAAACAAGCTTGGCTTCAGAGAGATGGCGCTGTCGTGGTGTCCACCGTTGATAGTAAGGGAATGCCCAACAGCATCTATGCAACCTGTGTAGGCCTGAGTGATGACAATCGCATTGTCATAGCAAACAACTACTTTTCCAAGACCAAGCAGAATATTGATGCCAACAGCAAGGCTACTGTCCTGTTCATCACCAAGGAAGGCAAGTCCTACCAGGTCAAGGGGGATGTGGAGTACCATACCTCTGGGGCAATGTTTGATTGGATGAAGGGATGGAATCCCACCAAGCATCCCGGACATGGGGCCTTGGTCATCAACACCACAGAGATGTACAGCGGAACAGAGAAGCTGCTGTAAAAACAGGCAAGCTATTGAGATAGAAGTAGTAATGCTAAGTCTGGTGCCAATAGGTCCGTTGTTTGGACAAAGTAGGGGGAGAGGTGCATGCACCCCTCCCTCAATTCGATATGGCCTGTCCTCATTGATTTTCTTCTCTGGTAAGGTCCTAGATCGTTTGTGGTTCCAGCAGGTACCATGAAGCCATGAGCTTCTCCACCATCTTGAGCTGGAGTTTTCTAGCCATGGCCTGGGTCATCTCATACTTGTTCCTGAGCTCTGCAAGGGAGACCTTCTCCATCAGGGCCGAAGGTGTAGTAAGGGCCTTTTCGTACGCCTTTCCCAGCTCTATGACCTGGCCTTGCAGGGTTTTGTACCGCTCTGCCAGGTTTTGCAAGCTGGCCACCAGAGTTTCCAGCTTGGATGCGAACTTCTGTCTCTCTGCAAGCCAGTAGCCTGTGGCGAGTTCGGAAACCAGGGAGGCGACCGGTACGATCTCCTCTATCCTATAGGCATTGACCCCTGCAAAGACAAATCCTCCTTGCAGCACGCCTCGCCGGGCGTTGTTCAGTGCAATGGAGATGCAGTAGTTTGCATCCTCGGCCTTGCACGAGGAGAGGCATTTCCATGCACAGGTAAAGGCCGGGCGTATGCCTGCTTCGGTATCGGTTATGAATTTGTTGCGGATGGCTCGGCCGGGCATCCCCACAGGGCTCTTGATGATGCCGATCTCCTCTTTTGTGCAGTTCACGTACGCCTGTTTGAAGCGGATGTCTGCATCACACTCGTCAGTTGCTACAAATCGGGTAGCCATCTGGACCCCTTGGGCTCCACTTTGGAGCACCTGGTAGATATCCTCCCCGCTATAGACACCCCCACCTGCAATGAGGGGGATCTCCCGGGAGAACTCCTGGCCAAAGGGAATGAGTGCCTTTGCTATCTCAGGGACGATCGCCTCCACCTGGAAGGCAGGGTCCTCAAGCTGTTCTTCAGTGAAGCCCAGGTGACCGCCGGCCTTTGGCCCTTCAAAGACCACGGCATCAGGGACGTCGTTGTAGATCTTCTTCCACATCTTGAAGATCATCTCAGTGGCACGGGCCGAACTTACAATGGGGGCGATCTTTACTCCGTTCTCACGGATTTTTTCAACGGGGAGGCCCTTGATGGGAAGACCGGCCCCCATGAAGACTATGTCCACCTTCTCCTCAATGGCTACATCGAGCAATTCGTGAAAGTCACTGACTGCAACCATGATGTTGACTCCGATGATGCCACCGGTCAGGGTGCGGGCTTTGCGTATCTCTCGGCGGAAGGCACGGAGGTTTGCCGCCCTGCCATCCTTGTAGTAGTCCTTTTCCAGCAAGCCGATGGCATTTGCTGCAATGACTCCGATGCCGCCGGCATTTGCAACGGCACTGGCCAGACCGGAGAGGGAGATACCCACTCCCATCCCACCCTGTACGATAGGGGTGGGTGCGACAAGGTTGCCTATCTTCAAGGCAGGCCAGGAAGGCTTGGTTTGCTTCAGGTCTTCCAAGAAGGACTGTATAGATTTGAAGGGGATGGTCTTTGTGATATCATCGGTAACCTTCTTCAGGGTTCCCAACAGTTGGTCAAGTGTTGTCAGTTTCATATTGTGTTCCTCATGGTAGGGCGATGCAACGTAATGCTGATAATTTAACACATTTACACTTCTTGTAAAAGTGTTAAGTATGGAGATTCGCCTACACCGGCCCTTACCAGACAAAATTGAACGTTATTGATAGCTGAGAGTAGAAGTAGCCTGGTTGGCATACATTTTTCCAGACGAATCGGAGAACATGGGAAGAGTCCCTGATTTTTTGATACTACAGTATTTGTTGTACATGTAAGTGTAGGAATCCAGAGTGTTGTATCGCTGGTGTTTTGCTTCATGCATATTCCATTGGTTATTTATAACAATACCCATGTATATTTGTGTACATGTCTATGTACATTGATCAAACAAGACCGACTTCCTTGGCAGGAGATCGGTCTTGTTCCTTGGGTATAGGTGTAGATATGAATAGGTTCCAAGGTTTTGGAAGGATTTAGTAAAAAGCTTCCAAAATCTTGTAAGCTTTGTCAAAACAAGAATAAGCCTTATCACAGCTATCAGAGAATTGGCTCCTTCACGAGCCTTTTCCCCTACCTATACACGCTTTTCTCTCACACGTTGGTTTCTTATCTCCCATGCAATGGGGTTTATGGGAGATTAAGGATTGTCCTGTTCGGGGAAAAGCTTGTTCACAATCTCGGCATACTTTCTGAGCACCTCAGTCTCGTCTATGGTGACAAACACCTTGTGCCTGATGACCCACTTCCCATTGACCATGACGTGTGTGATCATCTCAGGACGGGCATGGATGAGCAGGTTATGGGCCACATTGGAAAAGTCAGGTGTGTCGATGATGGGGGAGATGGCATGGTGGGCGGTGAGGAAGAGCAGGTCTGCACCGCTTCCTACCTCGATGGTCCCCTGGTAGCTGGTCTCTCTTGCGATAGGGGCGGCATTGCGCGTAGCCATGTCCACCACAGTGCGTGCATCATAGAGGTGGGGTTTCATTCCCTGCTTCAGCTCCCCGTATGTTGCGCGCATGGTCTCCCACATGTCGTGGCTGAGGTAGTCGGTTCCCAGGGTGATGTTGATCTCCTGCTCTAGCATGGCACAGAGGTTCATGCTGCCGCTCCCGCTACGGGTATTGGAAACCGGGCAGTGCACCACATTGGCCTGGTGGCTTGCCAGGAGCGTTATATCCTGCTCGCTTGCCTCGACACAGTGGAAGAGGATTGAGCGCTTATCAAGCATATGCTTTTTGGCAAGCAGCTCTACTGTCGACATGCCGAACTTCCTTATCACTTCGGACCTCCTACAGGAGGTCTCCAGGCAGTGGGTCATCAGGTAGGGATGGTCGGTCGCACATTTTTTACGCACCTCCTCCAAAAGTTTGGCGGTGAGGTCCTCCTCTTCAGGGAGGTGTATGCCCCTGCTGATGGTCGCAGAGGCTGGGTTTGTGGTCGGATACTCGTCATAGTAGTCGATGAGGGCCTTCAACCCGATCTGAAGGGCACACTCCTCCAGGATGGAGGAGGAGTTGTCAGCCTGTCCCGTCTCAACAATAAAGCCGACTCCCTGTCTCAGGTACTGCATGTAGGAGTAGAGGACAAGGGTCTTGAACTCCTCTGTGCCTACGGAGGTGTCTATATAGTCGTACAGCCTTTGCTGCAATTGACCTTGTTTGCTGCCATCACCCCAGGAGGCGAGGCTCATGTCACGGTGGATACCCCGTAACAAGGTGTCAGGGGTATGGACGTGGCAGTCAGCGAGGGCAGGGACGATGATGAAGGAAGAGCAGTCTATGATGCGCTCCTTCTCCTCTGGCTCCAGGGTTTCCTGGATTTGGCTGATAACCGAGCCTGATACCCTGATATCCTGGGTATGCAGGTGATGGTCAGATCCTAAATAGGTTGCACGTTTGAGTATCATGGCCATACTATACCATGGTTTTTGGGAAACCCAAATGAAAAGAAGAGCACGAATAGCGTACTGCTAGCTCGATTCTGATATGGTAAATTCCCTCTATACCAATATATAGGCAAACATTAGCACTGCCCAGCCAACCTTCAGGCGAATTACCCTCCATCCTTGGGAAAAGGCAAGATACTCATGCCAGAACCATGATCTAGGCCAAGCAGGGCCTCTTCTATCTGGTAGGCTGACCTTTCAGCCTCATGCTATAACAAGGCCGGGAGACACCCCGCTTTATGTCTGTTTTGAGATTGGAAATCAGGCATAGGAGCTGACTGTTTCAAAGTTTTTACCTATAGAAGTCTCAAAACATATACATATAACCTATTGAGACTTTTGTGTGACAATACTATCCTATGTACATAGAGGAGTTATGGATTCCTCAACATACATGAAAAACAATAAGTACTACGCCAGCAGTGAGAAAATAGTCCGGGATTACCAGTGATGGTCTTGATTACATCGTAAAGCTCCAGAAAGGGCGTAGATAGTTTCTCTGGGTAAATGGGTAGAAGCCATCAGAATCGTGGAATCGTCTTGAGATCCTTGTAATCCAGGTCTGCAAAGAATTGCGGGACATAGTGCTCGACTTCCTCAATCCATTTTTGGGAGACAGCCTTTGCGCTGAGAGTGACCATGTTCTGTGCGGTTGCCGCGCATGCCAGCCTGCATATACAGGGGAGAAGCTGATCGCCATGGACCATGGCTGGGATCATAAACCCTGTGGATGAAGGTACAGGTCGATGGCACATGATGGCGAGCGATTTCTCTTGGGGGAAGTTTTATTTCCCTTTGTGCTGTTTTCCGTGTAGTATTGTACCCTAGAGAAGAGTAGTGAGTTCCTTGTGCTGGCAAATACTGTTCCTTTTCTGCTTTATGAGGGGCACCCATGAGATCGAAAACTACAACAACACGATTTATCAAGATATTCATCCCTATAAGCGTCACCATCTGTATTGCTCTGATCGTGCTCTCCACCCTTTTCTTCCACTCCTCAGAGAAAATCGCCTCCAGCCTGATAACGGAGACCTATACCTCCAACCTCAGCATGATCAGTACGCTGTACAAGCAGATGCGCTTCAACTCAGTGCCCGTAGCGGCCCAGCTTTTTGAAGATCCTACGATACAGAACTTCCTCTTTCATCGCCTGGAAGACCGGGAGGCAATCCTGAGGGCCATTCCCATCATTGACCGCATGGTTGCCCGAAACAACTACATCCATTCCATCTATCTCTATAACGGAGACTACGGTTTCGTCTCATCCTACCGGGGCTTTGAAGGTGACAGCTGCACCAGCGATCCGTCACTCATGGAGTATCTGCAGACCGGTGTCAACAGGACCCTGCTCTTTGACAAGAGACGGGCATCCTTTACCGACAAAGGCAACAGCATAACACTTCGCATTGAAGCGACCGAAAACCTCTACACTCTGGCGAACACCCATTTTTCAAACAATCCCAGACTCAGCTATGCCCTGGTTGTCAACTTTTCAGAGTCAGCGGCCCGGGAGATGTTTACCCTGCAGGCCAAAGATGCACCCGAAGACTTCTATATCATTAACAATGAGGGATACTTCCTCTCCCATCCACATGCGGACAAGTTTGCCCAGTCCAGTCTGCACGATCCCCTTTTTCTACATCTCGTGCAGCAGGAGGCAACTGCAGGATCGATTAGGATAACCGATAAGGAGGGCAAACTCTTCCTTGCATGCTGGAATGACCAGACGGAGATGGGGTGGAGATTGGTCTACCTCATTCCCTACGAGAAGATCGTCGGCCCGATCAAGGAGCTGAAGAACAATATCATCCTCATTTCCTTGACAATTCTCATCCTCTCACTTTGCACTCTTGTCCTTATCGCAAAGCGATTGGACAGCTCCTTGAACCTTGAAAAGCGTCTGCTCACCTTCTTGAAAGGGGAGGGCACCCAGAAATCCATGCCCTACAACCCCACCGGTGATATTTGTTTTGCAATGGTTCGCCTAGGCAACCTCGATGAGCATAGGGCCTCCCATGATATCTGTCTGGAAAGTGAGAAAGCGGCGCAATGGCTGCTTCCCGCCCTTCGCAAGTCTAAGCACCATACCTTCCTGCTCTATCTTGAAAACCATACCTATTGCTACCTCTCCTACCAGAACCCTAAGGAACTCAAAGAGAGGATCACACAAGCCAATACCCTGATAGGGGAAAACCATCGCTTTGATGTGAGTGCAATAGTCCTTGCAAAGCAGTATCCCTTGGAGGAGTTGCCATCCAAGCTCCAACAGGTACGCAAGGACATGCGGGTGCTGTATCTCTCCAGGCGGGGTAGCATCGTATTCCATGGAGAGATACAGCGAGCGGCAATTGATACCTCCATGGTGGACACCAACGCCTTTGTGCAGTCATTGAAGAACAGCGATGTCGCCCTCTATGAAAAGGAAGTGGAAAGGATTTTTGAAGCGCTCAGAAACCAGTCCAGCTATGAGTACTTTCTCGCCTTATCGCTCAATCTCAGCCTTCTGGTGCAGCAATACTATGCATCCCAGCTCGACCTACTCTATCCTGGCGGGTCTGTAGCCTGGTATACCAAAGTGCTCTCATGTGAGGAGTATTCCCAGCTGCATGCTACGTTCGCCTCAATTGTTGCTGTCATGGGTGAGTATCTAACCCATGCAAGCCATGACCAGCAGAGAGAGCTAGTGGAACATATGAATAGGTTCATCGAGGAGAATTTGCAGGACAAGTGCTTGAATTCCGCCTTGGTCGCCGACCAGTTCTCCCTCTCTGTCAACTATGCGCGCGTCAAGTTCAAACAGAGCGAAGGAGTCTCCATCAATGATACTATCTCAAGCCTGCGCCTGGCCAAAGCCATCGAGATGCTTGAGGAGAGTGAGCTTGGCATCAACGAGATCCGGGACCAGGTGGGATTCGGGAATTATTCCTATTTTTGCACCTACTTTAAAAATATGATGGGCATGTCGCCTGCCAAATATCGTACATTTCATAGGAAAAACAACAATTTGTAGGTTTTCAACATTCCCCTTGTATGGAAATCAAAACTAAAAATGCTCTTCAAAATATCAAAATCAGTATAGTCATGCAATGCTTAATCAAGCTCATTCATGTCTAATAAGGAGGCACACAATGAATTTGAGAAAGAAATCATTTTTGCTCGGTATGGTTCTTGTCCTGGTAACAGGAACGCTGTTCGCTGCCGGAGCTGCGGAGACAAAGGTTGCCGCTGTCAAAGAGGGACCCACCACCATCACATACTACACATGGGACGATGCAAGCCATAGGGCACTGATAGATGCATTCAATGCATCACAGAGTGAGGTGTTTGTTGATGGGAAGATCCTGGCATCTGCCGACTATGAGACAAAGCTCACCACACTGCTCTCCGGTAGGGCCAACATCGACTGTTTCATGGAAAAGAGACAGGGGGACATGTTCGCACAATATGCCAATGGGTATATAGAGCCCCTGAACTCCTACTTTACAAAGACAGGTGCCTCTACTGCAGCAGTTGATGCTTACCGATCTTCAGTTACCATTGGAGATGACATAGTCTGCATCCCTTGGCGTGGCGGTTCCTACTACACCTACTTCAACAAGAATGTATTCAAGAAAGCCGGTATCCCAACCCCTGACTACTATGTGGCAAGAGGCGAATGGGACTGGGAGAAGTTTACTGAAGTTTCCAAGGCGATCACTGCCGCCGATCCTTCACTTATCGGTGCTTCAATCTACTTCTGGGGAAGCCAGGGATTCTGGATGGCCGGCCAGGCACAGGACAAGGTGCTTACCTCAGATGGCAAAATCGACAACATAAGCAACGTAACGCGTCAGCTTGCCATGAGAAAAGACCTTGAGGATGCTGGTGCCATGTGGTCCCTCATTGACATGAAAGTGACCAAGACCCACTATTCCAAGCAGTTCTACGATGGGAATGTCGGCATGCTCATCATTGGTGAGTGGTTCCCCGGCCAGATGACCACCGGTGAGAGGGACGGTCTGCTTAGAGGTTTTACCAAGGCTGACTACGGAATTACCCGCATGCCTTGCGACAATGAGGTCTATAGTACCGTAGGTCTGCCTACCAGCAACCACATCACCTCCTATTCCAAGAAAAAGGATGCATCGTTTGCATTCATAGAGTGGATGGGTGGTCCTGAGGGTGCTAAGGTAGCGGCATCATTCGGCGTTCTTCCTGCCATCTCCACCGATGAAGTTCGCACCATCATTGGGAAGAACCTCCCCGATGAAAGTTCCCTGAACTACTTCCTCGAGGATAGAAAGAACTATACCGCCAACTTCAGCAAGTACTCCTCTCGTGTTGAGGCTATGTTCGATCAGATGCAGGAGGAGTTCATCCTCGGCAAGATCAACGAAGCACAGTTTGAGAAGAAGTTCACCGAAGGGCTGAAGGAAATCGTAGATACAACCTTCTAAAAACAGAATTAGGCACAAGCCTTGTATGCTTCCCCTGTATGGGGAGGCATACATCACCATTCTCTTTTGGGGAGGTCCTGCATGCATCAAAAACTCACACTCAGAAAAGGTCTGACCATAGCATCCTTTTTGCTTCCAAGCTTTGTCGGCTTTGTCGCCTTTGTCCTGGCTCCCATGGTCATGGCGGTAGTCCTCTCCTTTACCAATTATTCCGGAGGACCGGTCTATAGGTTTGTCGGAGTGAAAAACTATATCATAGCTTTCTCAAGCTCCAAATTTCTTTCCTACCTTGGAATCACCTTCAACTACATGATAGTGTCGGTATTTTTCCAGATTACCCTAGGTTTGGGATTTTCTTTATTACTGGCAAAGACATTCAGAGGGTGTGCACTGTTCAGGAGCGTCTACTACATCCCGAACATACTCTCATCGGTATCGGTGGGCCTGGCCTTCATGTTCTTGTTTGAACCAAATTCCGGCCTGATTAACCAAGTTATGATCTCAATGGGCATGACACCGCTGAAATGGTTGGCTAGTGAAAGCACCGCTTTGTCTGTAATCATCACGGTGACCGTCTGGCAGAACTTTGGCTATTACATGGTGCTCTTTATCGGAGGGTTGCAGAATATCAACAGTTCGCTCTATGAAGCAGCTTCCATGGATGGGGCAAATGCATGGCAGAGGTTCATATCCGTAACCATTCCCGGTCTTTCCCCAATCCTCTTCTATGCCATCACCATTGCGGTAATACGGGGTTTTCAGGTGTTTGACTATATCTTCATCATGACCGGAGGTCAGCAAGGGGGAGGGCCCGCCGGCTCGACGATTGTACTCGCCTTCGACATATATAGAAACGCCTTTACGCATTTTAGGTTCGGGTATGCCTCGGCAGAATCTGTGGTTCTTATGGTCATTATCCTCATCATTACGTTTGTCCAACAGCATGGACAGAAGAAGTGGGTGAACTATGATGTTGTCTAGTATCTCATACACACGACAAAGAAAGATACAAACCGTTGTGAAGCTACTTTTTTTAGCATTTGTTTCAGTGGTAGTTATGATGCCCCTCTTGGTTGTGCTTTCATCGTCGTTTAAAAATGAAAGCAACTTGTTCGACTTCCCCTTCAAGTTCATTCCCACAAACCCTGTGACGACAAACTTCATGCGTCTGAAGGAGAATTTCCCTCGCTACATCCTTAACTCGATCAAGCTGACCTCCACTATTGTGATAGTCCAGCTTGTTACCGCCACAACAGGGGCGTACGTATTTTCAAAGATCAAATGGAAGGGGCGGGACTTTATCTTTACCCTCTATCTCATCTCGATGATGATACCCTCCCAGGCAGTGACCATACCCCAGTTCATCATCATCAGGACGATGGGTCTGTATGATAGCCATATGGCTCTGGTCCTGTTGGGTGCCTTTACTGCCTTTGGAACGTTTTTGGTGCGCCAGTTCTTCCTTTCCATCCCCGACACCTATTCAGAGGCAGCGATGATCGATGGAGCACAGGACTGGACCATCTTTTTCCGTATTATCCTGCCTATGGCAAAGTCAGTCCTGGTCACACAGATCATCTTCTCCTTCAGGTATTTCTGGAATGATTTTTTTGCTCCTCTGATCTATATAACCACACCCGAGCTTAAGACTCTTCCTTTGGGGATGACAGACTTTGTGCGTGAGCAGTATGTGTACTGGGGGCCGCAGATGGCCGCCGCCCTCATCTCAATACTACCTGTTCTGGTAATTTTCCTGTTCGGGCAGAAATATTTTATCCAAGGCGTATCTGCCTCTGGAATTAAAGGGTAATAGGAGTTTAACCATGGAAAAGAAACCTGAGAATTTCAATGCGGCGATACACGCTGTTGATTACAAGGCGCAATTTGAACCGTTCAGAGTAGAGTCTGAAACGCTGTTGAGCATCTCCGGCAGAGATGTGGAGTCCTTGCATGGCAAGTGGCATTTCATCGCTGACCCCTATGAGACGGCTTTGCGAAGTGATTGGTACAAGGAGGAGCGAAAAGCCAAGGATGGGTTGCTTCTTCCTTGTGACTTTGACTTTGACCATTGGCCGCTGGTCAATGTTCCTTCTTGCTGGAATATGGAGAGTCCTGAGCTGTATCTCTATGAGAACATGGGGCTCTACATGCGTGAGTTCCTGTATGCCGGAAAAGAAGAGAGGTCCTTTCTGCACTTTGAAGGCGCTCAATATAGAACCTATGTCTTTCTCAACGGAAAGCCTGTGGCCATGCATGACGGGGGTTCCACTCCCTTTACTGTTGAGGTGACAGGGAAGCTGCTCGAGAAGAACCGTCTGATAGTTGCTGTTGATGCCTCACGGTCAAAGAGCCGGGTTCCTATGGATAACACCGACTGGTTCAACTATGGGGGCCTCTATCGTGATGTGTATTTCATCAGGGCCCCGAAGACGGTGATACGGGACTGGTTTGTCCGGTTGCTTCCTGATACCAACTACTCAGAGATTGCAATGGACCTCACTGTCGATGGTACTCAGAGTGGGGAGGCTCTGCTGGAGATCCCAGAGTTGGGCATACGGCAAAAGGTTGCTGTGAAGGAGAGCAAGGGCCATGTGGCATTCAAGGCAAGCCCAGAGCTCTGGTCCCCTGAGAGTCCCAGGCTCTATGCAGTATCCCTCACCTTTGGTGATGACAAGCTTACCGATGCCATTGGATTCAGAGAGTTCAAGGTGGTGGGGACAAAGTGCTACCTTAATGGAAAGGAACGCTACCTTTCGGGAGTCTGTATACATGAGGACCACATTACCTTGGGGAAAACTACTCATGACGAGGTTATCAGGGAGACCATACAGCACTTGAAGGAGCTCAATGGTTGCTTCTTGCGTCTTGCCCACTACCCACATACCCGTCGCTTTGCCCAGATTGCCGATGAGATGGGTGTCATGCTCTGGGAGGAGATCCCCGTCTATTGGGCAATCGACTTCGCCAATCCGACAACCTACAGGGATGCAGAAAATCAGCTCAAGGAATTGATCATGCGGGACCGTAACCGCGCAAGTGTCGTTATCTGGTCGGTAGGCAATGAGAATCCTGATACCGATGACCGCTTTGCCTTCATGTCCAACCTTGCCTTGTGTGCAAGATCCCTCGATGGGACTCGCGCCATCAGTGCAGCCTGCCTGGTAAATGAAACAAAGATGATCATTGAAGACAGACTCATCGACTGCCTTGATATCATTGGAAACAACGAGTACTGCGGTTGGTATATCCCAGATTTCAATCATCTGCTGACTATTCTTGACAACTCGAAGCCTACAAAACCTGTCATTATCACAGAGTTTGGCGGGGGAGCCCGCTCTGGTCATCATGGGACAAAGGAGACCATGTGGACCGAGGAGTTTCAGGAGGAGCTGTATAGAAAGCAGTTTGCAACCATGGCAAGGTGTCCCTTTATCCAAGGAACGACCCCCTGGATACTGATGGATTTTCGTGCGGTCCGGCGCTTGAACCGATACCAGGAAGGCTTCAACAGAAAGGGCCTCATCGACAGCGACAGAAAGACACGAAAGCTTGCCTTCAAGGTTGTTGCTGATTATTACAAGACCAAAAACTAGGGAGAGAACTGTGGAACATATACAAAAACCCTTTCATATCGATGCTGCATTGTTGGACGCTGGATACTGGGAACAGGCCTTGGATTTTGCCTTGGCCATGATCGAGAAGAATATCCCGGCCTTCAGTGAGGGCTATCCAGCACCCGCAAGCGTAGGGAATGTGTATCCTGTCATTCCGAATACGGAATGGACCAGTAGTTTCTGGAATGGCATGCTCTGGCAAGCTTACCAGTACACCGGTGATGAACAGTACCGGAAAGCTGCTGAGAGGACCCTTGCCGATTACCAGAATAGGCTGGAAAAAAGGATAGAGACCAATACGCATGACTTGGGATTTCTCTATATCCTCTCATGCAAGGCTGAGTATTTGCTCACCGGCAACCTGGAGGCTAAGAAGACTGCCCTAGAGGCAGCAGACCTCCTGATGGTTCGCTACAACGAACCTGCTGGGATCCTGCAGGCTTGGGGGGACCTTGATAATCCTCTGGAGAAGGGAAGGATCATCGTCGACTGTCTGATGAACATCCCCTTGCTCTTCTGGGCAAGCGACGAGACAGGTGAAAGTCACTATAGGGAAGCGGCAGTGCGTCACCTCAAGGCTTCAAGGACCTACCTCTTTAGGGAGGATGACTCAACCTACCACACCTATTACTTCGATACTGAGACCGGGGCTCCCCTCAGGGGTACGACAGCCCAAGGCTATAGCGACTCCTCCTGCTGGGCACGAGGTCAGGCTTGGGCCATCTATGGGCTCTGTCTCAACTACCGCTATGAAAGTGATCCTCTACTTCTTTATGATGCAAAACGGATGGCTAACTATTTCATTAACCGGTTGCCTGAGGACAATGTCCCCTACTGGGATATTGTCTTTACAAGCGGGGATGAGGAGCGTGACAGCTCGTCCGCCTCTATCGCAGCCTGTGCCCTGTTGGAATTGGCAACACTGTTGCCTGTTGTGGATAAGGATCGCCAAGTTTATGAACGGGTAGCCCTGAGTATGATGAAGTCCCTTGCCGATTCCTATACCAGCAAGGATGAGCCCCTTTCCAATGGGATACTCCTGCATGCCGTATATGGCAAGCCTTTTGGAAAAGGCGTTGATGAGTGCACTATCTGGGGTGACTATTTTTATGTTGAGGCACTGGTAAGGATCTTACGAAACAGACCTTTGTTCTGGTAAGGGGGGCAATCTCATGAAAACATATGATCTTCCGATCACACACAATCCCCTAAAGAGCCGCGATGATCTAACTCTGAGTCTCATCCAGATGTTGGAGCCTTGTGAGGACAAGCTGGTAGAGGGAGGAGCAGGCCTGTTTGTAGGAAATGGCTCTGCACACTTTTCTTCAAAAATAGCCCTGTTTGAGGGGTGGAGCCGGCTGTTGTGGGGAATAGGGCCGCTGGTGGCGGGAGGATATGACTGGCAGGGCCTCGATCGTCATACCCAGGGATTTGTAGAGGGGACAAACCCGCTAGGCAAGTACTATTGGGGTGATGTAGGCCCTGTAGATCAGAGGATGGTGGAGATGGCAGCTATGGCTCTCGCTCTTCTGGTAGCCCCTTGCCATTATTGGATTCCGCTTGCCAAAACAGAGAAAGAAAACCTCTCTTCCTGGCTGTTTACTATCAACGAAGAGACTGTATGCGACAACAACTGGCTTTTCTTCAGGGTGCTGGTCAATCTGGCCCTTGAGTCATTGGGCCAAGCATATGCACCTGAAATGATGGAGCATGACTTGGCTACCCTTGAGGCTTTCTATGTAGGTGATGGTTGGTACCGTGACAAGGTTCCCTTTGATGGGTACAACCCCTTTGCCTTCCATTTCTATTCGATGGTGTACTATCGGTAAAAACACAACAGCGACAGTGAACGCTGTGCACGCTTCAAAGATAGGGCAGGGCTCTTTGCCCAGCAGTTTGTGCACTACTTCACCGATGAGGGTTTGTGTGTGCCCTTTGGACGCAGTCAGACCTATCGCTTTGCCATGGCTTCTTTCTTCAGTGCTTGTGCCTTTGCAAACATAGAGGTACTGCCTTGGGGAGTGATGAAGGGCATCTTACTGCGCAACCTCAGGTGGTGGTTCTCCCAACCCATCTTCGATCGTGATGGTTTATTGACCATTGGGTTTGCCTATCCTACTCTATTGATAGCTGAACAGTACAACAGCCCGGGTTCCCCGTACTGGTCCTTCAAGGTATTCCTTATCCTTGCCCTCCCTAAGGAGCACCCTTTCTGGATGAGTGAGGAGCTCCCTATGCCCAAACTGCCGGAGGTATCCCTGCTCAAAGTCCCCCGGGCCTTGCTGTGCCGGTCAAAGCATGATGTGGTCCTGCTCAATGCCGGGCAGTACCCTGCGTACCAGATGAATCATGCTTCTGAGAAGTATGCCAAGTTCGCCTACAGTGCGAAGTATGGGTTCTCAGCCTCACTGGCAAGCTTCGACTTTGAGAAGACAGGATGTGACAGCATGCTGTACGTGAGTGAAGGGGACAACTACTGGCGTCCAAGAAGGGAGTCGTACGACTACGCCCTCCTTGATACGATAGTACGAAGCCGATGGCAGCCTTATAGGGATGTGACCATCACCACCTGGCTGGTGCCTTGTGGAGGCTGGCATATCAGAATCCATAGGATAGAGAGCCCCAGGGCACTTACCAGCAGGGAAGGAGGCTTCGGGATGCTCAGCTATAAAGGCTTTGAGATGGAGCCCATAGTGGACGTTCTGCAGGATACAAGCCATGGCATGGGGGTGCGTCTCCCTTGGGGAACCACGGCTATAGTAGACCTGTTGGAGAATAGGGAAGCTGCCTGGATAAGGCCGATGCCTAACCTGAATTTTACCCAGGATACTACCATCGTTCCCTATCTTGAAGGGAGTATAGGCGAGGGGATAACCTACTTTGCCTGTATGGTCGGTGCTTCTCCAGAGTCTGACTTCTTTGAGAACAGGCCAGAGGCAACGGTCGACATTGAAGGCCTGGTTGTTATTGTGAATGGGAAGAGGATTGCTTTGGTGTAGGACATAACAAAATGTACTGGGACAGAAGTGGTATCATCATAGATGTCTATGATAAAGGGGAGCAAAGGATCCCCTTTATTATGGTTGAGAGGGAAAGATTCAATTGGTAGTAGGGTAGAAGTTTTTCAGGTATAACCGTAAAACTCTAAAAATATTCCTTTTATTCGTCTATAGTCGAAAAACTTTTACATTTATTACATAATCCAGTATACTTGCACTAAGAGGTGGCCTATGCTGGTACGACGTGATTTCTATCTAGCTCAACTGGTTAAGTTCAAAGACAAGCCCCTGATCAAAGTAGTATCAGGGATGCGTCGTTGTGGAAAGTCATCCCTGCTTGTCCTGTTTGAAGAGTATCTGCTCGCAAATGGAGTATCCTCCGAGCATATTATTCGGATGAATTTTGAATCCTTGGATTTTGATGACCTGACCTCGTACAAAGAACTCTATGCCTATTTGAAAAAGAAACTAAAAAAAGAAGGGGATAGGTTCTATATTCTTCTTGATGAAATCCAGCAAGTGGAAGCGTGGGAGCGGGTAGTCAACTCGCTCCAAGTTGATTATCCCGTGGATATATATCTGACAGGATCGAATGCATATTTGCTCTCTTCAGAACTCTCTACACTACTTTCAGGAAGATATGTCGAGATACCTATACAACCTCTCTCTTTCAAGGAATATCTGCTATTCATTGGACAGGGGGCGTTAGAGTCTCTTCCAGACCATTTCAATGATTACTTGACCTATGGGGGCTTGCCTACAGTAATTAAGCTGCTAGATCAGAAAGATACCATACATGCATTTATTTCCGGTGTCATCAACACCGTAATCCTAAAAGATGTGGTACAGCGAAATCAGGTACGTGATCCTGCACTGCTTGAGAACTTGCTCAAGTATGTTGCAGCAAACATAGGAAATATAGTCTCAACGAAGAAGATTGTAGATTATCTGAACTCCAGCGGGAGGAAAACTACAAGTGAGACCATCTATAATTATCTTGTCATGTTGGAGAATGCGTACATCATCTATCGAGCAAACCGGTATGATCTTAAGGGGAAGATGTTTCTTAAGACACTGCAAAAGTACTATATTGTTGATTTGGGGGTTCGCAATCAATTGACAGGCTTGAGAAACGCTGATTATGGTCATACTCTTGAAAATGTTGTATTCATGGAACTCCTACATCGGCAGTATGATGTTTGCATTGGAAAAGTGGGCACATTAGAAGTTGATTTCATTGCTACCCGTCTAGGTCGAAAACTCTATGTGCAGGTCTCAGCCACTATCATGGATGATAAGACACGAGAGAGAGAACTACGTCCGCTTCTTGCAATTGATGACCAGTATGACAAGATGATACTCACTATGGACCGTCCTTTTGCCAAAGATTTTGAAGGTATCAAGATTATCAATCTTCTGGATTTTTTGCTTCAAGAAGAGTAATGGCTTCTCGTTCAGGTAGGTAACTTCATAGAATAGCCAGAGGTCCTTACATTTCTCTTAGTTTCGAAATTTTTGATGTATTGGAACTATGGACTTACTATATATAGTTTTTAGAGTATAACCGTAAAAATATAAAAATATTCCTTTTATTCGTCTATACCTGAAAAACTTATAGAGCTGATAGGTCATATCCACATCGTCCGGTTGGCGCAAGATCTGCGACAACTACCAGTGAAAACA
This sequence comes from Sphaerochaeta sp., assembly GCA_034007055.1. Taxonomy (GTDB): domain Bacteria; phylum Spirochaetota; class Spirochaetia; order Sphaerochaetales; family Sphaerochaetaceae; genus Sphaerochaeta. The sequence goes on from JAVERP010000032.1 coordinate 24,958, forward strand.
CCAGAGGCCGCTTTCGCGGCCTCCATCAATATTCTCTTTCTCTATTCTTTGTCTTCGTTCTTATTTGATCGTCTCTTCTCAATGACTCTTCCTAGGCTTCTTATATGCAGTATCAGCCAAGGGTAGGGAGGTCCTGAAGGTACCGTCAAAACGATAGTAGGCATGTTGGCAAGCAGGGGCTGTGGGGATGGTGGAAAGCTCTCCTATTCCCTTCACTCCATAAGCCAGAGGGTTCTTCTTGGGGCCTTGGACCAGCATGACCTCGATATCAGGAACATCGGTTGACCTCAGCAGGCCAAGGGTGCCGTACCTTACCTTCAGCTGTCCCTCCTCGATGGGGAAGTCCTCGGTAAGGCCGTAGCCTAGGCCCATGGTGACCCCTCCTTCGATCTGGCCGGTAAGGGCCTGGTGGTTTACTATCTGTCCCACATCACACGCTGCAACTACCTTTTCCAGCTTGCCCTCCTCGTCAAGGATCACAACCTGTGCTGAGTAGCTGTATGCCACATGGCTTACCGGGTTTTTCTTTGTCGAGTTTATGGGGTCGGTTACGCTGGTGTACTCGCCAAAGTACTCCTCTCCTTCAAGCTCGGCAAGCGTTGAGCCCTTCAGGGCTTCCTTCAGTTGCAGAGCCGCCCTTCGTACCGCTTCCCCTGTAAATACCGTCTGGCGTGAGGCTGTGCTCGTTCCTGAGTCCGGGGTGCGTCTCGTATCAGGATCCTCGACTATGAGGTCGGTTGAGTTCAGTGCACAGGTCTCTCCGAGCATCTGGATGCAGACGGTGGCAATTCCCTGGCCCATGCACGCTGCACTGGTGCGGATGTGCACCTTGCCCTTCTCTACAGAGAGGATGCATCTGCCGGTATCGGGGACTCCTACCCCAATCCCGCTGTTCTTGAAGGCTATGGCAAGACCTGCCCGGGGGGATGAGTCGTACGCCTCCTTCACCGCATCAAGGCACTCGATGATGCCGGTGTCAGGCTGGGCTATCTGGCCGTTGGGCATGATGTCCCCCGGCTTGAGGGCGTTGAGTCGCTTGAACTGCCAGTAGTCCATACCTAGTTCATCGGCAAGCAGATTCATGTTGGACTCGACGGCGAAACAGCTCTGGGTAACCCCAAAGCCCCTGTATGCCCCGGCAGGGACCAGGTTGGTATAGATAGCCTTTCCCAGGACCTCAAAGTTCTGGAAGTTGTAGGGACCGGAGGCGTGAGTACAGGCCCTCTGCAAGACTGGCCCGCCTAAAGAGGCATATGCTCCCGTATTGGCTAGGATGGTTGCCTTCATGGCGGTGATGCGCCCTCTCTCGTCACAGGCTGTAGTCAGGTCGATCTCCATAGGATGGCGTTTGGGATGGACGGTCAGGCTTTCCTGGCGACTGAGCTTTACCTTTACCGGCTTCTTGAGCAACCAGGCGAGAAGGGCCGCATGGTGCTGGACACTCATATCCTCCTTGCCTCCAAATCCACCACCGACAAGCATGCTGTGACAGTGTACCTTTTCAGGGGGAAGACGGAGCATGCGGCAGATTTCGTCCTGCTCATCATAGATTGACTGCCCGGATGTATGGACTAGGACCCCGTCCTCTCCCTCAGGCAGTGCTACGGCACACTCAGGCTCCATGAAAGCGTGTTCGGTATAGGGGGTGGAGTAGTGGCGCGTGATGACGTGCTTGCTCGCTGCGATGGCCTTGTCGGCGTCTCCCCGGACTATGTGCTCGATGGTGAGGATGTTGCCGTTCTCATGGATTGAGGGAGCATCATCAGCGAGAGCCTCCTCCATGGTGAGCACTGGCTTCAATACCTCATAGGATACATCAATGAGGGCTGCTATCTCATCGAGCGTCTCATTATTCTTGGAAACGACCAGACAGAGGGCATCGCCAGTGTAGCGGGTGATGCTTCCGATGGGGATCAGGACATCCCAGTCATGGGTCAGGTGCCCGATGATGTTCTCAGGGACCTCGCTGCTGGTCACCACCCTGACAAAGTCGGGGTGCTTCTGTGCTTCTGTGGTATCGATCTTCACTACCCGTGCCCTGGGGAATGCAGATCGCACAGCCTTGCCATAGAGCATCCCTTCGATTCGTATATCATCGGTATAGAGACCTTCTCCCAAAGCCTTGGGGATCGCATCGACGCGCCTGTAGCGCTTGTCGAGCACAGGCTCCTCAACATCGGTGACCACCGGCAGGTTCTCCCGGAAATATCGGGCTGCCTTGAGGATTGCCTCCTCGATCTTCTTATACCCTGTGCATCGGCAGATGTTACCCTTGATGGCTTTTCTGACCATATCCAAGGTGGGGTTGAGCTCCTCATCGAGCAGGCTCTTTGCGCTGATGATCATACCCGGGGTGCAAAAGCCGCACTGCACAGCCCCTGCCTCAGCGAAGCAGTAGGAGTAGACATCCTTCTCACGTTCGGAGAGGCCCTCTATGGTTATGATCGCCTTGCCCTCGAGCTTGGAAAGCAGGGGTATGCATGCCTTGGTCTTCTTGCCGTCCACCAAGACGGTGCAGGTTCCGCAAGCGCCTTCACTGCACCCGTCCTTGGTTCCGGTGAGGTTCAGGTCTTCTCGTAGGAAGCGAAGCAGCTTCTTGTCTTGTCCGTTGTAGGTTATCGAATCTCCATTTACAGTGAATGCATACACAGCGTTGCTCTCCATTGGGTCAAGGCGGGAGGTGCGTAATGCACAGTAACCGGCCTCAACGTTTCTAGCGTTTAAGAAGGGAACATGTGGTAGCCGCTTAGCGTCGGCACTCTGGCGAATGCGTCGGTCTGTGATGCTATACTTCTTTAGTTTCTCCATTATGAAGTAATTCGTCAAGGTGTTGTTGCGTAATACATTAGTCTGTTGCAATCCTTGTTGCGCTATGCTCCAATGGATGAGAAAACTAAGAAAACAACAGGGAATTGCAACAAAATCCCCTGTCTATACCCATCTTTTGTCTACGTCCGCTTTTCCCTGTTAAACGGCTTGCCTAGGGCTGTGGGCCCGAGCAGTTGGCTCTTCCTGTTGAATGCCAGGACCACAATGACCATGACGTAGGGCAGCATGACAGCGAACTCGTAGGGGAAGTTGATCCCCTGTCCCTGGATTGCAAGCTGCAATGCCTGGGCAAAGCTGAACAAGAGGGCACCCCACATGATCTTTCCCGGACTCCAGTGTCCGAAATAGACCAGCGCTACGGCAATGAAGCCCCGTCCTGCTATGATCTCGTCGCTGAACATCTTTGCCTGGCAGAGGCTGAGGTACGCTCCAGCCAACCCTGCCAGAGCTCCGCCCACAGCCAGTGCCTGGAAGCGGACCTTGTTCACCTGGATGCCGATGGAGTCTGCAGCCCTGGGGTTGGTCCCCACAGCCCGTACCTTCAGGCCCCAGGGGGTCTTGAACAGAATGTACCAGGCAACCGGAACGAACAGGAAGGCAAGGTAGACAAGAACGTTGTGCGAGAAAAAGACCGGCCCAAGGATGGGAATCTTAGAGAGGACGGGTATGTTGATGTTGTCGATGCCAGGCACCGACTGCGTACCGCCGACGAAGTGGCGAAAGAGCGTGCCTGCAGTCCCCACTCCGAACATCTGCAGCCCGATGCCTGCGATGCCCTGCGGGGCACGGAAGGTTACGACCACAAAGCCGAAGAACAGCCCGAAGAGGGCACCGACGCCCATGGCAACCAGAATCCCTATGAAGTTATATACTCCAGGGGTAGGCCCGCCTTGGCCGATGCTATAGGGGATGAGCATGCCAAGGAACGCTCCCATCGCCATGACGCCTTCACAGCCTAGGTTGAAGATTCCTGCTCTCTGGTTGAACATCTCCCCGAGGGAGGCTATCAGCAGCGCCACTGAAAAGGGGATTGCCAGCGAAAGGATATTTACGATAAAGTTCATGCTTCCACCTCCTTGGGAGGGTTCGTGAGTTTTTGGTATTTTCGCCAGACCTTCTCCATGAGGTAGGGGTCCGCTAGCACCATCTTGGTGGCGACTATGACCAGGATGATGACCCCCTGCAACACGTTTACCATGTTTGCTGGAACGCCGACCATTCTCTGGGTCATATCCGCCCCGACGATCAGGAGGCCGAAGAAGAACGATGCGGGGATGATGCCCGCAGGGTGCAAGCCTCCGAAGAGTGCGACGACGATACCGCTGAAGCCGTAGCCTCCGGTGATGCCCTCGATGGCACGCCTGTGGACACCGGCGATCTCAATGGCTCCTGCCATGCCTGCAAAGGCACCGCTTATGACCATTGCTATGACCAGATACCACGTGACGCTGATGCCGCCATAGCGAGCTGCACGGGCACTTGCCCCTGCTGCTCGCATCTTCATCCCTGTGGATGTCTTCCAAAGCAACAGGTAGATGATGATGGCCAGGAAGATGGCGAAGAAGATACCGGCATGCAGGCGTGTGCCGGGGAGCCGGTCCAGCCAGATGTTCTTGCTCAGGCGCATCGACTGGGGTGTCCCGCTCCCTCCGAGGGAGGACTCTGCCGGGTCGAGCATCGGACCGCGTAGGAAGAAGGTGTAGAACTGTGCGGCTATATAGTTGAGCATGACTGTCGAGAGCAGCTCACTTACCTGCAGCTTTGCCTTCAGGACCCCGGGGATGAAGCCCCACAGCCCTCCACATACAGCCCCGGCTAGAACCGCCATGGGAAGGAGGACCGGCTTGGGAAGCTCGGGGAACAGCAGCGTGATCGCTGTGGTCCCCAGGATGCCCATCGCCATCTGCCCCTCAGCTCCGATGTTGATGATGCCGCTTCTGTAGGCAACTGAGATGCCAAGTGCGATGATGGTCAGCGGGATCGCCCTGATGAGCACCTCGGAGAGCTGAAGCGTTGTCTTCAAAGGTTCAAACAGTATGACCGAATAGGTCTTCAGCACATCTGCACCGATGGTCAAAAGTATGATGGCTCCTATCATCATTGCTGCCAGTATGGCCAGAATGATGATGGTGACCTTGTAGGTAATCTTAAATGTTCTGGTCATCTTTCACTCCTGCCATGAGAATGCCAAGGCTCCTGCGGTTTGCATCCTTGCGGGCCAACACCTGCTGGATCTCGCCTTTGAATATTACCGCCACACGGTCAGAGAGGTCCAGGATCTCATCCAACTCCTCACTGACAAGCAAGATCCCGATGCCTTCCTTGCGTTTCTCCAACAGCTGCCTGTGTATGAACTCGGCAGCACCCAGGTCAAGACCCCTGATGGGATAGACAGCTATGAGAAACTTGGGTTTTCTGGATATCTCTCGGGCCAGGATGACCTTCTGGATGTTTCCTCCGGATAAGGATCCTGCGGCAACGGAGATATTGGGGCTTCGTATGTCAAACTTGACCCTGAGGTCGGTGGCATTTTTGTCTATCTCCTTGTTTCTCAAAAAAGTGTACTTGGAGAACTCGGGGTGGGATGCATCCTTGAGGATCAGGTTCTCCTTGATGGAGAAGGAGGGTACGATGCCCTCGGTATTGCGCTCCTCGGGGATGTAGCCCATGCCCGATTCGATGATATGGTAGGGACTTTTGTTCGCCAGGTTCTCCCCATAGAAGAGGATCTCGCCGCCTTCCACCTTTCTTAGGCCGTTGATGGCCTCCGCCAGCTCGCGCTGTCCGTTGCCGGACACCCCGGCTAGCCCGACTATCTCGCCTGCGCGAACCGAAAGGTTGAGCTTGTTCAGGGCAAGGAAACCACGGTCGCTCTTTACATCCAGGTTTTTGATATCCAGTACAACCTCTCCGTCAACAGGGGGTTCCTCGTTGAGGGGGAGCTCGATCTCATGGCCGGTCATCAGGGCTGCAATGTCACTCGGTGAGTGTTCGTTGGTGTTGCCTTGGAAGACAACCGCTCCATGGCGCAAGATGGTGATGGTATTGGAAAGGTCCTTTACCTCCTGCAGCTTGTGGCTGATGAAGATGATGGAGAGTTCACTCGCCATCCTCTTGAGCAGGACAATGAGTTCATCGGTCTCCTGGGGGGTGAGGGCACTGGTGGGTTCATCAAGGATAAGGAACTTGGCGCCAAGACAGAGGGTCTTCACCAGCTCAACACGCTGTTGCTCTCCGACCGAAAGTTGCCAGATAAAGGCATCGGGATCGACATAGAGCCCATATTTCTTTGAGACAGCCTCTATGCGCTTGCGCACCATGGTCAGGTCCAGCTTGAGAAGCGACCACGCCTGCTTGTATCCCAGGGCTATGTTCTCCAGGACCGTCATGTTGGGTACCAGCATATATTGCTGGTGAACCATGCCCAAGCCGGCAGCAAAAGCATCGTTGGGGGATTTGAACCTGACCTCTTCGCCATTGATGATGATACGTCCCTCATCAGGTTGGTACAGTCCCATGAGGATGTTCATCAGCGTGGTCTTGCCCGCACCGTTCTCTCCAACCAAGGCCAGGATCTCGCCTTCCCCTATGGACAGTGAGATATCATCGCTCGCCAACACTCCGGGAAAACGTTTGGTGATATGTTCCACCCGTAGGTTGGTTATCTTTTTTGTAGTGACTTCCATATGGGAATCCTCCAAATGCCATCAAAAAAAAACTGAGCCATGCACGGCAAGGCAGTGCATGACCCATGTACTAACGACTCTTAAAGCTTCGAATAGTCAACGCTTGTGTAATTTATCGTATTGGGCTTTGCCTTGAAGGCTGCAATGCTCTCGTTTACCTTGGCCTTGATGGCACCATCGGAAATCTTGGCAAGCTCAGGGTTGAATGCAAAGATGAATCCACCGTTGTTGAAGTTCATCGGAAGGGTCATGCCCCCGGTGATGCCGGCATCAAGCTTCTCAACCAGACCGACTACGACAGCTGCGTAGTTGTAGGAGGAGGCTGCGATGACCTTGTAGCCTTCTGGGATGCCAATCTGTGCAATGTCCTGACCGACCCACCAGATGTTCTTATCACGCTGGTCAGCTACTGCACGAAGTGCGCCAAGGGCCTGCTGTGAGGAACCTGAGAGAACGTCTGCACCAGCTTTGATCTGGGACTGTGCGATCTCACCGGCCTTGATGAAGTCACTGAAGGAACCGGAGTGTGCGACCATGATCTTTGCATTGGGATTTGCAGCCTTGACACCCAGGACGTATCCACGGTTGTAGCGGGCAGCGTCACCGGCATCGACAGGACCGACGATACCAACGATGTTGGCCTTGGTTGTCATGCCTGCAATGAGGCCGGAGAGGTATCCTGTCTCTTCACTTTCGGGCATGTAGGTGAATACGTTCTTGGGCCCGACTTCCGAGCTGGTTCCAAAGGCAAAGGTTACCTTGGGATACTCATCTGCCATTTCAAGGATGAGGTTCTTGTACTGGGCGCCGTGGGCGATGATGATATGATACCCCTGGGAGACATACTGGCGTGCAGCGGAGCCTGCGTCAACAGGTTTCATCTTTTCGCTGTAGGAGTACTCAATGCGTCCTGGCAGCTTCTGCTGTGCTTCCAGGATACCATCGTGCATGGCCTGACACCAGCCTTTGTCGTCGATGGTGTTCTCAATGATCAGAGCAATCTTCACCACATTTGAATCTTTCTTTGCTACGGGAGCGGCTTCCGGACTTCCTGCTGCAAATACAGCAGAGCCGACGAGAACCAGACAGAGCATGATTGATAGGAATTTTTTCATAACGGATCTCCTCATTTCTAGTAGCCCACTTTGTGGGTTCATGTTTGTAACAGTATAGGATGATAAAGTTCAGCCTGTCAAAGTAAATCAGTTAGAATCTGATAAAAATTTATCTATCATATTGCGTTATATGTGACTTATAAGTGTTGAATTTGAGAAATGTATTGTTTTCGAGTTGCAATATTTTGGTATTCCAAAATCCATGAGGAATGATGCACCAAATGAAACAGATGGTTTGTTATACAAGGCTGCCTGGGTGTATGGTTTTTGCCTGCATCGTTGCATGCTTTGTTGCAGTAAGAGAGGCTTGTTGCAAAGAGTGCCCTTGGAGCAGTGCCACTGTCAGTGACGCACTGAGGGTATCGCCACATCCGATGGAGTTTACCACCTCTGTCGGCTCTATCTCGACACTTGTCGGGCCATGGTCAAACACCAGCAGGGCGTGCTTGCCTCGGGAGATGACGCTTTTGCATCCGTACTTGTCCTGGAGCTCTGCCATCTTCATCAGTACGCGCTTCAGCAAATAGGTGTTCTGCCCCTGTTCGGGGACCTTCTCACCGAAGAAGGTAGCAACAAATTCGCTGAAGTTTGGCTTTATCACATCAGGGCGATGGGGAAGGCAGGAGAGGAGGTCATCGCCCTTGATGTCCAAGAGGACAAACTTGCCCCTCTCTTTTGCCTCTTTGACGAAGTCGCTGTACAGGCCCTTGCTATAGCCCGGGGCACGGGTGCCGCAGATGATGAGCGCCTCGGCCCGTTGTATGGCCTCGCTAAAGAGTGTTCGTATGGCCGCTTCACACCCTTGCCCCACCGCTTCTGGGTTCTGCACCAGTTCGGTACAGACCCCCTGTGCAATGATGGTGGTGCACGTACGTATGGCGCTTGAGCTATCGGTGTGGATAACCTCAACCGCATCCTTGGAGCAGAGGGCGAGCATCTCTTCTTTCCTGGGCCCTCCGAGGTGGGTCAGCAGAGCCGATTCCTCCCCGAGCTGGCTCACTATCCTGGCGGTGTTCATACCCTTGCCCGAGGCATCGAGGTAGTGTTCAAAACACCTGTTTACCTCCCCTAGTGTGAAGGATTCGAAGAGCATGGTGCTTTGGAAGGTCGGGTTGAGGCAGACAGTCAGGATCATAGGTTGAGTGTTATGGTGGTGTGCTTGGCCTTGAGCTGGCGATAGAGGACACCGGTCTGGTCGAACATCCTCTTCGATGCTTTGGTGTTGTCGTCCAAGGCATACTTGTCAGAGAGGAAGACCACCTCCTTGATACCCGACTGTATGATTGCCTTGGCGCACTCGTTGCAGGGGAAGAGCCCCACATACAGGGAGCACCCCTTGAGGGAGCTGCTTGTGGAGTTGAGGATTGCATTCAGTTCGGCATGGCAGACATAGGGGTACTTGGTGTCGAGCCACTGTCCTTCGCGTCCCCAAGGGATCTCATCGTCGTTCACCCCGATGGGAAAGCCGTTGTACCCGACCCCTACGATCTTGTGGTCCTGGTTGACTATACAGGCCCCCACCTGGGTATTGGGATCCTTGCTGCGCAACGAGGAGAGGACGGCAACGCCCATGAAATACTCGTCCCAGCTGATGTAATCTTCTCGTTTAGCCATTGGCTCTCTCCTTGGATTGCAGAAATTCTATGATGGTGTCGGTCAGCTCTTCCTGGATGGAGCGGTAGAGCAGGAGGGCGTGCCTGTTGTGCTTGAAGGCCTTCATATGGGTTTCAAGGCTCTTGAAGCTCTTGCTCCCGTTCTCCCTTTGGATGATCCCTAGATTTCCAAAGGGGACGGTCTTGTCATTGACATCATGGATGGCAAAGAGCGGGCACGTGATCTTGCCCAGGTTCTTGCGTACCGCTTTCATGGCGTGCACCAGGCTCAGGCCACAGCGGACAAACTGGCCTCCATAGCCGACCCACTCCTCGTTGCCATCATCACTGTTCGGGTTCCCGTCTACAGTCTTTGCCCCGATGGAGGGGGTGAACAGGGCGACAGTCCTCATTATGTACGACTTGTAGTCGGTGATGATGCCGTCTCGGATGCTGTTGTAGACGACGGGGGCTGCGATGGTCACCAGTTTCTCAGGGGCCTGTCTTGTACTGCAGTAGGTCTCGCCCAGCTTGAGGGCCAAAAGCCCTCCCATGCTGGTTCCCAGCACATGGACGGTGGGATAGGTCTCTCGCATCGTCTCGTAGTAGCGGCAGATATACTCAAACCACTGCGTGAAGGTGGTATGCTCAAACTCCTTGGGATCAGAGCCAAAGGTAGGGATGAGGGGGACATGGACATCCCAACCTGCTTCAAAGAACCTCTGTGCACTGTAGGAGTAGAGACTCGGGGTGGAGGGAAAACCATGTAGCAGCAGGATGGCTTTTTGGGAGTCTTGCTTGAGAAGTATGCTTTTTGCCTTTTCACTGAAGACTGTGCTCTCATCTTGTTCCAAGGGGGTAACGTCCTTGTCCCTATAGCCGATGAGTGTAGTGTTCCAAACAACAAAAAGAATGATACATGTGATGATGATTAGTATAGTCCACATACCCTTACTATATAGGAGAGAGGCTCTGGTGAGAAGAGGAAAAAGTGAGAGGTTTGCTGTTCAAGGGAGAGGTACAGAAAGAACAAGGGCCCGCCTAAGCGGACCCTTGGATAGAATTGCTAAAACTAAACGCTTACATGGCTGCCATGAAAGGCACAACTGCAAGCAGGACGCCTGCTGCAACGGCACTTCCGATGACCCCGGCGACGTTCGGACCCATGGCATGCATGAGTAGGAAGTTCTGGGGATCGGATTCCTGACCGACCTTGCTTGCAACACGGGCTGCCATAGGGACAGCAGATACACCTGCACTTCCGATGAGCGGATTGACAGGGTTTTTGGGATCGAGCTTGTTCATCAGCTTGGCGATGAGCACTCCAGCGGCGGTTCCCAGGGCGAAGGCAACCATTCCAAGAGCCAGGATACCCAGGGTATTCAGGTTCAGGAAGTGCTGAGCCTCCATCTTTGAACCTACAGAGAGGCCGAGGAAGATCGTTACGATGTTCATCAGGGCGTTCTGCATGGTATCGCTGAGCCTGTTCACCACACCACACTCCTTGGCCAGGTTACCAAACATCAGAGACCCGATGAGAGGTGTGGCAGAGGGAAGCAGGATCGCACAGGTGGAAAGGACAATCAGTGGGAAGAGGATCTTCTCAAGCTTGCTGACCGGCCTGAGCTGCTTCATCCGTATCAACCGCTCTTCCTTGGTGGTCAGGAGGCGCATGATGGGGGGCTGGATGATGGGAACCAGGGCCATGTAGCTGTATGCAGCCACTGCGATGGGTCCCAACAGGTTCGGTGCTAGCCTACTGGTGACGTAGATGGCCGTCGGACCGTCAGCGCCACCGATGATGCCGATTGAGGCAGCATCGAAGAGGCTGAAGTTGATGCCGGGCACGAAGCTCAGGGCAAGAGCACCGAGAAGTGCTGCAAAGATGCCCAACTGAGCTGCTGCTCCCAACAACAGGGTCTTGGGGTTTGCAATGAGGGGACCGAAGTCCGTCATTGCGCCTACGCCCATGAATATCAGGATCGGGAAGAGTCCCGTCGCGATACCCGTATCAAACAGCAGTTTGATGAATCCGATGTCTCCCGTTGAAGGGTCTACCCCTGCGATAAAGCCTAGAGGTATGTTAGCCAGGATACAACCGAACCCGATCGGTACCAGCAAGAGGGGCTCGAAGCCCTTCTTGATAGCCAGATAGAGTAGGACAAAGCCGATGATGATCATAACGAGGTTACCCAAGCCAAATCCTTCAGCAAATCCTAGAAATCCGAACAGTCCTGTGGACTGCCAGAGTTGATTAAACGCGGAACCAATCATGTCTGGGTACTCCTTTAAGCGATTACGATGAGGTCGTCATCGCTTTGCATCTGCTGGCCCTGGCTCACACAGATCTTGGTTACGGTGCCTGCACTTGGGGAGAAGATCTCATTTTCCATCTTCATGGCTTCCATGACAAGGACACTCTGGTTCTTTGCTACCTTGTCACCGACCTTCACTTCAACACGAAGGATCAGGCCGGGCATTGGAGCCTTGATGGTGACCTCCTGTCCGGTGGGGGCTGCGGCGACAGGAGCGGCAGTGGCAGCGCTCTGGGCTGCTTCGATCGCCTTCTTGTCGATGCCGTTGGCAACCTCGAGGGGGTACTCCACACCATTGACTGAAGCACTGTTCTTGTTCAGCTTGACGCCATAGGCCTTGCCGTTGACGGTAATGGTATACTCGCCGCTCTTCTTGGCTGCCTCTGCCTCATGGTCAACCTTGCGGATGCCGTTGGGCTGAGCCTTGCCAAGCAGGTAGTGAATACCCTTTTCCTTGCAGGATGCCGCAATGAAGATGTTCTCGTCGGTGGTGGGCAGGCCCTCTTTCTCGAGCATGGCCTTCGCTGCCTTGACGCCCTTGGTGGGGTCTGCATCGTTGATGTCGACAACCAACTTGGTGGTCGGCTCAAGGCCCATCTGCTCAGATGCAATCTTGACCACTTCAGGATCGGGGGCGATGGGGGTCTTGCCGAAATAGCCAAGGACCATCTTGCCGTATCCCTCTGCAATCTTTTTCCAAGGTCCGAACATGACGTTGTTGAATGCCTGCTGGAAGTAGAACTGGGAAACAGGGGTGACGGAGGTTCCGAAACCACCCTTGGCAACAGTCTCGCCCATTGCTTCAACAATTTCAGGATACTTGTCCATCATGTTGTTGTCGCGAAGCATCTGGGTATTGGCTGTGAGGGCACCACCTGGGAGGGGGAAGAAGACAATTTCAGGGTTGACCGTCGTTGCTTCGGGGGGGATGATGTAGTCTTTCATGCAGTCCTGGAATACAGCCTCGGCCTTGCGCACCTTTGCGATGTCAATGCCAAGGTCATAGTCGGTTCCGCGCAGGGCATGCCACATGGTGATGATGTCAGGCTGGCAGGTTCCGCCGGAAGCGGGGCTCATGGAGAGGTCGACCTGGTTTGCACCGGCTTCAAGGGCGCTCATATACTGCTGGATAGATACACCTGCAGTGTCATGGCTGTGGAACACGATGTTCATGTCCTTGCCAAGCAGCTTGCGTGCCCGCTTGATGGTCTCATGGACGAATGCTGGCTTGGAGGTGCCTGATGCATCCTTGAAACAGACTGATTCGAACTTGATGCCGGCATCCATGATCTGCTTGAGCACACCCTCGTAGAAGTCAGGGTCGTGGGCGCCTTCGGTCTTTGGAGGAAGGCTCATCATGGTGACGGTCACTTCATGGCGCAGGCCTGCATCGCTGATGGCCTTGCCGCTGTCGATGAGGTTGTTCACATCATTGAGTGCGTCGAAGTTGCGGATGGTGGAAATTCCATGTTTCTTGAAAAGGTCTGCATGGAGCTTGATGATGTCCCTGGGCTGGGAATCCAGACCGACTACGTTGACGCCTCTGGAGAGGGTCTGAAGGTCTGCATCGGGTCCCGCCACCTTGCGGAACTCATCCATCATGGCGAAGGCGTCTTCATTGGTATAGAAGTAGAGCGATTGGAAACGGGCTCCACCACCTGCTTCGAAATGGGTTATTCCGGCTTCGCGCGCTGCTGCTACTGCGGGCATGAAGTCCTTCGTGAATACACGGGCACCATACACTGACTGGAATCCGTCGCGAAAAGCTGTGCACATGAATTTGACTTGCTTTTTCATTTGAGAATGACCTCCGGGGGTTACTTATTCTTTTGATTTAACGAATGCGGCCACGATGGCTGCAGCGATCTCTGCATCGGGGGCAGTGCCTACGGCTACTGCTGATGCGGGACGTTGTACGACGGCTGGGGTTTTTTGGGGAAAGAACTTTCCGACAAAGGCACTGAGGCCCTTGGTCAAAAATACCAGCAACGTAAGGAACACGAACACAGTGCCAATGCCGAGAAACATGAGGATTACACCGTTGTTCAGCTGGGCAATGAGTTGTTCTTTTGGTAGTTGCGTTAAGAATACCATACGAACTCCTAAAAAGTATTATAGTGGTCGCAGCCTAAGACTACGAAAATTCACCGATTTTCAGTATAGAGGATTTTCTTATCTTGTTTCAAGTAACGGCAGGATACATAGTTAACAAAGATGCAACAGCTCTGTTGCATTTTGTTGCACATGAATTGAATCCCCCCTAGGTATCTTCTCATAATGAAGATGGTTATTGCCTACTGACAAACAGGTTGCAAGGATTAACTCTCCTTTCTTTGTCGTGTTGCCACCAATACAACGGGAAAAGTTCTCTAGAATTGAGCTTTTCGACACTTTCTTGTGAAAAGGGCCCCCTGTGATGATTCTCTGCCTGGTAAAGGGACTTCTCCCTTGTCTGTTCTGCTGCTTTGTCGTATCTTTTTGGAGGATGCACCTATCCCAAGGAGAGTTGAACAAGATGTCAGATGGAGTTGATTTTGCACAGCGTATCGCCGAAGACAAGGCAATACGAACACATATGGATAAAATCGGGAGAAAAATCCTGATAATGAGCGGGAAAGGCGGGGTGGGCAAGACCACCGTCACCATCAACCTGGCCAACGCCCTCGTCGACAGCGGCTGCACGGTCGGAATCCTAGATACCGACCTGCATGGCCCGAACGTAGCGAAGATGCTTGGCTGTGAGGCCGGCATCCTGGAAACTGACGACGGTGGGGATACCTTCTTCCCCGTTGAGGCCAGGAAGAACCTGAAGGTGATGAGCCTGGCCTTTGCCATCACCGAGCGCGATGCCCCCATCGTATGGCGCGGCCCCATGAAGATGGCGGCTATCCGCCAGTTCCTCGCCCAGGCGGATTGGGGCGAGCTTGACTACCTCCTGATCGACTCCCCCCCTGGAACCGGGGACGAGCAGCTTACCGTATGCCAGAGCATTCCTGAGCTTACCGGCACCATCATAGTGACCACCCCCCAGGAGGTTGCCATCCTTGACGCGCGCCGTTCGGTGAACTTCTCGCGCAAGATGGGTGTCGCCATCCTAGGGGTGGTGGAGAATATGAGCGGCCTGGTCTGTCCCAACTGCAAGACTGAGCTTCCCCTCTTTGGCATTGGCGGGGGCAAGAAGATGGCTCTGGACATGGGAGCCCCCTATCTGGGAAGGATTCCCTTGGAAGTCTCCCTGATGGAGGCTGAGGATGCAGGAAAGAGCCACCTGAGCTTGCACCCGGACAGTCCCTCCTCGATGGCAATCAAGGAGATCGCCGCCCTGATCAACGGCGGGACGGCATGCTCCTCATCACGCTCGACAGAGTTTGCCTCTGTAAAAGGGTAGGGCGTATGTTCAATCCATTCAGAGAAGATAAGGGGGGTGTGGATCATCTCCTGTGGAAGTCTGGAACTCGCCAGAGGGTATTCAAAGGTCCCATCTTTGATGTCTGCACTGTGGTGCGCACCTCTACCGACGGGAGGAGCTCCACCTTCATTGAGGTGGATAGCCCCAACTGGGTAACCGTGCTTCCCTGGTATCGCAGGGAGGACGGGGTGCCCATGTTTGTCATGGTCGACCAGTTCCGCCACGGATCGTCCACCGTTACCCGCGAATTTCCAGCGGGGGTGGTGGAGAAGGGCGAGGACCCCATGGTCGCAGCCTTGCGCGAGCTGATCGAAGAGACGGGCCTTGAGGCGAAGAAGTCCAGCCTCCTGGGCAATGTGAGCCCCAACTCGGCGTTCATGACCAACCGCTCCAACTTCTATCTGGTGGAAGGGGTGCGCCTCGTCGCATCCCAGAACCTTGATGCAAATGAACAGCTCGATGTCTTCTCCGTACCGGTTGAGGAGGTTATAGCCTCCATGGGGACCGGCATCTATGACAACGGCATCATGATGATGGCTTTGGGATTCTTCCTTCGCGAGGCGCACAAGCGCCCTTTGCTGGTGACCACCCTACAGCCGGAATAGCACAAAGATTCAAAGAAACAAAATACATGGAGGGTTTATGAAAACAAAACGTATCGCACTACTTGTCCTTTCGCTGGCGGTGATAGTGCTCTTCTCCTCTTGCATGGCAACAAAAGATATCGTGCGGACCATTGAGGTCTCAGGCAGTGGCGAGGTGGAGCTCAAAGCCGACATCGCCTCGTTCACCATCCAGGTCAGTGAGTTGGGAAAGACTACCAAAGAGGCCCAGCATCTGGCCAATGAGAAGATGTCCTCGATCCTAGGGGTGCTGCGCACCGAGCAGGTTGCAGAGAAGGACATCAGGACCACTGCCCTGAATCTACGTCCCAGCTACAGGTGGATTGACAACCAACAGGTCCTGGAAGGGCAGGTGGCGAGTCAGAGCCTGACAGTCCTGGTGCGCGACCTCCCCGCTCTGGGCCTTGTCATAGACAAGCTCGGCGAGATAGGCGGCATCTCACTTAACTCTGTGCACCTCGATAAGGAAGACAAGAGCCAGGCTCTGGACGAAGCCAGGCAGAAGGCTGTTGCCGCCGCCCTTGCAAAGGCTGAGGTCTATGCAAAGGGAGCCGGCATGCAGGTGGGCACTCCCATAACCATCAGCGAATCCTCCGTACCCTCCAGTCCGTATGAGCCCAGGGCGATGAAGATGATGGCTAATGAGTCCTATGACATGGCTACCGAGATTCCTGCAGGAACAATGACGGTGCGGTCGACCATTCATCTCCTGTTGGAGATGTATTGAGTACGAGGGGGTTATGCAAGACTATTCCTTGGTAATCGTAAGTTCAGCAAGAATTTGAGAAATTTGAGAAATAATGTATAAAGGACTTAACAAACCGGAGAATTGCTGGTATAGTGTAGTAGTCCGAACATGTGGAGTGATAGACTTATGTCATCAATACATCCACATATGTGCCTGTTTGTTTTTTTCCCCCTCTTTCCAGAGGTAACAACAGGACACATTGCCCGCATTTATGCGGAACTCCCTCAAGGGTGCAAGCTTGAGGGAGTTTTTTTGGTTCAAAGGATTGTTTTTTCAGCTATCCAAGCCATCCAGCGGAAGCTGTGGATAGGATACTGCAAGCTCTTCACTGAGGCGTTGGGTGGTGGAGAAGAGAAGGGCCTCTAGCCCCGCTTCTCTGGCCCCTGCCACATTGTGGGGCAGGTCATCGAGAAAGAGGATCTGTCCGGCGGCAAGGTCCAAGCGCTGACTTGCATGTTCGAATATCCTCTGGTCCGGTTTGTTTATGCCAATGATGCCGGAGATGACCGCATCGTCAAAATGCTTCATCCAAGGCTGGCCTGCTATCAGGCGCTGGTAGGTCGGTTCTGCATGTTGGAGATGATGAGGGTGACAAAGCCCTGCTCCTTCAGCGTTCTTGCCCAGGCGACCATCTGCCGGTTCATCCTTGAAAAGCCCTTCAGGTCCATCTCATTGAGCGTCCCAATGGTGGGCTTTCGAGCAAGGGGAGAGTTGCAATGGTCCAGGACCGCACTCCAATACGTGGTTGTGTCGTACTCGCCCGAATCAAGCTCCTGGCGGAATTTCCACAGGGAGGCATCAAAGGCTGCATGGTCGACTGCAGCAGCCTCCGCCATCTTGGCGATGCTCTGCTTGTCGATAAAATGGGCCAGCACCCCGCCATAGTCAAACGCAACTGCCCGAATATTCACCTCTTTTGCCTCCATCATCTTAGCACTCCTATCTCACTTTACGTTCTTTTGGGAGAACACATGCTTTGCCCTCCCTGTAGTGGAGGGTACCCTATTGTGGGATGGAGCAAAAGGGGGAGGGCAGGTGCTTGGGCTATTACTGACCGACCAGGCTCGAGTCGACAGGGGTAATGTTGACCGTGATGGTATCGGAGTACAGGCCGCTCATCCTCAAGGCCGTACCCTGCGGCTCCATGTTTCCTACATGCAGGTCCTTGAGATTGTTCCTGCCGTAGGCAAGGTCGTCCCATTTTATGCGCACCCCATTGTCCACCTTCTCCCCTGCAAGATAGAGGGAGAAGGGTATGAAGGAGGGAAGGGCGGAGTGCTCGAGGCGGAAGTCATTGCCTGTGCTTCCGTTTCCATCTGTGAAGCTTATGTAGACCCCTCCGTTGTTTGGCTTTTCATACCCTGTCAGGGTAAGCCTTGCCTGTCCGACCTTGACGCGCGAGGCTCCTGTAGCATCGGCGATGTTGATGGAGGCTTCCGAGGGTGTCTGTTCAACCGCGAGAGAGACATAGACGGTCTTGTCCAGGATGGTGCCGTTGAGGTAGTTGGGGGAGTCCTCGTTGTAGTTTATGGAAAAGTAGGGGATTGATTTTTCTCCTCCTGCAAACGGGATGGTATAGAGGGTGTTTGACCACGCTGAGGTGCGGTAGCGCACCCTGAAATTACCCAGGTTGGGCCCATCATCGTCTTCAAACTGGAAACCGACCCCTTGGGCCTGCCCCGCATTGTGTACGTTTCGTATACCCAGGTAGAATTCAATGGTAATGGGGTACGGCCCCGATTCAAACTCCCTCTCCTCCATCAGGCGGTCCTCACCGCTTTTCCAGTTGATGGTCTTCACAATGGACTTGCCGCCAAACATCGTCTTGGCTATGAGCTGGGCGCCAAACTCATCCTGGTGGTTGATTTTCTTGGTACTTTCAAGCTCGTACTCGTCCCCTTCATCATAGTCACCGCTTCTCTTCAGCTGGATGCCGTACAGGGATGGGTGCCCTCCCTCTCCCACAAGATCGATGGTCAGGGTCCCCACATGCAGGGCTACAGGGAAGTGCGTGCCCTGAATTCCATATTCAGAGCTGTTGTGTATGGTGGTATTGAAATTTTCAACATATCTCGCCTCCAAGGTAGCTGCAAAAAGGCCTGACGGGGCGAGTGCAAGCAGTATGAGAAGGAGAGTGGTAATTCTCTTCATGATGACTCCTCTTAAGAGTATACTATCAAGATCTTTCTGTGAGTAGCCTTTGGCTTGTGGTATTGCTACAGATTCCTGCTAACAGAATGCCGCCTGCATGTACTCGTTGAGAGTCGCTCCCTCATACATCAGGCGGTAGAGGGCCTGGACAAGGGGAAACTGCTCGCTGACCTCTTTGTCGCGGGTCATCTCCCCCATAAGCTTGACCGTCCTGCTGCCCTCAAGGACGGTCGTTGACTTCTGCCCACCCTCCATGGAGAACCCTTTGCCCATCAACAGGCCCAAGGTGCGGTTGCGCGACAGGTCGTTGAGGCTGGTCAGTCCGAGGTCCCCGATGCCGCAGTAGCGGAAAATCGTCTCGGTCTCGCACTCGAAGAGGGAGAGGAACCGCCTCATCTCGTTGACTGCCTTGGTGTAGATGAGAAAGTCCACATTGGGGGAGTTGAACCGCCCTGACACCAACCCTATGGCAATGGCATACATGTTCTTCAGGATGCTCATCAGCTCCACTGAGCGGATGTCCTGGGTATAGTCCAGGTAGAGGCCCGTGTCGGGGAGGATGAATTGCTTGAAGTCGAGGTAGTCCTCCCTTGTACCTCCGAAGGTGAAGGAGGAGGGCAGGCCGTGCAGCACCTCTATGGCGAAGGTGGGTCCTTTCATGCTTGCAGTCCTTCTGAAGGGGATCTGCTCGGTGATGAAGGCCCCGTCATCGCTCATCCCCTTTGCAAGGTTGATGACCATGCACTCCTCTTTGGTCATGGCCTTGATCTCCTCGGTAAAGGAGACGATGGCCTTGGAGGGTATGACCAGCAGGATGCAGTCGGCTGAGCTGAAGATGGCCTTGTCCCCTGTAGCCCTGATGCTGGTGTTGAGGAAGTGGGTGGGGAAATATTTGGAGTTGCGGTGGTTGCGGTTTATATCCAGCACCACATCCGCCTCGATGCTCCAGAGGATGACGGTATTCTTGGTGTTCCAGGAGAGGCGTTCGGCCATGGCTGTGCCGAACACCCCCGCTCCTGCTAGTACGATAGTGTTGTGATGGTGCAAGGTGCGACTCCTTGGCCTTTGGGCCAGATCATGGTGATATGTGGTATGTCAGCTTCAAAGTAGACCGTTGGATCCTCAACGGTGAAGCCCAGCCTTTCATAGAAGGATGCGATCCTGGTCTGGGCATGGATATAGATCCTGTCCGAAACAAGGGCCAAGGCACTCTCTACCAGCAGCTTGCCAAACTGCTTGCCCCTATGCGCATCCAGCACAGCGATGCGCTCAAGTTTGGTTCCCTCGTCGGTCCTTCGAATCCTCAAGGTCCCCACAGCCTCCTCTCCGAGTAGGAGCAGAAGGTGGGCACACGCTGTGTCCTTACCGTCGAAGTCTACCTCTTCATGGACGCCCTGTCCTACGACGAAGACACTTCTGCGTACAGCCTGGCATTGGAGGATATACGCTTGGTTTTCGCCCTTTGCAGCTGCGCTCTCTTGTATGTGGATGAGTTGTGTTTTCATCCCTGCATACTACCGCTAAGGGCCTCTTTGGGGCAAGAGCGTACCCAATAGCCTGTTTTGGCCTTTTGTTTCATAGACAGGGGGCTTTGTTTTCAGTAGGTTTAGGGTATGAAAAAGGATATCATAGTATGAAAATAGTAATAATAGGAAACGGGGTTGCCGGAGCGACGACAGCCCAGAAACTTGTACAGAAAGGCTTTGATGTGATGCTCTTTGCCGAGGAGCCCTATGGCTTCTACAGCAGGATCATGTTGCCTCACTCGCTCTACGACAAAGAAGCGCTCTCGCACCTGATCTCTGATAATGATCCTCCCTATCTGGTGAAGAAGCCGGTTACCTCCCTGTTTCCTGAAGAGAGGCAGGTGGCGACAGCCGATGGGCAGCGCTACCCCTACGACAAGCTGGTCCTCGCCACAGGGAGCCGCTCGCGCACCTTGGACATCTTCTCCAACACTGAGGGTGTGTGTACGCTGCGTACCTTTTACGATGCCCAGCTGCTTGGCGATACGCTACGCAGCCCAGTTGTGGTGCTGGGAGGGGGTCTGCTTGGCCTTGAGACTGCCTTGAGCCTCAATAAGAAGGGCTTTGCTGTCACTGTCTGTGAAGCAGCCGACAGGATCCTGGTGAAACAACTCGATGGTACGGCCGCTATGAAGCTCAAGGGCAGGCTGGAGGGGGAGGGCATTACCATCAGGGAGGGCGTCAGGACCATTGGGAAGAGGCTGGACAGCTGGGAGAGGCTTGTTGCCCTGGAGGTGGAGGGAGTCCCTGAGATCCCATGCAGGACCCTCATCCTCTCACTTGGGGTCTCCCCTGAGATAACGCTTGCCAAGGATGCCGGCTTAGGCACCCGTAGGGGTGTGCTTGTCGATGACCACCTCAGGACAAGTGACGAGCATATCTATGCCATAGGGGACTGTGCAGAGTACAAGGGGGAGATTCCGGGCATAGTGCCTGTCGCCCTTGCCATGGCCGAGACGGTCATAGCAAACCTTGCAGGGGAGGACAAACGGTATGAGGAGCCGCCCCTGTTTACCCGTTTCAAGGATGATGATCTGGTGGTTACCAGCGTGGGTGATGTCAACGGCAGTGCCTTGAGACGGGAGAGCTCGGGAAGGTATGAGGCGTACTTCCTCAAGGATGGCAACCTTGTGGGTGCCATCCTTTATGGAAGCAGCGAACATCTGAAGTTTGTACGGACGAACTATAGGAAGCCTGTCAGTGAGGCTGACCTGTCGGCTTTGCTTGATTTCTAGCCGATTCTCTTGCAGATGTATATCCTGCTGCCGAAGTCTCCAAGGACCCGAGTCTCCCCGTCATAGCCGGTTCCTCCGAACTGCTGGTTGAGCATGATGCCCGCATGGGCGAGCAGCTCGCCGGTAACGCGGTAGTGCTCCACCTCACTGTCCAGGGATAGTGCCTTGCTCAGGGTGTCCTGGGCAAGGCCTCCCTCTGTGATGGCTACAGGACTGATGCGGTTGACCAGGTCCCCGAAGGTCCTGATGTCGATCTTCTGCTGGCGGGGGAAGACCTCGTACGTCGCCTTCAGGTCGACGGCCTCGACCCTCAGGCGGTCACTGCCGGGATTGCTCTTGTTGAGCTTTTGTGCGAACAGCACCAGGAGCTCACTCCTGTCCTTGCTGGAAACTGCCCAGACCACCTGGTTAGAGGCGCTGTTCGCCAGTTTGACGCGGGTGAAGGTGCCGAACTGCAATAGGGAGCGGTGTGCCTTGTAGAAGCTTATCTGTGCCTTCACGGCATCCTTTTGCTGGCGGTTGAGCTTGGTCAGGTCCATCTCATACCCAAGAACTCCAAAGGCAGCAATGTTGAAACGCGACTCCAGATCGGTCTTTCGCAGTGTCTGGTGGTTTGGTGAGGCGCTTACATGACTGCCCATGGTGGACAGGGGGTAGCCACAGCTGGTTCCCTCCTGGATATAGAGGCGGCACAGGGCGTCGGTGTTGTCGCTGGTCCATGTCTGGGGCATGTAGCAGAGCATCCCCAGATCAAAGCGGTTGCCTCCGCTGGCGCAGGATTCAAAGAGGACGTTGGGGAAGGCTATGACCAGGCGGGAGAGTAGCTCATAGAGGCCCAGCACATAGCGGTGGAGGAACTCCCCATGGTTTCGGATCTCAGGATTTGCACTGTACAGGTCGCTGAAGGTGCGGTTCATGTCCCATTTGATGTAGTTCACGTCAGCGAGGTGCCACGTCTCTGAGAGGGTGGTGAAGAGGTAGTCGCGCACATCGCTGCGGGTGAGGTCAAGCAGATACTGGTTGCGTCCCACACTGGGCTTGCGTCCGGGGATCGCTACCATCCAGTCGGGGTGTTTCTTGTAGAGCTGGCTTTCGATGTTGACCATCTCCGGCTCCACCCAGAGGCCGAACATCATCCCCAACCGGTGGATCTCCAGGGCAAGGCCGCCCAGGCCTGAGGGGAGTTTCTTGGAGTTCACAGTCCAGTCGCCCAGGCTTGTGGTGTCGTCGTTGCGGATGCCGAACCACCCGTCGTCAAGGACAAAGAGCTCCGCTCCCAAGGCAGCGGCTTGGCGTGCAAGGGTGATGAGCTTGTCTTCGGTGAAGTTGAAGTAGGTGGCCTCCCAGTTGTTGACCAGCACTGGTCTCTCACGGAACTTCCACTCCCCCCTGATGATGTGGTTGTTGATGAAGTGGTGGAAGTTCTGGCTTGCACCGTTCATTCCCTTCGGGGAGTAGGTCAGGATTGCCTCAGGGCTTTGGAAGCGGTCCTGGGGGCTGAGCTCCCAGCTGAAGAGCGCCGGGTTGATGCCGGTGAGCACCCGTATCTTCCCATAGGGTGAGGTCTCCACCACCTCACGGTGGTTGCCGCTGTAGATGAGGTTGGTTGCAATGCACTCCCCGTCCGCTTTGGTGAGGAAGATGCAGGGATTGTGCTCAGCGGAGCTTACCCCTGTCTTGCTGTCGTTGATGAAGATGCCCGGCTGCAGCGCTCGTTCGTGCATGTATCGCTCGCGCGCCCACGCTCCGTCGAAGGTGGTGAGGTTCCAGTCATCTCCGTCGAGGTCGAGCTGCAGCGATGCGAGGTTGCGGATGGTTATGATGCGGTCGCTGTCGTTGTAGACAGTTGCCCTGCGTGTGATGACGTCGCTATCTTCAAAGATGGTGTAGGTCAGGGCGAGTCTTATTGGCAGGCTTGTCTCCTTGAGGGTAATCTCCAAGGT
The DNA here is from genome assembly GCA_034007055.1 of Sphaerochaeta sp. Classification (GTDB taxonomy): domain Bacteria; phylum Spirochaetota; class Spirochaetia; order Sphaerochaetales; family Sphaerochaetaceae; genus Sphaerochaeta. Next base: position 48,130 of record JAVERP010000032.1, read on the forward strand.
GGTGCAGGTGCTCTTGTCCCCGTAGGATTCGGGCAGGCCGCTGAAGGTCCTGGGCTTGCCGGGGATGATGCGGTAGCTTTTTACTACGAAATCGAGGGTTTGCATGCCTCTTCCGTACTCAATATCAATGAAGCTCTCTCTACAGTCTCCCTTTCCCATGGTAGAATATTCCATGCGGAGGTTTCCCATGAAGAGCGTCGGGTTGTCACTGCTGTAGGCGGTTCCTGTTCCGATGCTCAAGCTTCGCTTCTCGGCAAGAGCTGCGTGGGACAGTGATGCTTCACCCAGTTTTTTACCATAGTAGAGGTGTTCAAGGTGACCTGTCTCTGTTATGGAAAACAGATAGGTGGTGTTGGCGGTTGTTAGGTTGAAGAGTTGGTCCTTCTTAGAAATCATGGTGGTTTCTCCTTGAACTATGACTTTGTTTCTTGATATCAGTATACTGTGTTGGGGTATTTTTACCACCCTGCTTTTATGAGAAATGAGGAGAGAGTGATGGATATTCGTCGGTTGAGGTTGTGGGAGAGTAGAAACGCCACTGTTCTGAGCAATGACCTTATACGGGTTGTCGTGGAAGACCAGGGGGGGATGGTCCTGGAGCTGAGTAGTGATACTCCTGCAGGAGGGCGTATGAACGCCCACCTGCTTCCCCACTATAGGGGCAGCGGCACCTCAGTTTTCAGCGACGAGAATGGTCAGTATTGGAAGAATAGTCCGTTCTTGTACCAGAGGGCGGGTTCCTACCTGAGCTTTCCCAACTATGGGCCCGCTTTTTCCAACGGTGAGGAGCAGCAGGACCACAATGGATATACAGCATCCTCGTACTGGATGGTGGAGCGCTACGGCACCGACCCTGAATTCGGTGGGGTCTGGCTGATGAGCCTGGTGCGTAACCGCAAGGCCAGGTGGCAGGTGCGCAAGATTGACATGCTGCTTCCCAACCAGCCGATCCACTACAGTTCGTGTGTCATCACAAACAACGGAGCCGAGGACCTGATTGCCAATGCAACGTGGAACAATGAGCTGGGTTCCCCTTTCCTGGAGTCGGGGTGTGTGCTCAATGCAAGTGCAGATTCCTGGTCGACAGGGGATGATAACCCGCTTCTCAATGCAAGGCTTGCCCCCCATACCACCTTTGATGATTGGAAGAAAGCTCCCCTGAAGGGGGGAGGGACGGTCGACCTGTCTGAAGTCCCGCCGGTCATCGGCAAGAGCGATTTCGTCTCCGGTGTCATTCCCCGAAGCGCAAGCATGGGGTGGGCCAGTGTGATAAACCCCAGACAGCAGATGGTCTACTTCACCTTCTTCCCAGGCCCTGCTTCTCTGGCTGAGGATGAGGCTCCCATCAACTTCAACAACTTCCTGTTTGATTATGGTGGCAGGAGCGAGACCCCCTGGGCCCTCTATCAGGGGGGGATGAGTCAGCAGTACTCCCTCAACTGTGGTTCGGGGACCAATAATCTCTACTCAGGCCTTGAGCATACAAAGCCAGGCGATAAGGTGATGGGAGTCGACCCTACCATAACCATCAAGCCCGGAGAGACGAAGACGCTCTACTACGCCACCGCATTTAGTGCGTATGACAACAACCGCATCGGGGGTAACTTCAGCACAGTGGAGCAGGTGGTTGAGGGCATTGTCCTCAAAAGGACCAAGTCCTGGGCATTTATCCCTGCCGACTCCACATTCCACAGTCTGAAGAGGCTGACTAAGAGGTTGTTGGCCTCGGAGTAGGGAAAAGCTTCCTATTTTTAGTGAATGGTTAGACCAAGTGGTAATTCGCAGGAGCACTTATATATTCTTTTCGGTCCAGATTCTGGGATGATTAGTCATAGCATATTTTGCAGCATAAGAGAAATTTTCATTTGAGGAATGAGTGGAATAAATCATATCCGGCTTAGTGAAATTATCTATTGTCACCCAAAGTTCAAACTTGATGGTTAGGTGCTAGCGTCTCATCAATGAATAAAAGGTGTTAATAGGTTCGAACTATGTTTTTCGTTCTGAAATTGAAAAACGATATTTGTCAGTAATCTTCGTGAGAGTCCGTCCGTAAGATCTAGCAATATGAACATCACTCCATAGGGTTTCATAGGTCATTACTCTAAAGTCAATATAATTCATAATTATAGATTGGAATTCCTTAAGTTCAAGTGAATGCTGGATGTAGATTTGGGGGGTAATCTGATCATCTTCGGGTGTCCAATAAATGTAGAGAAGTATCGGTTTTTTCTTTTCAAATTGAGCATGTCTGATCAGGCCGATTGTATGCTTAATGAGCTGTGAAAAATCAAAAAGGCATTTATTTTGTTTTTTTTGGTAAAATTGGATGACATTTTCTATGAACCCATCCGGTAGATAAGACTGCAGTGTTTTTACGTTATCACTTCGTATATAGGCGTCAAGATCCTGTGGTTTGGGATCTAAAATCTCTAGGAATTTTGATTCTACTCCTATAATGTGACTGAAATTCGAATCTAGCTAGAGTGAAATGAGTTTTGTCTAGGAATGTAACTCTTTCCTTATTCTCCTTCATTAGGGCGAACGAGTTAATACATAATGCTGCAGAAGACCTCAACGCACAAAAGCTGATTTTTCCATCTTTATCACTTGGATATAATTCCTTACCAGTCCCTTTCTCGAGTTCTTTTTTGATTTCTTCCCAGTCTCGAAAATCATCCACAAGATTATCTTCAGGTTTTGCAAAATAATCATCACTCACTGTTTTTCCGCTTTTGCTGGCATAATTCCTCAGATGTTTCATGATTGACGCTTCTAGCTTTGTATTGTTCATGATTGCTCCTCACTATCATCCTACGATAAACCCAAAAGTAGAACCATACCCTAATCAACCCTCTCAAAACCTTTGATTCTCACATTTCAGAGCACTTTTCCCCACTTTTAGTTGCTTTCTGAAGCTCTTTGGTGTATCATAAGTAT
>JAVERP010000033.1:0-47466 GCA_034007055.1 Sphaerochaeta sp.
TCGAGTATTCCTTGAAGAAGTCCCGATGGAATCTCTCCTCTCCTATATAGCCCAGCATGTCGCTGATACGCTGGCTGGAAAGATTGGCATCGGGATAGAGAATCCTTGCATAATTGCCATCCCACCAGTCTGAGGCATGGCAATTTGCTAGGTTGCACAGCACATAGTAGTGCACCATGGCAGCCACCGTATCAGGGTTACCATATCCAAGAGCCTTGATACATGGCCAAAGGCCATTCTTGCGTATGAAGTCCTCAAGAAAGTAGGAGTCACCGAAGTCAAGGATGAGCTTTTCCCTGGCATCCTTTCTCTTGACCTTGGGCACGAATGAAGGGTCGGCCTTTCCATAGGTGTCGGTCGCCACATCATAGGTGAAAACTCCCCGTTCCTTGTTCTGGAAGATTCCCTTCTGTTCGTCAAGGACCCTGCCCAGGCTCTTCTGGGTAGAGATGACCTTGTTCCCCTCTCTTCTGGAAGAGCAGATCTTGGCGTACTTGACGCCATTCTTAACATCATATCCGAGGTACATACGGCTCCATGCCTCCTGATGTAGTTAGAAGTATTTTCTAACTACATAATAGCACAAACCATATCACCTCACAAGTTATTTTTTAAGAACATATGAATTTATTGGAGATTATACATGAGAAAATGCCCTGTAATTAGAATAAGTCACAGGGAGCTATAGATAACTGAGTTGCTCCTTTTATTGTTGACAATACGAAGAAACAGCATATACTTGTAAGTATATCGAATTAGAACAATTCGAAAGCGACTGAATTACCGGAGCTGCTCAAAAATCCGTAAGATAGCAACAACAAATACTCCAGCCGCTGCCATATGTAATAGAAGAGACAACTGCAAAGAATGATGTATGAAATTAAAGGATACAAGAAAGGAGTTTTCCTTTCTTACATATCTAGTAGGTGGTGGTATGACAAGTAGAGAACGCGTGCTAATGGCTATGAGTCGCAAAGGAAAGCCAGACAGGCCTCCTTTTGAGATTAGTTGGGGAGCATTTACCCCAAATTTGATGAGAATATTTAGGGAACAGACGGATTCGAATCTTACTCCTGATGAGTTTTTTAATTTTGATACCAGGTCTGTTACACCTGACCCAACAACAAAGAATTGCGATTTTTCCAGATGGTTTTCTGGAATCGAATTGGATGAATCTGTAAAATTCAATGAGTGGGGGGTTGGAACTGTTCCCACTGAATATGAAATTCCAGACTTTAAGTATCACCCACTTGCGAAGATGGAAACAGTATCTGAAATTGAAGCTTATGACTGGCCTGATATAGATAAGGCCTACCGGTATGAATCATTGAAAGGTAAAATTGATGTGTTGCATGCTAGGGGATATTCCGTCAATGGGGAAATGTATCAGACAATTTTTGAAACTGCGTGGCTCATGAGAGACATGAACCAATTTCTTCAAGACATGTATTTGAATCAACCTTTGATAGAGGCGATAATAGAACAAATTACATATCTTCGTGTAGAACAAGCTATACACTTTACGAAAGCCGGTGTTGATATCATCCGTCTCGGCGATGATATTGTCACCCAAAGAGGATTGCTGTTTTCTAAGGAGTTTTACCGAAAATTCTTTAAGCCTTCAGTTAAGAAAATTGTAGAAGAAGTAAAAAGAATCAACCCAGAAGTTTTGGTATTCATGCATTCTTGTGGAAAAATAGAAGAAATGATTCCTGAATATATAGATTGCGGAATTGACATTCTTAATCCTGTACAGCCTGAATGTAACGATCTCGTATATATTGAGAAAGAGTTTGGTAGTGATATCGCCTTCTGGGGAGGCCTGGGGGTGCAATCGGTCCTACCCAATGGTACTCCTGATGATGTTCGTAGCGCAGTGATTGATACCCAAAACATCCTAGGCAAAAGAGGTTCCTGGTTAGCTGCTCCAGCACATATTCTTGATCCTACAATACCTTGGGAAAATATTATTGCATTTGTTGATTCCGCTAAGAATGCAACATACTAGCCTAGGGCAAATCATAAAGCTAAAACTTGGAATACACATTTGCCAAGGGAACGATATTGGGCAACCTCTGTTTGATGCATATTCGGTTTTTCAGAGTCGTGATTTTATTGTTGACAATGCACATAAACAGCATATACTTATAAACAGGTCGAATTAGAACAATTCGAAAACGATTTAAAGAGAGAGGCCTACAGAAACACTATGGCAATATGTACGATTTCAACAGCAAATATCTATTATGAAGTTATGGGTAAAGGTCCTCTTGTTGTATTTGTGGCAGGCCTCGGCTCCGATTCTTCGTCTTGGATTCCTGTTGTGCAAGAGCTGCAAGATTCCTATACCTGTTTGATCTACGATCATCGGGGATTGGGAAAATCTTCTCTAGGCAAACCAGGGATCCCGTATGATGTGGAGCTGCTTGCAGCAGACCTCGAAGAACTGTTGGCTGCTTTACACTGGGATAAGGTACATCTCATCGGTCAGTCGATGGGAGGGGTTGTTGCTCAGGCTTATACAATTCGCTATCCAAAACGATTGCTCTCACTTGCCTTGCATGTTACTTGGGCACGGTTACGACCACGTCTCAGACTTATATTTGAAGAGCAGATGCATTATCTGGAGCTTCTCAAAATACAAGATGTCATCAGATTGCTTGGACCCTATATCTGGTCAAATACCATTTTGGCAGAGCATAAGGAAATGCTGGCATCATTTAGGGCACAAAGGAGCAAACTGGTTCCTCCCTCTAAAGAAGTATACCAAAAACAGCTGAGGATTTGCCTTGCCTATGATGGTCTGGATGCTTTAAGTCAGCTAGAACTTCCTGTTCTTGTAACAGGAGGACAGGAAGATTTTCTGGTAACAGCAGATCATTGTCGGGAAATTGCAAAGAGGATTCCCCATTCGACTTACCACGAGTTCGAAAAGTTTGGCCACGCAGTTAGCTTTGAGGGTATTGATGATTTCAATCTACTCACCAAAAAATTCATACAGAAAGTGGAAGGGAAAGAAGCATGATATTGGAATTGTTGATCGATGGGTTAGCGGTAGGCTCTATCTACGCACTGGTCTCAATGGGGTTGGTTCTGGTGTTCCAAGCAACGGGAACATTGAATTTTGCCCATGGTGACATCATGATGATTAGTACGTTTGTTGCATATGCACTTTTGGTGCAGCTGGGATTACCATTTTTTGTAGTAATACCTATTGCTTTGTGCTTTGCAGCAGCAGTGGCAATGCTCTCCGAACGCCTTGTTGTCCGTCGGCTCATATCTGGTTCAGGTCCGGCTATCATAATGGGTACGTTGGGGCTTTCCTATATCCTTCAAGGTATTGCCTCTAGCGTTTGGAGTGATGACATCTTTGCGTTCCCTAAGATATTCAAGGGGAATTATATCACGATTGGAAACATTCGCTTGGTACCACAAAATATTGGAGTGGTTGTTACGACTATTATCATCATTGTTATGCTTCATCTGTTTCTTACCAAAACTAAAATAGGGACTGGGCTACGAGCCCTTACTCAGAACCGTGTGGCAGCCTCATTGATGGGTGTGCGAGTCACCCGCATGTATGCGTTGGCTTGGGCTATTGGAGGAATCCTGGCCGCTATTGCTGGAATATTATTGGCTCCGACTCTCTTTCTGAGTACGGGGATGAGCGAAATTACATTTACCGCAATTATGTGTGCAATTATCGGTGGTTTTGGAAAAATCTATGGAGCGGTGATCGGTGGATATTTGGTAGGAATATTTTCTTCGATCTTACCGGTCTACATACCAACCGAATTGCAAGCGATTATTCCGTTCGTACTGCTGATGGTTGTATTGTTTATCAAGCCAACCGGATTGTTGGGCAAGAAGACAATTAAAAAGGTGTAAGACAATGCAAAATGCAAAGAAAAAAGAACGTAAAATTATCAGCTTGGTGATTGTCGTTATCCTGCTCCTTTTGGCGCCGTTGTTTATTTCCAATTATATCCTCTACCTTGCTGGAGTGATTATGATAATGGCGATAGTGGCCCAGGGCTTGAATACCATGATAGGGTGGGGCGCTATATTTTCCTTTGGACAACCAGGGTTCATGGCTTTTGGAGCGTACTTCGGGGCTATTGTTTCCCGTCAGTTCCCTATGCTTCCCTTCCCGATAATTCTTATTGTGACCGGTATGGCTTCTGCGTTGATAGGGTTGGTCATTGGATTCCCCTGCCTACGGTTACGAGGATTCTTCTTGGCAATGGCAACCTACGGGTTCTCCAGCGCACTGTTCGTATTGATTAACTTCTTTAACAATCTCACAGGGGGTAACGAAGGGATGTATGTCTCTCCCCCCACATTTGGTCCGTTGGTATTGGGCTCGATCGAGGCTATCTTTATCATGATTGTCCTTATAGGTGTAATTGCTCAGTTCTTTGTCAGCAATATCAGCAAATCGAAAACAGGCCATGCATGGCGATCTATCAGAGATGGTGAGATAGCGGCAGCTTCCCTCGGTATTAATATCGCCAGGGAGAAGCTCAAATTATTTACCTTTGGATCTTGCCTTGCTGGTGTTGGAGGCGTCTTGTATGCATATCTCATCGGGTATCTCCAGGCTGATTTCTTCTCAAGCATGGGTTTGTCATTTTTCTTGATCCTTGTGGTCGGAGGGATCGGTACCATATGGGGACCATTGTTAGGAAGTGTCATGATCCTTTTAATCCCGCAGGTGTTCGGAGGAGTGTTCAGCCAGTCAATGAACCTTGTGTATGGAGCTATCTTACTTATATTTGTACTCGTAGCCCCCAAAGGGTTCTTGGGTCTGTTTGAATCTTTGATTACTAGCGTACAGAGCAGGAGGAAGGCATGAATAACACAAAGGATAGCATTCTGACCCTGCAGGATATCTCAATTAGATTTGGAGGTATTAAAGCGGTCAATCACTTGAATCTGGATGTTAAAGAGCAGGAAATCTTCGCAATTATAGGTCCGAATGGTGCTGGGAAAACAACAGCATTCAATATCATTAGTGGGCTTTACCGTGCCCAAGAGGGCACAGTATTGTTCTCAGGAACAGATATTACACAGCTTCTGCCTCATCAGATTGCTCATTTGGGAATGGGGCGGACTTTCCAAAACTTAGAACTATTCACTTTGATGACTGTCGAGGATAACTTGATGGCTGCAAGGCATATGCATACCAAGACTAATTTTTGGAATGAACTCGTAAGAAACAATAAGGTTAAGCAAGAGGAGGATCGAAACCGAGAAAAAGTACATCATATCCTCTCCTTTCTAAAACTTCAGGATATTGCCAATAAGAATGTTACCGATCTTGGGTTCCCGCTTCAGAAACGAGTCGAACTGGGTCGTGCGTTGGCACTTGAACCAAAACTGCTCTTGCTCGATGAACCCGCTGCGGGATTGAATTTTGTCGAGACCTCTGAGTTATCCCAGTTGATCCTGTCGATTCGAAAGGATTTGGGTATAACAGTACTCCTAATTGAACATGATATGTCGATGGTAATGTCTATATCCGACAGGATAATCGTCCTAGATTATGGTAAAGAGATTTGCCTCGGACTTCCCGAGGAGATTCAAAATGATGCCCGTGTGGTAGAAGCCTACTTAGGCAAAAGGGATAGTCATGCTTAAGTTACAAAAGATTTCATGTGCATATGGAAAGGTGCAGGTTCTCAGAGATATTTCACTTTCTGTCAAACAAGGTTCAGTGGTTTCTATTATCGGGTCGAACGGTGCAGGAAAATCCACTGTCTTGCAAATGATCTCTGGTCTTTTGCACCCAAATCAAGGTTCCATTTACTATAAGGATGAAGATATCTCACATGCTAAACCCGAAGAGATCGTCAGGAAAGGTATTATTCATATCCCTGAGGGAAGGATGGTTTTTCCCGAATTCACAGTCAGGGAAAACTTGATGATGGGGGCCTACTTCCGTACAGATAAGAAAGAGGTACGTTTGGATATAGAAAAAATGTTCGATTCCTTTCCCATCCTTCGCAGCCGCGAGAAGCAGTTGGCAGCAACGATGAGCGGAGGAGAACAACAGATGCTTGCTATAGCACGAGGCCTGATGGGACGCCCAGGAATCCTTATGTTGGATGAACCGTCTCTTGGCCTTGCTCCGGTAATCATTGATTCGGTGTTCTCTTTTCTGCGGGAGCTGAAGAAGCAGGGTACCACCATATTACTGGTTGAACAGAATGCAATGATGGCCCTGGAACTGTCAGATTATGCCTATGTCCTTGAGACAGGTTCCATCTCGTTTGAAGGTTCAGGAGCCGAACTGCTTCAGAATGATGAGGTGAAAAACCTTTATCTTGGGGTCAAAGCCCAGACTTGAACATAGTGAAAATTCTTCTTTTGAAGAGAAGTAGTAATAGTGCAGTGAAAGACTCAAGGAGGTCTGTAATGAAGAGAGTATTGCTTTCGTTGATCATTGTTGCATTGGTTGCAACAGGAGTGTTTGCGGCGGGTAAGACGGAATCTCTTTCCCCAGGGGTGACGGATTCTAAGATTGTGTTTGGGTATACTATGCCAATGTCTGGACCTGTTGGCTTTATTGGAAATCAGACGTTGGAATCCATCAAAGCAGAATTCAACCGTGTCAATGATGATGGGGGAATTCATGGGAGAAAGCTCGAGGTTATCGCCTATGACAGTGGTATGGATGTATCTCAGGCAGTGGCGAATTATAGGCGCCTGATTACTGAGGACAAGGTATTTGCCCTTCTCTTCGGATTTGGGGGATATACACGACCGGCATATCCTTTGATCGAACAGAATAAGATTCCCTGGCTCTTTCCCATGGCTCCACCAGAAGACATGATGTTTCCAGCTCGAGAATATCTATTTAGTCTCTTTCCCACGACAGCTACTCAGGTAAGGACAATGGCTGCATGGCTGGAAAGTGAAGGAAAATTCAAGAGAATAAGTGTAATTTATGGAGACAGTGCAAGTGGAAAAACTGGACTGGACAGATTTTTACTTGAAGCAAAAAATCGTAATTTGAATGTGGTTGCTTCTGAAGCCATTGTTGAAACTTCTCCTAGTGCCGCCGTCCAGATAGCAAAGATTCGACAAGCTAACCCCGATCTTGTCGTGATAATAGGGATGACCATGCAGCCTGCAGCCGTCATCATAAAAGAAATTAGGCGAACCGGCATGGACTCTCAAATAATGGTAAATATGCCCATTAGTAATTCGGTGATGCTCTCACTGATTGCTGATGATCAGCCTGAGGGGATAATTGGCTGTTATTGGGGTGAAGTAGAATATAGTCCCGACAGGGGGAATTATGGAACTCCTGAGATGCAATCAATGGCAGATGCTCTCATAAAATACTATCCTGACTATGCCAAGGTTGGCAGCAATATCGGTGGATCTGTAGAACATGGTTTAAGTGTCAGATTGTTGACTGATGCCTTAAAAAAGGCAGGTCCTGATCTGACGAGAGAGAAACTGATTCAGACACTAGAAAGTTTCAAGGGGTATCCAACCGGAAAAGGAAGCTATGCAACATTCTCTCCGACCAGAAGGGAAGGTGTCGCAGGTGGTATCATCCTAGAAGTAAAAAATGGTTGGTGGGAACCCATCAGTGATTGGATTGACGTAACTTTGCCGGAAAATTAATCTAGTTTCAGTATGTTCAATGGTGGAGACGGGCTTGGTATTCCAACTCTCGTCTCCATCCTGACCTGTTGGTATCCCGGTATAATTTCTCAAAAAGGTAGTTACTCATGATTGACACTAATAGTACTCAGAGAGCTGAGTGGATTTGGCGTGAAAAATCATTGCCCAGCAATGTAAGGTTCATCGGAAGACCCATGCAAGATGTAGCACTTGAGAGCAATCGATATCTGTATTTTCGCACAACTTTTGAACTTTTTGAAGAAACGGTTGTTTCTACCCCTTTTATTGTGTCTGCTGATGGTCGTTATCAATTATTTTTGGACGGTTTTCTTGTTGGCAGGGGACCTGAGCGGTCACATCCGCTGGCTCATTATGCCGACTCTTCCCCTCTTGCAGGGATGCTGGTAAAGCCGGGTATTCATGTATTGGCAGCGTTAGTTCATAGTTACGGAAAAAGCACCTCTTGGTATAAATTGCCACACGAGGAACATATCAGTGTCTTTGGGTGTGGAGGTTTCTTCTTACAGGGAGGGATCGGTCCATGTCGTATGGATACCGGTAAAGAGTGGAAATACCTCATTTCAGAAGCCTGGGAGCAGAAGACTCCTTTCGGAGGTACGGGATTTTGTGAATACTACAATGCCTCTCTGGAACCTGAAGGATGGAAAATCAAGGATTTTGATGATTCAGCATGGTCAGAGGCATTTGAATTGAAGGTGCCGCTGGAAAAACATACAACAGTAAGGCCTTTCCCTGCAATGAGGTTAGCAAGTACCATTCGTAATATCAACTCTAGTGTCTATCCCAGCGAGACAATAAATCGAAAACATGGTCTGACTGCAATCTTTGAGAGTTTGGTTGTTGGCTATATACGATTCAAAGTTTCTGCAATTGAGAAGTGTGAGATTGCCATCCAGTATGGTGAACGCCTAGATTCTGATAAGCATGTCTTTATTCCTCCAGTAGTGCCAGGGATTGCATCTCCGCCAATGCATCGGTTTACCGTCAAACAAGGAGTTCACGATTATGCCCTGTTTGAACCAGCTGGCTTACGGGCGATAGAGCTAACGTGGACTGCAGAGAGCTCTCCAACCATTGAAGAGGTATCTTTAGAGCTCTATGGGACAACCACCAAGACAGGGGGTGCCTTCGAGTGTTCAGATAAAGCCCTCAACAAGATGTATGCTGCTGGCGCTCGGACAGTCTCCCGCTGTCTTATGGATTCGTATGTGGATTGCCCCACCAGGGAACAAAGATGTTGGACTGGGGATGTGTATGTCAGTTCCCTAGTGGGATATCGTTGTCTGGGTGAGTATGAGGCCGCCAAGAAATATTTGCTCGATACTGCCATGACCCAACGCTCTGATGGGATGGTTCTCATGGCTTCCTCGTGTGATCTGAGTGATCATGATTATTCCTATATCCCTGATTTTGCACTTTTGTGGATCCTTGCTGTTGAACAGTATTTTCTTCATACCGGGGATCGAGTTACCGTGAATGCTTTGATGCCATATATCTACAACCTATTACGTTGGTTTGAACCCTTTTGTAACACCTTTGGATTGCTTGAGGATGTTCCGGGTTGGGTCTTCTTTGAGTGGGCCGATGCACTGGAACGACAAGGGTGTACAACTGTACTCAATGCATTATATGCAGCAGCCCTAAAAGGCGCTTCGAAGCTTTTCCCTGAAATGATACTTCCTGATTGGAAACAGAAAGTAACTGCAATGGAGCAACTCTTATGGAGTGATGAGCGTAATGCCTATCTCGATGGCGTAGGTTCAAACGTTGTAAGCCAGCATGCCAATAGCCTGATGGTCTGTTTCGATTTTGCACCAAAAGAAAAATGGAACCCTATCCTTGAAACTATTAGCGATGCGAGCACCGTCGTTATGACTAAGACGTGGTCATGGGACACTGTTTCTCGTGCTTTCAATCCTCTGGACAACGTGGTGATGGCACAGCCCTTCTATGCTCACTTCTTGCATGCTGCCTATGCACATGCCAAGCGAGGGGATTTGCTACAGACATCCTTGCTACGCTGGCAGGATATGCTAAAGACGTATGATACCTTTTGGGAATCATGGGAATTGACCTCTATCAGCAGTACTTGCCATGGGTTTTCAGCTACTCCGGCTTTCGATTGCTCTGCATATATCTTGGGTGTTTCAATCCTCGAATCTGGTTTCCGCACTGTTTCCATACAACCATTGATATTACCAAGAGTTTCGTATGCCCGCGGAGCTATACCCACACCCCTGGGAAATCTGGAGGTTTCAGTTACAATCCAAGAATCAGACATATGCCTCGAAATAGAAATTCCCCAAGGAATGACGGTTCTCGTATCCAATACCAACTACTATTGTGGCAAGCATAAGATCTGCTATGAAAGGTAAACGTACAGATTTCACTTCATTACGTTTAGTCATTCTCCTGGGATTCTTGCTGGGGTCGACCATGGTCGTTTCGCGATTTAGCATTGGCCAGTTTGATCCTTTGGGGTACGTAGCTTTTCGTTTTATACTTACCTCCATAATCCTGCTTCCCCTTACATTGTTCCGAACCCGTGCCTTAGTATTTCAACGGTTTTCGATATGGATTCCAGCTGTCTTTGTTGGTATTGTGGGGACTGCATTGCCCTTTGGTGCCTATATTTCCTCACTACAATACCAATCGAGCGGTATCACATCGATGCTGTTGACAGTGACACCAATTGTTACGTTGTTGCTTGCCGCACTTTTTCTTAAGGATGAAAAGATAACAATTAGGAAATCACTAGGATCATTCATAGGTTTGGGCGGAGCTGTATTGTTGATAGCAATGGGAGAGACGGGCCTCAAGTTGACAGAAGCAGATATGAGAGGATACCTGTTAGTCTCTGTTGGAATTATCGGAAGTGCTACTGGGATTATTTTACTGAAAAAGTATCTACAAAAGGAGAGCATCCTTGTTATTTCCTTGATTCGGTCGGTATCTGCTGCAGTCCTTCTCAGCGTTATCGCTCTCGCTACAAACAGTATGGATGTTTCAGGAGTGACCCTTTCGGGCTGGTTGGGCTTGGGGTATGCTTCGATTGCGGGTACCGTTGCAACCATCATGCTGCAGGCGAAGATTATTGCTGAACACGGGCCTTCACGGGCAGCCCAAGCCGAGTATGTGACTCCCCTAGCAGCATCGACTCTTGGTATTGTTTTTATGGGTGAGCTAATCAGTTTTCCAATGGTAGCTGGTATGATGATGATTTTTTTCGGGCTGTTCATTCTGAGCAAAAAGGATGGGCCCAAGGTGGATATGAACGAACCGGTCATATCTGCAATAAGGATCAATAAAGGAGCTGAACAGTGAAAGTGTTTGATCTTCATGGACACCAGGAAGGGCTGTTAGGCCCTTCTGGGGCCAACACTATCCCCCAAGATGTTCCTCTTCAGGATTTCAATGAACATGGAGTCAATGCCTCGATAGTTTGTGCCGTCGGTGATCCTAAGTCCTTTGGGCTTGGAGACAATTCCTTTCTGTTGGTAGAGCATCAATTACAGCAGGTCTTGCGTAGATGTGATGCGAAAAGTCTGAGAGCGATTACAACAAGCGATGAGCTGGACCTGGTATGGGCTTCAGGAAAAACAGCTATCTTCCTTGGTGTTGAAGGTGGAGATTTTATCGAAGATATGGCTATGGTTGACCGCTTGTATGCTATGGGAGTCAGGGTTTTGGCACCAGTGCATTATAGTGACAATCAATTTGGGACGATCGGATTTCATCTGGATGGAACTGGTCCAAAGTCAGATGATGGCCTTACCAAAGCTGGCGTTGCATTAATTGCACATGCCCAAGACATTGGGATGGTCATAGATGTAGCACATGGCTCAGACCAGATGATCGTGGATGCGTGCAAGGTTGCCAAGAAGCCACTGCTTTGTTCTCACGGGGGTTTACGGATGAGTTTCGATAGTACACGGTTTATGGGTGAGACAGCTGCTCACAGCTTCAGAGATAATGGAGGTCTCCTTGGTGTGTGGCCTTGTCTGTTTGGCAAGCAGGGTGTTGCAAATCTGGATGAATTAGTGGATATGCTCTTACTGACCATCGATTTTCTTGGATGGGATCATGTGGGGTATTGCACTGATGTTAATGGAGCTCCCGGATATCTTGATGACTATGGGGGTGTTCAGGATACTAAAAAGGTACAAAACGCCTTGAAAAAGAGGAATTTTAAGGAGAACGCAATGGAGCACTATTGCAACTCCAATATGATCCGCTTGTTGCAAGCTTGGGGAGTGTAACTAGCGTTCGATATCGAAGGTGTTGCTCTCCTGGAATATGTTCTGTCCTCGGAGTATCAGCTTTTCATAGGCCTCTTTGTACGGAATGACATTTATATCATTTTTTGTGGCAATGGTTTCCCTGAGGAGAAAAAGAAAGTCATAAACTTGGTTGAAGTCGCCCGAGATGCTTTCGGGAATTACCGCGATTTTCCCAACTGTTTTAGCTTGTATCGATTTGGTTAGCTCTTTCCCTTTCTCTGTCATGGCGAGGTGGACAACCCTACGATCCTCATCACTTCTCTCGCGTTTGATGAATCCACGCGAATCAAGCTTATCAAGGAGTGCGCTGATAGAGTGACGTTCAAGGCCAAGGACGAAGGATAACTCAGTAGCGATGACGTCTGAACCGGCATACTCGGCATAACTGAGCATCAATAGTATCAGGTATTGTGAATGATTGATTTTGTGGGGACGCAAAAGTTCAGCAATCGATTTTTTAACAAGGTTAAGACATTGCTCTGCAAGGAAGTGAAATCTCTGTACCTTGAAATAAGTTTCAATCAATTCATTGGGGTCTTGCTTTTCCATGCTTCCATCTCTCTTTATATGATAATAATTGTTCATTAACGAACAATTCGCTTTTGTATATAATAACATGGTGACCTTTGACCGTCAAGATATAACACAATAATAGCAACCACTCTTAAGATGTCCTGAATCCATTGAAATTCAGTGGCAATGTCTTGAAAGGCAGAGATGCTATGCAGAAATAGGTAAAGTATTGTACTGGTGTAAAAAATCCCCATTGCCAGTCTGCAGAATCTTGCCTGAGCCAAAGCAATGTGCAATACTCCTACGATATGAAAGCAACTCCGACAGATACAGAAAAACCCCCCAGAAAAAAACGTACGCCAACTTCTTCCCTAGGCAAGACCAGTGTGGATGCCCTTATGCAATTCAACTTCAAGCTCTACAGGGAACCAGATGGTTGGGGCCTCACCCTCTGTGATGCCAAAGGGAAACCTTGTCAGCCCGACTATCGCCAATACACCTCGGCTGTGCGCGATGCCCTGAGGGAGTTCAACCTGCTGGTCCAAAAGGAGCAGAAGTATCTTCGCTGGGATATGGGCGACCAGGGCAAGGATGGATGGACCGTCCATGACCCTTCGGGCAGGCTCATGGAGCTTGCGCTGCGTTCGCGCCTGCTCCTTGACGAGTCCGGCACCCTCCTACATCCTCAGAACCAAGAATCAAAGGCCATGCTCTCCATAGAAAAAATAGGAGAGACCCAGGTATCGGTGGCTCCGGTCATCCTCTCCTTTGACCAGATTCTTGCCGACAAGCAGACCCAAGGCAGAGCCAAACCCTATCCCATCTCCTCTGAGCTTGTGGTTGTAGGGAAGAACGTCTTCCATGTCTCTGACCTTGGCTCCTACTGGAATGAGTGGTTTTTGCTCACCACTACTGTACCCATGGCGGACCTGCACACCTATCTCGCCCTTGCCCTCTCCAAATTCCCAACCATATCCCTCAATTTTGAGGGGTATAGCGTCCATACCGTTGGTCCGAGGACAGCCACCTCCAGCCTTCTCTTCAAAGAGATCGATGCCTATGGGTTTCTGCACATCCTTCCGCTCATCCACCTTGAATCATACCCCCCCGGGTTCTTTGAGGACCACGACATCACCAAGGTCGTGGAAATAGACCAGGATGAGAAGAGCTTGTCGGTTGGGGAGGTTGTCTATCCGAGGGCCCCGGACAGTGAGTTCAGGGATTTGCTCTCCCTCATGGGAAAAGAGGCCAAGAGTGCAGTGTTTGAAGAAGAGCGCCATTTTATCCTTGAGCCCGACTTTGCCCAGCGGTTCCTCTCCCTCCATATGCAGGAGCTGCTTTCGCGGTTTGTCCTCTTCCAGTCGTCGGTGCTCGGCAAGTACAAGGTCAAGTTCGTCAAACCCAAGATGAGGCTCTCCTTAGGGGATGGCATCGATTACTTTGAAGGGAAGGCTGATATCGATGTGGAGGGGCAGACCTTCTCCTTTACCCGCTTCCTCTCAGAGTATCGGCAAAATGGATATATCGTCCTCAATGATGGCTCAAAGGCGTATCCTGACATGCGCAGCCTCAACAGGTTTGAACGATTGGTCCATCAGAACTCAAAGCAGGATGAGACGGTGAGGGTCTCATTCTTCGATATCCCCACCCTCCAGCGTGATGCAACCCTTTCACTGGAAGGAAATGGAGGCCTCAGGGCGGAGACCTTCTACAAAGGGTTCAACGACATAGGCAAGAAGCGCGGTTCCTATGTGATAGAGGATGGGGAGCTGCGCCCATACCAGGTGTATGGGGTGCAATGGATGGAGTACCTTCGTGACCATCGGATGGGGGGCTGCCTTGCCGATGAGATGGGGTTGGGAAAGACCGTGGAGGTCATCTCCCTGCTGCGGCGCACCTATGAGAACGGATGCAAGGAACCGACGCTCATCCTTGTTCCCCGCTCCCTGATCTACAACTGGAAAAGCGAACTGCAGCGGTTTGCCCCCGAATTGAACTGTGTCCTCTATTATGGGGTGACGCGGGACCTCTCCATGATCGAGGAGAGCTCAGCCACCATAGTGATCAGCAGCTATGCCACAATTCGCAATGATATCAAGGCCCTCTCCAAAAAGTCCTTCAGCTACGTGATCCTTGATGAGTCGCAGAACATCAAGAACCTGGAGACCCAGACTACCAATGCGGTCCTCGCCTTGAAGGCCCGTCACCGACTGGCCCTCAGCGGAACCCCGGTGGAGAACAATCTGGGGGACCTGTACAGCCTCTTCCGCTTCCTCAACCCCTCCTTTTTTGGTACTCAGAACGAATTCCTGCGTGACTATATGCGCCCTATCCAGGAGAAGCAGGACAAGGATGTGCTCAAGGATTTGAAGGCCCGTGTCTACCCCTTCATGCTCAGGAGGGTCAAGAAGAACGTCCTTAAGGACCTTCCTGCAAAGACCGAACAGGTCTCCTATGTCGAATTGGATGAGAGCCATCTGGCCATCTACAACCGAAGGCGTGAAGAGCTCAAGGCAAAGGTGACGACAGCTGTCGGCCTTGGCGGTGTGGGTAAGAATACGTTCATGATCTTGCAGGCCCTTACGGAATTGAGGAGGCTGGCTTCAGTTCCCGAGGCCGATGGTGAGTTCAACGGGATCTCGGCAAAGCGGAAATATCTTAGGGAGGTGGTCTCCTCGATCACTTCCGATGGCCACAAGTGCCTCATCTTCACCAACTTCCTTGCTACGGTCGAGCTCATTGGAGAGGACCTGGACGAGATGGGCATCGGTCACCTCACCATGACAGGGGCGACAGGGGACAGGCAGAGCCTGGTGCAGCGATTCCAAAACGATCCCTCCATAGGGGCCTTCGTCATGACGCTGAAAACCGGAGGGGTCGGTCTTAACCTGACTGCTGCAGACTACGTCTTCATCGTCGATCCCTGGTGGAACCGCGCTGCAGAGAACCAGGCCATTGACAGGACCCACAGGATCGGACAGGAAAACCCCGTATTCTGCTATCGGCTCATAGCCAAGGATACGATAGAGGAGAAGATATTGGAGCTGCAGCAGCGCAAAGCGAACCTCGTCGCTTCCTTGCTCACCTCCGATTCGAATGCAGTAAAGTCCCTGTCTGAACAGGACATTGAAATGTTGTTGGGGTAACCATGGCAAAAAGTAACAAAAAAATAGAATCGACAAAGGCCCCGGCCCCCCCGAAAAAGGCTGAGAAGCCCTTCTCCCCAAAGGGGGAAGAGCTGTTGGATGACCTCAATGACCTGACCATCGAGCAATTGACCGGAGCCTACCGCTCTCTTGCAGGAAAAGACCCTGTTGGCAAGCAGAAATATGAATTATGCAAGCAGTTGGCGAGGCTGCTTGACTTTGACGACCAGCAAGGGTTCGACCTCTTTTTCGCTTCCCTCCCACCGTATCTGCAGGAGCTCATACACAGGGCCACATTTGAACAGGTTGTGGATATCCGCTCGTTGGAGAACTCTGGTGAAGAACCCCTGATCATCAAGCAGTCGATGTGGTACACCTACCACTGCTCCATGCAGGCCAATCCGGAGATCCGGGTGGGACTCTTTGTGGCCCTCAGTGAATATGAACTGCAAATCTACCCTGCCTTTGCAGCATATTTTCCCTCTTGGCTTCCGAAACCTGCTCTCTATACACTCCAACCGCTGCCTGGAATCGAAGGCACCCCATGGTCTGTCAATCTGGAGATCTCCTCTGTGATGCCCCTCTTGGTGGGGGCTGCTGCCGAGATGATGAAATCCAAGTTTGAAGACGATGTAATCCGAAAGGGCTTGCTCAAAAGGGATATCAAGAGCTTGCGCGCTTCATGCGCTCTGGAGCCCTTTGGTGTTGCCTCCTCCTATGGACTCGACCCCATTGAACTGTTTGTGCAGGCTTTGGTGCATCTGAATGAAAAAAACCTCACACGCCCTGCGGATGGGGAGTCTTATATAAAAGAACTGGTCCAGCGGTTTTTCTTCGACCCCAAGCTGACTTCCAAGGATATGAATGGTGTTGAACTGGAGTATTACACTCTTATGGGTCAATTTTCCAAGTCAGCATATGCCTACTCTGTTGAATTCAAGTACCAGGTGCGAAAGGGCCTGAAGGACCTGCTTCTTCAGATGTATGGTGGAGGGGAGTGGTTTTCCATAGAAAACCTGTTTCAATCCTTTGTCATGCATGGCAATGAGTTCAAATTATGGAATAGTGACATACTGGACCGGGTTCTGTTCTTGCGGGGGGATGCCATCAAGACGGAGGTTGCCACCTATACTCCAAGCCCCTATGACAAGGGTTTCCGTGCACAAGGCATCCTGAAGAGGATGTTGTTTGAAAAACCCCTCTTCAAGGCGTATTGCTATCTGTTCGCTGTCCTTGGGTTGGTGGAGATCGGTGAGAAACCAGCCCCTCTGGTTCTGAGTAAAAATGGGAAGATGCATCCCCTCACCCCCTACGAGGGGATCTGCAGCATGAAGCTCACCCCCTTCGGGGCATGGTGCCTGGACTTTACCGATGAGCGTCCGCAGGCAAGGAAGGAGGAGTTCGAGACCATCGCCGATTCGAACCTGCTGTTGGTTACCTTCAAGGGGCTGTCACTGGAGCGAAGGATTTTCCTTGAACAGATAGGGGATGCCATGGGCAGCGAGAGGTACAAGATAAGCGAAGCATCATTTATACGGGGGTGTACCGAACCCTCAGACATACAGACCAGAATAGAGAGGTTCAAGAGCCTCATAGAGCCAAACCCCTCCGAGCGCTGGCTCTCATTCTTTTCCATGATCGAAAAAAGGGCCACCCTGTTTGCCTATGGGCAACCGGTCCTGCTGTATACGTTCCCCGATGATTCTGCGATCAGGAAGATGTTTGCCCTCGATCCTGCCTTTAGGA
Organism: Sphaerochaeta sp.; assembly: GCA_034007055.1. Taxonomy (GTDB): domain Bacteria; phylum Spirochaetota; class Spirochaetia; order Sphaerochaetales; family Sphaerochaetaceae; genus Sphaerochaeta. The sequence goes on from JAVERP010000033.1 coordinate 17,345, forward strand.
AGATCATCATACGGGCTGAGGGAAACAGGATCGTCATACAGGAAAAGGACCAGGCGCTCTTTAGGAAACTGCTTGCCGGGCAAGGATACCTCAACACCCTCTGATGGGGAGGAGCCTAGGCTTGAAGTAGGGTGCATTACTCGCTTTGGCCTGGCTTTTTCCTATGCTATACTGATGGGGAGGTATTAGCCATGATTGAAAAGAAGCAATTCGGACGAACAGGACATATGAGCAGTCGGGTACTTTTTGGAGCTGCCGCCTTGGGAGGCGTCACGCAAAAGGAGGCTGACGATACCTACGACCTGCTGAAGAAGTATGAGGTCAACCACCTTGATACGGCACACAGCTACGGAAATGCAGAACTGAGGATAGGACCTTGGATGAAGCGCGACAGAGCCTCCTTCTTCCTTGCTACCAAGACCGACAAGAGAACAGCCCAAGAGGCCAGGGAGGAGCTGCTCCAGTCGCTTGAGAGGATGCAGACCGACCATATCGACCTGTGGCAGTTCCATCTGCTTGTCGATGAGCAGGAGTGGGAGGTTGCCATGGGTGAGGGCGGGGTCCTTGAGGCTGCCATTGAGGCCAAGGAGCAGGGCCTGATCAAGTACATAGGGGTTACCGGCCACGGCCTGGGAGCCCCTAGGACCCACTACCGCAGCCTGATGAAGTATGATTTTGACTCGGTGCTATTTCCCTACAACTACACGATGATGCAGAACCTCCAGTACAGCTCGGACGTGAATCTTCTCATGGATCTGTGCAAGCAGCGAAGTGTGGCGGTCCAGACCATCAAGGCCCTTGCAAGAGGTGAGGTAGGAGGTGGTGTACACCCCTTTGCCACCTGGTATGACCCCCTCACCGATCCTAGGGCAATTGGGCTCTCCATCGGGTGGGTCCTGAAGAACCCCGAGGTCTTCCTCAACAGCACAGGGGACATAACACTGCTTCCCACCTTGTTGGAGAGGGCCAGCGAGAGCCTGGACGTCCCAACAGATGAGGAGATGGATGCTTTGGTATCTGAGCAGAGGATCAGGGCGTTGTTCCGTTAGGACCAGATATGGTAGGTCCTGGTGATGAGGATCAGCAGTGTCGTCCCTGCCACATACAGGAACAGCCCGATGCTGTTGTACAGGATGTCCTGGCTGACGGCGACCATGGTGTTGCCTACTATCATCAGGGCAAAGGAGAGGCCCCGGCCAATGGTCTGCCTGCCACCCCTCTCTTCATAGATTGCAATGATGAAGGTCAGCAGCGCCAAGGCGCTTACCAGGATGGCGACCCCCAGAAAGAGGTTGTTTGATATGCGCGCTTCCTTGAGAAAGGAAGCGTTGTTTGTTGTCATGGGCACCAGCATGGCCAATAACAGTGAAGAAGTCCCTCCGATGAATGAGTACTGACCCAGACGAAGAGGGTTCATGGTCTGTTGGAATAGTCCTGAGGCCAGGAAAAGGAATGAGGAGAAAATGAAGGAGAAGTGGTAGAGGATGCCTATCCAATAGGGGCTGAGGACCATGATGTGGGAGAGTTGGTAGTACAGGGGGAGAATCTTGACATTTCCCAGGCTTATGGTAAGGAAAAGAAGGGGCAGGAAATGAGCCTCCGCCCCTATGTTTGCCCGGTAGAAGAGACAGAGCAGCATCGCTCCGACCAAGGTGACCCAGAGATGGACCAGCGGGGGGGCCAGATGGGGAAGGGCTGCAAGCAAAGTCCCTTGGGCTTGGGCAAGCAAGAAGGAGTGCACAACGACAGCGCTGAACAGTAGGGTAATGAGGCCTTGGATGCCCAGGAAGACGAAGCGTACGTTCTTGCTCATACCTGTTAGAGCATGTCCCTATACGAGCTGTCGTGCTTCACACCCATGATCTGGCAGGTGTACGCAGAACCGAAGGCTGCGACATAGGAGTCCACCAGGGTGCCAAAGCCGTTGAGGATGGGCATCAGGGCGATGAGGGTCATCTCCGCACCATAGAGGTCTATCTTGAGGAACTGCAGGGCTATGATGGTGATGAAGAACACCTCGAATCCCAAGTAGAGCGCGCTGGCATAGGAGAACATGGCGCTGGCAAGGGCAACCAGGAGGATGACCTTGTTCGAGGGCATGCTCCCAAGCGCTGCATAGAGCAGGCTTGTGATGCTCAGTGTGGCTATCATAGCCGAGCCTCCCCTGCCTACGAGGGTGTAGAGGGGGACAGCCGTTGCACTTACCCGTTTCTGACAGCCCAGGTTATGCCTGGTATGGGAGATGGTGATCGGGCTGCTGAAGAAGATGCTTCCGCTGAACAGAGCCGCAATGGCAGGTGCCAGCATGCGGTAGAGTATCGCGTAGGGGTTTACCTTGAACCGGGTGAGCAAGCCGAACAGCAGCGGAAGGATGGCCACAAGGACCAGAAGCGTCGATGCAATGAGCATCAGCAGGAACCGTCCCGCTACAAAAACCGTCCCTTCGTTCTGCAGACGTGAAAACCAGTAGGAAGAGGTGAAGAAGATGAGGAAGTGTCCAAATCTGCTGTATGCGTTGGCCATGCGAAACATCGTCTCGCTCAAGGAGTTCATCGTCACATAGGCTGGACGGATGACCTCGACATTGGGCTTGAGGAAGAAGCCGAAGATCAGGGCAATGACAATGATGGGAAGCAGGAAGCTTTCAGAGGATGCAAGCGTATAAAAGGGATTTACCGGAAGCATCGAACTGAAGAGTGTGGACAGCGACTGGGCTCCGACCGCACCGATGATCGATGCTTGAGAGCCTGCACTGCTGCTGGCCGGGAAGTTGGCTGGAAAGAAGCGGAACACCAAGGCAGCGCCCATGACCAGCACGAGCGTTGATAGGATGCTCCACAGGATGGTCGTCCAGCTGAAGGTTCTTCCTAAGGAGTCTTTCCGTAGGGAGGCAATCCCCGAAGAGAACCCAAAAAAAACTATGGGGATCAAGATAAATCCACCCAGTTGTATAAACAGGGCGGTAGCGGTGTACATGATCTGCTGGTAGAGACCAGAATCTCCAAATAGGAGTGTTGCAGCCAGCCCGAAGGCTGTTGCTGCGAGATAGGTTATCCACGTCTTCATAGTTTCCAAGAGTATCTTATCAGTAGCGTCAAGTCAATCAAAGCTTAAGCCCATCTCCTAGGAGAAGGTCCAGTTTGTACCCCGCCAGCGTCTCCGCTTCGGTAAGGGTCCTCACATACTCCAGGGTATCAGGAATACCGCCGAGCATTTGGAACGAGAGCGCTGAAAGATAGATGATCTCTTGGATTGCCTCCTTTTTGTACCAGGTTGTCCCTTGGTACTCGTTGCAATTGGCGTAGGTTCTCACTGCCTGGTCTGTAAGCAGGGTAGCGAGGACCTCTTGTGGTGTATCGGCTTCAAAGCTCTTGGTCACATTCGCTGAAGAGGCCAGCAAGGCAGCGCCATGACACGCTTTTCTGGCATCCTCACCACTGAAGCCCGCCTCTTCCAGATCCTTGCTGAAGAAGCGTGAGAGCAGCAGCTTGTCGCTGGCGACCATTGCATCAGTGACGGTAGACCACTCATGGATGAATGGCTTGAGGAACAGTGATGCGGCAATGATGGAGGCCAGTTCGTCCATGATAGCCCCTCCCTGGCTGAAGTAGGGCTCAACAGTGTCCTTGGCAAAGATTGCGGTCAGCCTTTGGATTTCCTTGAGCATCTCGGCCGGCTTGATCTCCCTGGGCTTGGAGGGCAGAGCCTTGTACGCCACAGGGTGGAGCTGCTCCACCACCACACCGAGGTGGGTGTAAGCCTCTGCAAGGCTGAGGATCAGCTTGCGTTCGATCTTGGCCGATGCCTCCCCCTTCAGGATGGACAGAAGCAGTTTCTTGAAGGCAGGGCTATGCAGGTTCTCCATTGCCTTGAAGACAGGCTTCAGTCTCAGGGCCAGGATCTCCTGCTCGATGTTCTCCACACCCCTTTCACCAAGGGTGTTGTAGAGCATCTCGTAGGTGCCGTCGACATCCTCGACCTCCCTGATGTTCAGCATGACACGCGCTTCAAATCCGTCCAGGTGGAAATGTCCGCCCTCATCAAAGACCTTCAGCGAAGGGACCATGTGGGTCAGTTTCTTGGGGAACGCCTCATACAGCACATACCTTCTGCCCCCTAGGGTGAGGCCCAAAGCCTCAGCAAGGGAGAGCGTCTCTGTGCGCTTGTCACTACCCTGCTTCTCAAGCTTGGGCGCTGAGTTCTTGATCCAGCCCTGTACGCTTTCATACTGGTTGTTGTAGAGCACCAAAGCCTTCTCATGCTCTGTGCCGTTGATGTAGCAGAAGGCGGATTCATGCACATGGTTGCCGTCGACAAGGTCAAACAGGTTGAAGTTGTCCACACCGCTGAAAAGATAGCGCTTCTTCAGGAGGGGGAAGATCCTCCTGTAGTGCTCGTCGATCATCCACGGGTTGGCTTTTTCGTCCCAGTAAGCCCTGCTGTACTCCATGCCGTACTTCTCCTTGTACCCTTCGACCTGGCCATGGCCGAACATCGGCAGGCCCGGCATCGTGGCCAAAAGCGTACAGACACCAAAGTACATGTCCCCATCACCGAACTGGATACCCGCAGGATCTTCGTCCGGGTTGTTCATGAAGTTGACAAACCGCTTGAGAATCTCAGGGTCAAAGCTGATGGTCCCCTTGATGGTCTCACGGTACTTCTGGTTTTCCTGGTTCTTGAGCATGTTCATGAAGGCGCTGTTGTAGACGCGGTGCATGCCCAAGGTACGTACGAAATACCCCTCCATCATCCAGAAGGCCTCTGCAAGCAGGAGTGTGTCGGGCAGCTCCACGGTGAGCCGGTCAACGACCTCCCTCCAGAACTCCTGGGGTATGATGCTGTGGAATGTCGCATCGTCCATGCCACTTAGGGCTCGTCCTGCAATATCACCGCCATGGCCGGGTTTTGGATACCACAACCGCTGGATATGCTTCTTTGCAAGGGTCATCGCAGCATCGAACCTGATGATGGGGAAGTTCTTCGCCACATGCTTTATCTGCTGGAAGACAGCCTCCCTGGTCGCAGGGTTGAGGAAATCAAGCTGGGCCGTATCATTCCAAGGCATGGAGGTCCCGTCGTTGCCGTGGAAGATGTAGGAGGTCTCCCCGGTTCTCAGGTCCCGTCTCTTGAAGGTCACCGCAGCATCGGTTTGGTCGTAGTAGTGGTCCTCAAGCTTGATCTCAATGTCGGGGTTCTCCGAGAGGTCCTCACCGTTGTAGGTGTAGGAGGGGAAGGGGGGGTAGCTCTGCTGTATGAAGTACTCGCTGTGGTTGAAGACCCAGTCCCCGTCGATGCCGGTATGGTTGGGAACCATGTCACTTGCCAGGCGCAGGCTACGGTCGGCACACCTTTGGCGCAAGTTGTCCAAGGCTGCCCACCCTCCGATGGATTGGGCGATTTCATAGTTCTTCAGCGAGTATGCGGAGGCCTCTGCCTCTGGGTTGCCACAGAGGTTCTTTATTCTTTTTGAGGCGATGCTGCGCTCCCAGATTCCGATCAGCCAGAGGGCGGTGAAGCCCCGTTCGTGCAGGTTGTCCAGCTCCTGGTTGGGGATCTGGTCCAATGTCGTGATGGGGTGGCCATACTCCTTGGAGAGCTGGTCAAGCCAGACCAGCGTCGATTTGGCTATCATGACCACGTTGGGCATCCAGTTGCGGTCGGCTGAGAATGCCTCGTACTCGGCGTCATAGGAGCTGTAGTCAGGAACATAGGTCGGCACACTCCCCCCGCCTCCGCCGTCGCCTGCAAAGTGGGGCTTCTCCTCCTCCTGGACATAGTCGATGGAACGGAGCAGCAACACCTTCAGCTCTGGAGGCAAAAGGTCCCCCCACGACTCCATGATGTAGCTTATCTGCTCAAGCAGGGAGTCCGGGTAGAGTTTCGATGGCCTGGTGAGGAAGGTGAAGATATCTTCGTCGCTGTTGGCAACCAGGGCCGAGCCCTGTGTGTAGCCACCCATCAGGGCTGTGAGGGCCTGCGATCCCTTGGGGAAGGAGAGGCCTTCGGGGGATATGAAGGGTTTCGCCGCCTTGATCAGGGCAGGGTTGTCCAGCATCACCTGATGGACAAAGTACCCCCTGAGCGATTCGTCGTGGAAATAATCCAGGGGCAGCTGTTGCTCCAGCAGCAGGGGGGAGGGGAACTCCTTCATATAGAAGGCCAGCACATCGGATCCTGCATGGTTCTTGCTCAAGAGGCTGGTCAGACGGGTAAAGAAGTCCGGTTCCGTATCACTGAGGTATCGGGTGAGCACCGTTTGGTAGAGCAGATGCAGCACAGCGGTGGCATGAAGCTTGCCCGCTGAAAGATACTCGCTTCCACCACGTTCCTTTATTTTAAGGTTGTAGAGGTGGGCAAGTTCATTTGCCTGCTTATAGAGGGTTCCCAATGCAAGGGTAGAGGGAAACAATGCGGAAAAAAAATCCATCTCAGTCCTTGTGCGGATTGAAATGCGAAGGTCACGTGTTATCAATTCACGCCTCCCATAGTGTGGTAGCTGTCAAAATCTTGGACAGCACAAGTATACCATGCAATGCATCTGTTGTAACCCCCTTCTTGGGAAAGTGGTGCTGTTAGACTAATGTATTTGTTACTGGAAGCATTGATAGATCCCCTGTAAGCAGGCTTTCAGCCCTGCTGAACAGCACTGTCAGCAGGGGAGCCTCCTCTTTGGAGAATGGGAGTAGCACATAGGAGGCAACGCTTCCCCTTTGGGGTCTTCCTATGCCGAGGCGCAGGCGCAGGAACGCATCATCGCCGAGGTGGCTCCTGAGGGACTTCAGTCCGTTGTGCCCGCCTAGCCCCCCGCCCTTCTGTATCCTGACAGTCCCGAAGGGGAGCTCAAGGTCATCATGGACCACCAGGATCTCCTCGCTTGTGAAGCCGAAGAAGTCGGTGCAGGCGCGTACAGCCTTGCCGCTCTCGTTCATGAAGGTCTGGGGTCTGAGAAGTCTGTACTGCGGTGTGCTTGCAACCTGTGCATGGAATTTCTGGCTCCACTGTATCGATGGGTAGAGGTGGTCACAAAAAAGCCAGCCGACATTGTGCCGGCTCTTTGCATAGAGTTTGCCGGGGTTGCCGAGAAAGACGATGAGTTTTACCATAGGCCCATCATAGGACGAAAACACAGGAGAGAAAAGATGTATGTACTAGTCTGTTATCTACCGGAAAGCCATCTGGAATCAGTGAAGAGCGCCCTGTTCGCCGCTGGTGCCGGTTCAATGGGTGGATATGACCAATGTAGCTGGCAAACCAAGGGTTTGGGCCAGTTTCGCCCATCCTCAGGAAGTAATCCCTTTCTTGGGGAGAGGGAAGAACTTGCACAAGTGGTGGAGTGGCGGCTAGAATTGGTCGTCAAGGAAGAAGATGCTCTCTCGGTGATAGAGGCGTTGAAGCGCTCCCATCCCTATGAGGTCCCTTCCTACCATCTCATCCCCGTTAGGGTGTAGGAGTTCCCATGGCAAAGACAGTTGCGCAGATCAACGAGAAGATCAGGCGAGGAGAGGTTGTGGTGGTCACAGCCGAGGAGTTCTCCCTCATGGCCACCAAGGCTGACATTGAAGAACTTGCAGAGAAAGTCGATGTCGTCACCACCGCGACCTTCGGCCCCATGTGCTCATCCTCAGCGGTGATCAATTTCGGACACTGGTCGCCTGGCATAAGGATGGAGGAGATCACCCTCAACGGGGTGAGCGCCTACGAGGGCCTCGCGGCTGTGGACACCCTCATCGGGGCGACCGCCGAGTCCAAGTTCGACCCCACCTATGGGGGGGCGAACGTCATTGAGGACCTCATCGCCGGCAAGGATGTGCGCCTGTTTGCCCGGGGCAAGGGAACCGACTGCTATCCTACTCGGGAAATCGATACCTGGGTCAACAAGGACGGGCTCAACGAGTTCTACCTCTTCAACCCCCGCAACGCCTATCAGAACTATGCAGCGGCTACCAACAGCACCAATAAGATCAAGTACACCTATATGGGGACGCTGCTTCCCAAGTTCAGCAACGTCACCTACTCCACCAGCGGGGAGCTCAGCCCCCTCTTGAACGACCCATACCTGCGGACAATCGGCCTTGGCACCAGGATCTTCCTTGGAGGGACCGAAGGGTACGTGGTGTGGAACGGTACCCAGTACAACACCAGCCGTGAGCGAAACGAACACGGCATCCCCCTGGGGACCGGGGCGACACTTGCGCTCATCGGGGACGCAAAGGCGATGTCCACCGAATTCATCAGGTCAGCCTACTATGAGAAGTACGGAGTCTCCCTGTTTGTGGGCATAGGGATCCCCATCCCGGTCCTGGATGTCAGGATGGCAAAGCACCTGTCGATCCGCAACAGCCAGATAGAGACGATCATCAGTGACTACGGCCTTGAGGGGCACCCGAGTGTCAGCCGTGTCACCTATGAAGAGCTGCAAAGTGGCAAGGTCCTGCTCCCCGGAGGCAAGGAGGCCAAAAGCGCTCCCCTCTCCTCCCTGAGCAAGGCCCGTGAAATTGCAAAGGTCTTGCAGACCTGGATAGAGCGCGGTGAATTCACCCTTACAGAGGCTGTCCACCCGCTGCCAGCGAAGAGCTTTGTCAAACCCCTGGTCCCCAGGGAAGGAGGCTCACGATGAAAAAGCGCTATGCACTCAGATTCTCCCCGACGCTGGTGGAGCAGCCTCTGGTAAGCAAGCTGGTCAGGACCTACGACGTGGATATCAACATCCTCAACGCCGATGTCGCCTCAGGAAGGGGGGGCAAGCTCATCGTGGAGCTCTCAGGCTCAGAAGAAGCCCTCAGGCAGAGCGTCCTGTGGCTCAACCGCACCGGTGTCGTTGTCTCTGAGATGGTCAAGGAGCTCAACTTCCAAGAGGAGCTGTGCATCAACTGCGGCGCTTGCACCGCTGTCTGCTCCCCTAGGGCGCTCTTCATGGACAAGGATTGGAAGCTCATCTATGATGCCGACCTTTGTGTGCTGTGCGGCCTCTGTGTCCAGGCCTGCCCCATGCAGCTCTTCTCCCTTTCAAACGAGCGGGAGGCATAGGGGGTGTACCAGGCGCGCACCTACCGCAAGGCCATGGGCCTCTCCAGGTTCGCCTCCGTAGGTGTAGCGGTGGGTGAGAGCGACCTGTGGATCGGCTACAGCCCAACAAGTGGTGATGCAAAAGCCCTGGCTGCTGAGGCGACAAGGCTGCTCAGGAGGCTGCGCAATGAGATCCTCGCCTATCCTGACCCCGCTTTCCTCAGCTCGTTTGTCCCACTGAAAGAGAGAAAGGATACGGAGATGAATATCGGAAAGGAAAAGGCCAATGAAATAGGTGTTGATTCAAATTCCCCTTTCATAGCAGGCATGCTCAACGCATCAAGGCTTTCTGGAACCGGACCCATGGCAAGTGTGGCAGGCGCTATTGCCCAGGAGGTGGGCTCGATTCTGAAGAGGAGATTCGCCTTGGAGGAGATAGTTGTGGAGAATGGGGGGGATCTCTACATTGATGTCCTAAAATCCCTCCCTGTAACCATTTTTGCTGGGGAGAATAGCCTTTCAGGCAAGGTTTCCCTTGTAGTGGAGCCTGGGCACTGCCCCCTAGGGGTGTGCACCTCCTCTGCCAAGGTGGGCCACTCGCACAGCTTCGGCAAGGCCGATGCCGTGATGGTCGCCTGCACCGATGCCGCCCTTGCCGATGCCTACGCAACAGCCTTTTGCAATATGGTACGAGTAGAGGCGGACGTGGAGAGGGTCGCCAACCTGATGAATGGCAAGGATGAGATCATCTCCGCCCTTGTCCTCCTCGATACAAAGATGGCACTCTGTGGAGAGCTGGAGGTTCGAAGCCAACCATGAACAGACAAGAATATCTGCAGAAGATTCTCAGTGAACGCATAGCCATCCTCGATGGGGCAATGGGCACCATGATCCAGGCCGAAGGGTTGGATGGCGATGACTTCATCCTGGACGACAGGCGTGTCACCGCGTGCAACGAGGTTCTCAACCTCACCCGCGGGGATGTTATATTCGGCATCCACACAGCATACCTTGAGGCAGGGGCGGACATCATCGAGACCAACACCTTCTGTGCTAATGCCTTCAACCTGGAGGAGTACGGCCTTTCCGGCGATGTGCTTGCCATCAACCAGGCGGCGTGTGAGATAGCGCGTGAGGCGGCTGCCGACTTTGAGAGCTCCCATGCCGGGTATGCCTTTGTCGCCGGGGTCCTTGGCCCCACCAACCGCAGCCTCTCATTCTCCTCCAATGTCGATGATCCCGCCTACCGCCAAAGTGATTTCGCCTCGTTCAAGGCGATGTACACCCAGCAGGCCGAGGCCCTTCTGGACGGAAGCGTCGACCTGCTGCTCATTGAGACGGCCTTCGATACCCTTGTGGCCAAGAGCGCGATCATGGCCTGTCTGGATGCGATGCAGACCAAGGAGCGCAAGGTCCCTCTGATGGTGAGCGCCACATTCAGTGACCAGAGCGGACGCACCCTCAGCGGACAGACCCTTGAGGCCTTTGTCATATCACTGAGCCCCTTCCCCCTCTTTTCCCTCGGGCTGAACTGCTCAACAGGGCCAGAAGAGATGTTGCCCCTCATCAAGAAACTTTCCGAGTTGGCTCCCTTCTATATCAGCGCCCACCCCAATGCGGGCTTTCCTGACAAGGAGGGCATCTACACCCTGAGTCCTGAGCAGATGGCAAGGGAGCTGGAACCAGCCATAAGAGAAGGGTGCCTCAATATTGTAGGGGGGTGCTGTGGAACAACGCCCTCCCACATCAGGGCATTGGCCGAGGCAGTACAGGGCAAGCCTGTCCACATGAAAGGTGGGCGGGGGCATACTCTCCTGCTTGCCGGCTTGGAAGCGTGCCCTGTCCCTAATGACAGGCTTCTTGTCATCGGGGAGAGGACCAATGTCGCAGGGTCCAGGAAGTTTGCCCGCCTCATCAAGGAGGAGAGGTGGGAAGAGGCCCTCACCGTAGCCCGCACCCAGATCGAAGAGGGAGCATCCGTCATAGACCTCTGCATGGATGCCTCCATGCTTGATGCACAGCAGAGCATGGTCACCTTTCTCAGGCATATGGGAAGCGACCCCTCGGTGAGCCGGGTCCCCCCCATGGTGGACTCCTCCGATTGGAGTGTCATCGAACGCTCCCTGCAGGAAATCCAAGGCCGGGGCATCATCAACTCCATCAGCCTGAAGGAGGGTGAGGAGCTCTTCATCCAACGGGCAAAGCTCATCGCCTCCTATGGCTGTGCCATGGTGGTGATGCTCTTCGATGAGGAGGGCCAGGCTGATTCGTACGAGCGGAAGATTGCCATAGCAAAGCGAAGCTACACCATGCTGCTGCTTGCAGGCATCAGGGCCGAGGATATCATCTTTGATGCAAATGTCCTGACCATAGCCACAGGCCTTGATGAGCATGACCACTATGGTCGTGACTTCCTCGAGGCAGTCTCCTGGATCAAAAAGAACCTCCCCCACTGCTCCACCATAGGGGGGGTGAGCAACCTCTCCTTTGCCTTCAGGGGAAACAACGCCCTGCGCGACAGCATGCATGCCATCTTCCTCGACCTCTCCGAACTCGATATGGGCATTGTGAATCCGGCGGTGAGCAGGGATGTGCGATCGATCGGACCAAGGACAAGGGATATCATCACGCGTGCCCTGCTTGCCCAGGGTGATGACCTGCCTTCCGTACGAAGGGAGCTCATCGACCTTGCACTGGAACCAGAGGCGGAAAAACCCTCAGGCAAAGATGGTCAAGCAGAAACTGAGAGAGAAAAACCCCCTCAGCATACTTCTGATGAGTGGAAGACCCTCCCTCCCCGAAGGCGGCTTGCACAGGCTGTGATCAAGGGGGACAACAGCTTCCTCGAAGAGGACCTTGCCCTCCTATCTGAAGATAACCCCCTCACCCTGGTCGAAGGCCCCCTGATGGACGGTATGAAGGAGGTTGGCGACCTCTTTGGAAAAGGGAGGCTGTTCCTGCCGCAGGTGGTGCGTAGTGCACGAACCATGAAAATGGCGGTTGATATCCTCCAGCCTCGTATCACAGCCTATATTGCCAGCTCCAATGCTGTTGTAGGCAGTCATAAGAAGAAGGTAGCGGTCATTGCTACGGTCAAGGGGGATGTGCATGACATTGGCAAGAACATCGTCAGCCTGATCCTTACCTGCAATAACTTCGACGTCATTGACCTTGGGGTGATGGTGCCCAAAGAAAAAATTCTTGCCTCAGCGGTTGAGAACCATGCCGACCTTGTCGGGCTGAGCGGGCTCATCACACCCTCGCTTCGGGAGATGGCCTCGGTGATCACCCTGTTCGAAGAGAGCGGATGCACCATCCCCATCTTTGTAGGCGGGGCAACAACCAGCGAGTTGCACACCGCTGTAAAGCTTTCGCCCCTCTATGGGGGGTCGGTCATCCAGACCAAGGACGCTTCAGCAATGGCCCTGACCGCCCAGCTGGCGCTCGGTGATGACCGGCAGGGATTCTTCAGAGGCCATGCTGAGAAGACCCTCAGGCTGATGCATACTGAGCAAGAAAAAAAGGAGCAAGGGGGAAAGCTCTCCTCAGTGAGCTTTTCCCTCTCCTCTCTTCTGGCAAAGCAGGAACAAAAGCATACAGGCACCAAGGCAAAGGAGTACGGGATCTTTGTCCTGGAGGATTTCTCCCTCCCTGCTTTGGCCCGACAAATCAACTGGAAGATGTACTGCGCCTCGTGGAAGGTTCCCTTTGCAAGCGAGGAGGGCAAGAGGCTGGTGCAAGAGGCACAAGCCCTGTTGGAGAAAGAAGAGATACAAGAGCTCTTCAGCTCAGGATGCAAGGTTGTCTGTGGTCTGTTCCCTGCCCATAGTGACCGCCTTGAGGTAGAGGTCGGCCCCTCTTCCTTCTACTTCCTGCGCAATGAGGAAAGTGGCTTCTCTCTCGCTGACGCCATCGCCAAGGATGATACGGTAGGGCTGCTGGTTGCCACTTCGGCCTTGAAGCTTGCCAAGCATATGGAGCAGGCGGACCGGGCTTTCAACCACCTCGCCCTGCAGATGCTCGCCGACAGGCTTGCCGAGGTACTCGCCGATGAGACGGAGGCTTTTCTCAGGGAGAAGTGGGGTTGCTCCTGCCCGTCCTTCATCAGGCCGGCTCCCGGGTACTCCACGTGGAGCGACCATAGCGAGAAGCGCACCCTCTTTGACCTGCTTGGGGCTGAAGAGCGGATCGGGGTGCGCCTGACCGAGAGCTTTGCCATGGACCCCTCGTCAAGTGTCTGCTCCATGCTCATCGGAGGCGAGGACCTGCGGTACTTCGCCATAGGCAAGGTTTCCCCAGAGCAGCTCTCCCTTTACGCCCGAAAAAAGGGTATGGAGGAGAGTGAGCTTGTCACACTGCTCTCCGGTATGGAATACTAGGGCCATGAAAGTAATAGATATCCTCAACGAGGCTACCAAGCCGCTGTTTACCTTTGAACTGGTTCCTCCCCTGAAGGGAGGCAATGCACAGGCTCTTTTGGAAACCGTCCGGTCGCTCAGCCTTTTCGAGCCTGCCTACATCAACGTGACCAACCACCAGGCGGAGGTTGTCTACATCGAGCGGCCTGACGGGCTGCTTGAGCGGCGCACCGTACGCAAGAGACCTGGGACCATCGCCCTTTCGGGCCTTATCCAGCACACCTTCAACATACCGGTGGTCGCCCACCTCATCTGTGGGGGGATGCAGATCGGGGAGATCGAGGACGCCCTGCTGGAACTCAACTTCCTGGGCATCAACAATGTCCTTGCCCTAAGGGGAGACCCTCCCCAGGGACAGAAGCGGTTTGTTCCCATCAAGGGGGGGCATGAGTACTCCAGCGACATGGTGGGCCAGATAGCAAACCTGAACAAAGGGATCTATCTTGATGAATCCATCGTTGATGGGGATAGGACAAACTTCTGCATCGGTGTTGCAGGGTATCCGGAAAAGCATGCCGAGGCGGCGAACCGCATCTCCGATATGGAGCACCTCAAGCACAAGGTCGCCTGCGGTGCTGAATACATTGTGACACAGATGTTCTTTGACAACAGCGTCTACTACCGCTTTGTCCAGGAGTGCCGCCAAAACGGCATCACCGTCCCGATCATTCCCGGCATCAAGCCGATCGGCAGCAAGCGCGACCTTGCCACCATCCCCCAGACCTTCCATGTGGACTTTCCTCCGGAGCTGGTCGAACTGCTGCAGAAGGCAAAGAAACTCTCCGAAGTGAAGGAAGTTGGAGTATACTGGTGTAAGAAGCAGGCGAAGGACCTGATCGAGCATGGGGCCCCCGGCGTCCACTTCTATACCTTGGGAAAGGCTGAAGCCGTATCCCAGGTTGTAAGGGATGTCTATTGAGATTCGAAAGGAGTTTGTGATGGCTGAAAAAATTACGATTACCAAGAAGAGCAGTGCGTTTGTTTTGAGGCTTGTCATCTCGCTGCTGTACATCAGCATCGGCCTTCAAGGCCTTATCTCCCGTGGAGGGAGCTCTGGGATAGGGGCTCTGTACAGGGCATTCAGCAGTGATGTGCTCATCTATCTGGTGGCAGTCATCGTGATGCTCGGCGGCCTTGTCCTGCTCATCCCCCTGTTTACCAACAAGCTCTCTGGCGTATTTGTCAAAGCGGGCACGATCGCGGTCCTGATCATCTGGATTGCGGTGATCTTCTTTGCCGACATCGCACCGGGCTTCCGTAATTTCAATGCTACGGATTGGATCTCCTGGATAGAGAGCCTGATGTTCCACCTGATCGTCCTGATCGCTACCTTTGATGTCTCCAAGAAAATCCTATCGTGAGCTTGTTACCCCTATCTTCGGGCAAACATCCTGCTGCGGACACTTTGAGCACCATGGGCTGATCGAGGTGCAGATCAATTGTCCGTAGATCACCAATAGTTCATTCAGAGGTATCCAAAACCGCCTGGGCATGACGTTTTGCAGTGCAATTTCGGTCTGTTCAGGTGTTTTTGTGCTGACCCATCCCATCCTATTTGCAATCTTATGTACATGGCAGTCCACACAGATCGCCTCTATGCCGAATCCCAGGTTGAGGGTGAGGTTGGCTGTCTTTATCCCAACACCCGGCAGTTTCATCAGCTCTTCACTGGTTGAAGGGACACGACCACCATACTCGCTCAGCAGTATCGCGCTGATGGCGTGTATCGTCTTTGCCTTGGTCTTGTAGAATCCGGCGGGGTATATGGCCGTCTCAATCTCTTCTAACGATAAGGCGAGTATGGAAGAGGGAGTATCTGCGAGAGCAAAGAGACGCTCACTTGAAGCGAGGGTCACCTCGTCGCGCGTCCTCAGCGATAGGATGGTGGCGATCAGGACACGGTAGGGATCATCTTTCAGACCAGCGATGATGGAGAGGGAGGGCAGGGTCCTGCCCGCGTCCTTTATAGCCGCCCTAAATGAATCGAAAAGTACGTCCCAGTAGTGTTCGTTCATGCTTGTTTGATAGCATGAGAGAGGGAAAAAGACAAGGTCACTTGACCTTTTGGAGGATACCTTCTAGCGTGTTCGCATGATAATCGTACTGAAGAAAAACATTACAGAGGTGCAGCAAGAGCACATCAGGTCCTTCCTGGTCGGCAAGGGCTACACTGTCAAGGAAATCGTTGGACAGGAAGAGACTGTCTTTGGTGCAGTGGGCCGGAGTTCCCTCGACCTTCGTGAGGTTGAGCTGCTTGAAGGGGTGGCCAAGGTCATTCCCATCAGCAAGCCCTACAAGCTCGCATCGCGCGAGCTGAAGAAAGAGGACACCATAGTCACCGTGGGCAAGGTGAAGATCGGCGGCAACCGTGTTGCCATCATCGCCGGTCCCTGTGCCATTGAGAGCCGCACCCAGATCATGGAGATAGCCCGCTCAGTGCGTGATGCCGGGGCTGTGATCTTACGCGGTGGAGCCTTCAAGCCAAGGACCTCTCCCTACGCCTTCCAGGGCATGGGTGAAGAGGGATTGAAATATCTTCAAGAGGCGGGGGCAGCGTACGGCATGCCTGTCACCAGCGAGATTGTCAATCCTAGCGATGTCGACATGATGGCCACCTACATTGATATGTTCCAGATTGGGGCGCGCAACATGCAGAACTTCGAGCTGTTGAAGGCTGTGGGGAAGACCGGCATGCCTGTTCTGCTCAAGCGTGGGCTCAGTGCCACCATTGAGGAGTGGCTCATGGCAGCCGAATACCTCATGGCAAGCGGTACCGACCAGATAGTGCTGTGCGAACGGGGTATCCGCACCTACGAGCGTGCGACGCGCAACACCCTGGACTGCAGTGCAATCCCTGTCATTCAGAAGATGACCCACCTGCCGATCATCGGCGACCCAAGCCATGCCACGGGCATCAGGGATATGGTGCGCCCGATGAGTCTGGCCCTGGTTGCCGCCGGCTCTTCCGGCCTTATGGTCGAGGTGCACAACCATCCCGAGCTTGCCTTCAGTGACGGGCCGCAGTCACTCTTCCCCTCCCAGTTTGAGGCCCTTATGCGCGACCTGCACGCCCTCTGTCCTGTGGTGGGCAAGTCCTTGGAAAGGATCCCGCTCACCCTGCCTTCTCAGAAGACGGAGAAGAAAAAAGGGCAGGAGGCCCCCTCTCTCACCGTTGCCTTCCAGGGCGAACGGGGAGCCTTCAGCGAGATTGCCATCAGACGGTCCTTTGGGGAGGAGGCCACAGCCCTTCCCTGCAAGCAGTTTGGTGATATCTTTGAGGCCCTGATGCAGGGGGAGGCTACCTTCGGCATGTCCCCCTTGGAGAATACCCTTGGGGGAACCATCTTCGATACGCTGGACCTCCTGGACCGCTACCCTGATATCCAGGTGGTGGGGGAGCAGCAGATCAGGATAGTGCATAACCTCATCGGCATCCCCGGCACCAAGATTGAGGATATCAAGCGAGTATATTCCCATCCACAGGGCCTTGCCCAGTGTGTGGACTACCTGCGAGGCGAGCTGGCCCATGCCGAGGCCGTTCCTTTCTTCGACACGGCAGGTGCGGTAAGCTTTGTAAAGGCTTCCAACGACAAGACCCTCGCCGCCATTGCAGGCTCTCCGGCTGCAGCTGTCCATGAGATGGCCATCCTGGCGGAGGGTATAGAGAGCAACCCCAGAAACTACACCAGGTTCTACATCCTGTGCAAAGAGGATATGGCCCAGGCGTTCCGGTCGACATCCCCTGTCAACCGGGCATCGCTGAGGTTCACCGTCCAGGACCGTCCGGGATCCCTGTTCGAAGCCCTGCTGGTCCTTACCAAGCACGGGCTTAATATGAAGAAGCTGGAGTCCCGCCCCATACCGGGCAAGCCCTGGGAGTACTCCTTCTTTGTCGAGACCGAACTTGGAGAGGATGAAGGCTCCTTTGAGCACGCCTTGGAAGAGCTGAAGGGGTGTTGTGCATCTGTGAGGGTTCTGGGAACCTACACAGCAGGTATCTGAGCATGGGTGAGGTACGCCCCTTTGTCCCCTCCCGCCTTGTGATGGGAGTCCTCTCCACTGGCGAGGGGTCCCATCCTGAGCTTTTCTCCCTTCTCACCGAAGCGTTCGGTCCCATACTGGAGATGAGCGAACCCGTACCCTTCCTCTTTACCCACTATTATGACCAGGAGATGGGCTCCACTCCCCAGAGGTTCTTCCTGGTCTTTGAAAGGTTGTACGACCCTGCCTTGCTTGCAGAGGCAAAGCTCATCACCAACAGGATTGAAGAGAGATTCTCCCATAGGGGAGGCAGGACCATAAACCTCGACCCCGGCCTGCTCAGCGCCCCCAACCTGATCCTGGCAACATCAAAAAACCGCTCCCACCGCATACCCCTCCAGAAGGGGATCTATGCCGAGGTGACCCTCGTCTACGTAAAGGGTCGGTTCCATGCCCTTCCCTGGACCTATGCCGACTATGGCAGCGAAGCGTTCCGTCTCCTGTTCAAGCGCTACCGAAGCGACTATATGGCTGTTATCAAGGCCTTGGAAACGTAAAATAGATTAAATACCAGATTCAAAGCGCTACTAGAGGCCATCATAGGGATGATGGTCTCTTCCACAAGCTTTCCTTTGTTTCAGAAGATGCACCCTGCTAGAGGTGCACATCTGAAACGATAGCGGCCCTTCTCCCCCTTCTATAGATGTGAACAAACAGACGCTCTTGCTGCTCCTTACCGGTTTGGTATTGGCCTCCTCCCTCCCTGTCAGCTGTACAGGTGACCCTCTTTCCATGAGGGCGGTGGAGGTGGTCCTTCCTGCGAAGCATCGCTGGGAGGAGATGCAGAACCAGAGCCTTTGGTATACCCTCGTCTGGACTGAGAGGGGGTCCTTGAAGCGGTGCCACCTGAAGGCCGGGGAGAAGAGGACGACGCTCTGGGTAAGGCGGGGGGAGACGGTGGTCTTCTGTGCCTATCCTTTGGGGATCTTCTCCCCTGCAGGAGGGGCAGTGCTCCCCGGCGGGGCGCCTCTGGTCCTCCTTACCGAACAGGAGGGTGTGCTCTGCCGCCTGTTGCAGGAGAGCACCACCCTCAACTCTGATGCCCTGGGCCGCCTCGCCTATCCCCATCTCCTGCGCGAAGCGCTTGCCAAGGGGGATGACCTCTCCCTCCTTGATGCCAATCGCCTTCAGAAGGACCTGGTGAACGGAGAGCTTTCCTCCTCCTCCATCCATATGAGAGAGCCTCTTTCTGTGGTGATAGCCACCATTCCCCAAGGGTATTGGGTTGGAGAAAGGTCTTTCTCCCCCTCCTTTTGGAGCTATTGGGGGGGTGAAGGCATACCCCTTGCCCTTGGTGAGGGGCTGCACTGCTTCTGGAACAGGGAGGACTCCCTGTTGCTCAGGATCTTTGTCGACCTCAAGGAGGGGGCCTCCTTTGTCTCTGTGCAAAAGGGACCTTTGTGGTAGTGCCCCATCTTTCTTTTTATCGAGTAAACATGTACAGTCAAGGCATGGAATCACTACGTGAACTGTATAGGATAGGGTATGGCCCCTCAAGCAGCCATACCATGGGTCCTCGTTTTGCCACCCAACATTTTCTTGGGCTCTGTCCTCAGGCTTCACGCTATGAGGCATGCCTTTATGGTAGCCTTGCCGCCACAGGAAAGGGTCACCTTACAGACAGGGCTATCCGTGAGATCTTTGCCCTCGAGAAGAAGCAGGTGGAGATCAGCTGGTACCCCGATGAGGATAAGCCCTTCCATCCCAATGCCCTCACCCTGTTCGGTTTTGACGAGCAGGATACCCCCATAGCCGAGCAGACCTACTACAGCGTGGGGGGTGGGCGGGTGGTCATTGATGGTGAGAGCCCCGATGAGAAGAAGCGAATCTATCCCAAGGAGTACGGGACCATGGCCAAGATCCTCGCCTACTGCTCTGAAGAGGGTCTGCAGTTGTGGGAGTTTGTCCTGCAGTTTGAGGGACCCGAGATCATGGACCATATCAACGAGGTCTGGACAGTGATGTGCGACGCCGTCGAGGCGGGCATCAATGCAGAGGGAGTGCTTCCCGGAGGGCTCAAGCTTGCCAGGAAGGCGAGCCAGTACAACTCCAAGGCTGGAGAGTTCACCGGTCCTTTGGGCAATACCGCCATTGCAATAAGCTATGCCCTTGCAGTCTCCGAGGAGAATGCAGGGGGAGGCAAGATCGTGACAGCCCCTACGTGCGGCAGTTGCGGGGTGCTTCCCGGTGTTCTGTACTATCTGTTCAAGCACTACAAGGTCTCCAAGGTAAAGATCCTGCGCGCCCTGCTCACTGCCGGCCTGATCGGCAACCTGGTCAAGACCAACGGTTCGATAAGCGGAGCTGAGGTGGGCTGCCAGGGTGAGGTCGGTGTTGCCTGCGCCATGGCCAGCGGAGCTGCAACCCAGGTGCTTGGGGGAACCATACACCAGATAGAGTATGCTGCTGAGATGGGCCTGGAGCACCACCTGGGCCTTACCTGCGACCCCATGCGGGGTTTGGTGCAGATCCCCTGCATCGAGCGCAATGCCCTTGGGGCCATGCGCTCCATCGACCACTGCACCTTTGCCCTGCTTGGAGACGGCAGGCACAAGGTATCCTTTGACAGTGTCGTGGAGGTCATGATGGAGACCGGCCAAGCCCTTCCTTCCCTCTACCGGGAGACCTCGAAAGGCGGTCTTGCAAAGGTCCTTGCGTAAGGGACGTATTTGAGTCCGATTCCAGTCTCTCTTTCCCTACAGCAAAGACCAACATCACAGACAAAGCGCAGCAAGACAGAGAGAGGAGGCCATGGCCTCCTCTTCCCTATGAGCATCGATGTTCTTTTTATTCTAAACTCTGAATCCTCTTCTCTGCTCTGGCTAGTCTGCCAGACCAGCGCTATTGCCATTTCTTATTTGACGACCAGATTAACCAGCTTGTCAGGAACCACGATCTCCTTGATGATGGTCTTTCCTTCTATCCAGGTCTGTATCCTCTCGTCAGCTTTGGCCAGGGCGAGCATCTCGTCCTTGCTCAGGCCCTTCGCCTGGAGGCTCTTGGAACGGACCTTGCCGTTTACCTGCATGATGATCTGCACCTCACTGTCTATGGTGAGGGCCTCGTCATAGACAGGCCAGCTTACATTCGCCAAGGAGGGCTCATGGCCAGCAAGCTCCCACAGCTCTTCAGCGATATGGGGGACATAGGGGCCAAGCAGCTTGATCAGGGTCTCCCAGACGACCCTCGGGAGGCCCTCTGTCTTGTAGAGCTCGTTGACCAGGACCATCATCTGGCTTATTGCCGTGTTGAAGTTCAGCGAGGCGGTGTCGTCGGTCACCTTCTTGATGGTCTTGTGCAGAAGCCTGAGAATCTCTTCAGAGGGAGCCTCATCGGTGATGGTCCTCTCCTCCTGCAAACGCCAGACCCGGTCGATGAAGCGGTATACCCCGCTGAGCCCTGTGGTGGCCCAGGGCTTGGATACTTCAAGGGGACCCATGAACATCTCGTACATGCGCATGGAGTCCGCACCAAACTCGGTGATGATATCATCGGGGTTGATGACGTTCTTCAGGCTCTTGGACATCTTGGCGACAACACGCTCAAGGCTTTCGCCTGTCTCCTTCTCGATGAAGTGGTCAGGGGCTGTCTCCTCCACCATGTCGGTGGCGACCAGGCTCTTGTCCTTTCTCTGGAAGGCAAAGGAGGTTATCATCCCCTGGTTCACCAACCTTTGGAAGGGCTCCTTGGTGGATACAAAGCCCAGGTCGTAGAGCACCTCGTGCCAGAACCGTGCATACAGCAGGTGCAGAACAGCGTGTTCAGCCCCCCCTACATAGAGGTCGACAGGCATCCAGTACTGCTCTTTTTCCTTTGATACAAAGCGTTCGGTGTTGTTGGGGTCGATGTAGCGCAGGTAGTACCAGCATGATCCCGCCCACTGGGGCATGGTGTTGGTCTCCCTTTTTGCCTTTCCCCCACACACCGGGCAGGTGGTGTTCACCCACTCGTCGATCTTGGCAAGGGGGCTCTCCCCCGTGCCGCTGGGCTCATAGGATTTCACTTCAGGCAGGAGCAGGGGAAGCTGCTCCTCTTTGAGGGGGACGGTTCCGCAGGTCGGGCAGTGCACCAGGGGGATGGGCTCGCCCCAGTAGCGCTGTCGGCTGAACACCCAGTCGCGAAGCTTGTAGTTGGTCGCTTTCGTACCGAGCTTGTGTTCTTCGAGCCAGGCGATCATCTTCTCGATGGCATCCTCTTTGTTCAGGGCGTCAAGGAAGCCGCTGTTGACATGGACGCCGTCTTCGGTCCATGCCTGCTTCTGTACATCGACCTCGCTCTTGAGCACTTCCACGATGGGAAGGCCAAACTTCTTGGCAAACTCCCAGTCACGGGTATCGTGGGCAGGAACAGCCATGATGGCCCCTGTTCCGTAGCTGATGAGCACATAGTCAGCGATCCAGATGGGGATGCGCTCCTTGTTGACCGGATTGATGGCGTAGCTGCCGCTGAAGACCCCTGTCTTGTCCTTTGCGAGGTCTGTCCTCTCAAGGTCGCTCTTGTGGGCGGAGGCATCGATATAGGCCGCCACCTCGGCCTTCTTGCTCTCAACGGTCAGCTGGTCAACCAGGGGGTGTTCGGGGGAGACAACCATGTATGTCGCCCCGAAGAGGGTGTCTGCACGGGTGGTGTAGACCTCGAGGTGTTCATCGGTCCCTTCTACAGGGAAGAATACGCTCGCACCTTCACTGCGACCGATCCAGTTGCGCTGCATGTGCTTTACCGATTCGGGCCAGTCAAGGCTATCCAGGTCGGCCAGCAACTTGTCGGCATACTCGGTGATCTTGAGCACCCATTGGCGGATGCTCCTGCGCACCACCGCTGTTCCACAGCGCTCGCATCGGCCGTCCTTGACCTCTTCATTGGCAAGGCCTGTAAGGCAGTCATCACACCAGTTGATGGGAGTGTAGGACTCGTAGGCGAGGCCCTTGTTGAACAGCTGTATGAAGATCCACTGCGTCCAGCGATAGTAGTCACTGCTGTGCGTCGATATCTCACGGTTCCAGTCATAGCAGAAGCCCAGGCTCTTGATCTGGGAGCGGAAGTTGGCGATGTTCTTCTCGGTAGTCCCCTTGGGGTGCTTTCCAGTCTTTATGGCGTAGTTCTCTGCAGGCAGCCCGAAGGAGTCAAATCCCATGGGGTGCAGGACGTTGTGTCCGTTCATCCTGAGGTAGCGGCAGTAGATATCGGTGGCGGTGTACCCTTCAGGATGCCCTACATGCAGGCCCGATCCTGAAGGATAGGGGAACATGTCCAACACATATGTGCGTTTTTCAGGGGGAAAGGACTCGTCTTCTGTAACGGCAAAGGTCTGGTCTTCTTCCCAGAACTTCTGCCACTTGGTTTCAATCTCTTTGAAGGGGTATTTGCTCATAGGAGCAATAATACATTTGCATCTATGTTAGGTCAACGCCAAACGCTCGCCATTCAGAGGGTTGCATCGTCTATGGCAGGGGAAAACTCCACTTCCTCAATCCTGTTGCCCTGCATCTTCATGATTCTGAAGGTCCCTATGGGGGTCTGCAGCACATCGCTGGCCTCAGGGATGTCCCCGGTAAGGCTCATCAGGTAGGCCGCCACCGTACTGGTCCTGGCCCCTTCATGCTCATAGTGCAGCGACAGTTCGTCCACAAGCTGGAGAAAGGGGGTATCGGCCATGACCAAGTAGGTCCCCGGCCTCAGCTCCTGCTCCACGATCCTGTCGGGATAGCGTCTTTCGTGCTCGTCATAGAGCTCGCCGAAGAGCTGCTCAGCCACATCCTCCATGGTGACCACCCCACTGAAGCCGCCATACTCATCAAGCACTATGGCAAGTTGCAGACGGTCCTTCTTAAAGAGGTAGAATACATCGTCGAGGTGCATCTGCTCGGGGACAAAGAGGGGTTTGAGCATGATGGATGTTATGTTCTTGTCCTGTTTTTTAGCCAGCTGGGCCCGCAGGATGTCGCGCACCAGAACGATGCCGATGATGTCCTCTATGCTCTGGTGGTAGACAGGGATGCGCGAGAAGCCCGAGCGGACGATGGAGGGGAATGCCTCACCTATGGAAAGCTCGTCGCTGACGCAAAAGACACTGGTACGGTGGCTCATGATGGTCCTTACCTGGGTATCGCTGAACTGGATGGCCCGTTGCATGAGGTCCGACTCATACTGGTCCACCAGCCCATAATCCTCCGCAGCCCCCACCATATGGCGCACCCCCTCGGTCGTGATGGCCGGGTCGGTGTTCTTTGCAAAGATGCGGGTGATGAGGTGGGACAGGCGTATCAGCAGCCAGATCACTGGGTAGAGGATGACGGTCAGGACCTTGATGGGGTATGCCATGAAGGTGGCTATCTTCATGTTGTGGCTCATCGCTATCTGCTTTGGTGTGATCTCTCCGAAGATGAGGATGACAATAGTAAGCAGTCCTGTTGCATACCCTACGGCACTGCTGGAGAACAGGCGGATGGCATAGGTGGTAACCAGGGCAGAGACGGAGATGTTCACTACGTTGTTGCCCACCAGGACTGTGGTGATGAGTACGTCATGCTGCTGGCTGAGGTGATAGGCCATGCGGGCGCTGCGGCTTCGCTTGTTCTGCAGTGTCCTGTGTTGGATAAGGGAGAGGGAGGTAAAGGCTGTCTCAGTTGCGGAAAACATGGCCGATAGGAAAAGCAACACAAAAATAGCTATCAGGTGTGTGCTCATAAGCACATCCGAAGCAAACTGAAAAAGGGAGGGTGTTCACACGAGCACCCCGAACTAGATAACGGGTCTTCCATAATGGGCCTAGTATACCAACAGCAACACTACAACCGCAAGTGTAATTGCCAAGGAAAGGCCATATGTTTTTGCTCCCATGCGTTGTATCCTGCTGGCATTGAATCCGCAAAAGGGGTAGAAGAAGAAAAACCCATCCAAGAGAAGCAAGGTCAGTCCAAACAGGAGAGGCATACCCTTGGGTACAAACAAAGCGAGAAGAGCAACAGCTGCCTGGGCAGCTATGGCTATCCTTGCCAGGAAAGCTTTTTCTTCCTCCAAGTTCCAAGAATGTCCCTTGATATAGAGGTTGCCTGGAACAGGAAAAGGAAGGCCCACCGTGAAGGTGAGCAGCAATGCGGCTATCCAGGCAGTGTCCCAACTGCGGTAGACCATCATGCTTTGCTCTCTTCCTTCATTGTGGCTTAGGCTCATATCAGCATTTCTTGCCACCTCTCTCTTTTCATATCTACCATTAGCTTTCATTCTCTTCTCTATGGCTGCAAGGAGAGCCATAGAGCCCGTCCTGGCAAGCAGGAAGAGGGTAGGAATGGTGAGAGAGAGTATCTGTAGTGGTGGGGTGAGAGAAGAGAATATCGTTTTGATGGGGTGAATACCTGCTAGATTGAGCAGGTTCCATCCCTGCAGACAGAAAAAGAACAGCACCGTATTGCCAAGCAGGGTAGGGATGAAGGCTTTCAATCCAGTATTAGCCTCCTTGACAGGGTCTCCTGTCAGGCTCTTGTGCCAAAGAAAATACCCCATGTCAAAGAAGCGTGAGGCGTGGTGGTAGACCTTCGCTGTCCCCATCCTGAAGAGCTGTATCTGATCCTTGAGGCCTAGGATGGAGAAGCCCTCCTGCTCAAGCTGCTTGAAGGAGGCGGGATTGTCCCCCTCCACACATGCGCTGAGTGAGGTGCATCCCTGCTCTGTGAGGAATCTTATTGCCTCTTTGAGCAATTTTCCTGCAAGGCCGTTGCCCCTTGCCTCATTATCTGTATAGAGCCACCCTATGTAGCCCATCCTTACCTCTTTGTTTACCTGGTAGATATCCAAGTTGATGCCGGCGACAACGCCATTGTTGGCGGTAACTACCAAAGTCGATTCAGGATGGAGGTAGAAGATCGATGCATACTTTGCATCGAAGCACCGCCTCATAAGGGCCTTGGTCTCCTCTATCTGCTCTTCACGTATGAGGGCGATGGAATACTCACTCATGCCTTCCCTCTTAGGGTGTTTGTCATCTCAAGCTGCGTGGCATAGCATTGGAAGCCCATATGCAGGAGAAGCTTGTTCAAGGGGTGGTAGCGATCATCGATGTTGATGAAGTGCAGGTGTTCTGCCTTGCAGAGCTTTGCTGCCTCTGTGATGGCCCCTTTGGCATACCCGTTTCGTCTCTCCTCCACTTGCATGAAGATTTGTGCAATCTTTCCTGATTCAGGATCATAGCAGAGCGTCCCTATCTTTCTCTTCTCTGTAATGATATCCCATGTTGGGACACCAACGGCTCTGATAGCTTGCTCTTCATTCTGCCAGCTTGGCAGACACTCTCCCTGGGGAATGTTTATGCTTTGCTGTCGCATGAGGGTTATCCCTATCTCTTCCGTATTGAGGGTATTGGCTTCAATCTGATAGCAGTTGACCTCCCTCTGCTGGGTAAAGCCTATACGTTTATACAGACTAATCGCCTTTGCATTGTCGTTAAGGACTTCCAATACCCATGTGTGTATAGCTTGCCCTTTGAGTACCGAAAGCGTTTTTTTCAAGAGCAGGTGGGCATAGCCATTGCCCCTATACTCGGGGATGATGGTGGTTCCCGAGTCATAGCAGTAGTTGCCACGTACCCCATTGAGCACAAAGCCCACCAACGTGTCCCCATCAAAAAGACCGACCGAGCTTTCTGCTCTGTATCCGTTTCTTGTGAGTGTGTGTTGGAGCTTCTCTTCACTCATCGCAACATCCACCTGATAGTCACTGAAGCCCGCGTTGTGGACTCTGGTGAGCTCCTCGACCCCCACGTTCTCTAAAGTATGTGTTGCCACCATTGTTGTTTCTTCTACCATCCTGCCATTATGATAAAGATAAGGATACAACAAAAGGTCATGGCAAAGGAACCCATTTGTGCACGATATATGCTTGTTGCCTCCTCTATCTTCTTATATGTTATTCCCTTATCTAAGATGTTAGGTTAGGATGCTGGGGAGGACATGAAATGGAAGAAGAAAAAAAGATATATGTGAAAGGTCTAACCTTTGCCGTTGTTGGAACAATTGTCATAAGTTTTGATGCATTGCTCATACGTCTTTCGGGAACGAGCGGTATCGTTGCGGTATTCTATCGGGCTCTTTTCACTTTGCTATCAATTTCAATCATTTTTTTTAGTGTAAGGAAAAGGAAATCATTCTCAATTCTGGCTTCTGGTGGAAGACCCATGATCATCAGTGGCGTGATGTGGGGCTTAAGTGGGCTGGGTTTCACCTTGGGGGTTCAAACTGCGGGAGCAGCCAACACCCTAGTCCTTGTAGCTTTGACTCCCTTGTTCGCCGCCTTGTCCAGTGGGGTCTTTTACAAGATACTGCCTTCTGTAAGCACGATACTAGCCACATGTTTTTCCATATTTGGCATTTGGTTCATGTATAGGTCAGGATTTGGAGATCTTGATCCGAAAGGGTTGTTGTTTGCCCTTATGGCTCCCCTATTTTATGGATCGAACCTCTCATTCATGAGAAACCATAGGGAGCTGGATCGGCTACCCCTCATTATGATAGGGGGCCTGTTCGGTTCGCTTGTTGCTCTTTTCGTCTCAAAAGGGAATTTGGGAATGTCTCTAGCTTCAATTCTCCCTCTTATGCTATTGGGCTTGGTGCTTATCCCTTTTGCTCAGATAATGATATCAACAGGAACCCGTTATATCAGCGCACCGGAGACAGCTTTGGTCAACTCAAGTGAGACTGTACTGGGAATTTTCTATGTCTGGCTATTTCTTGGGGAGACACCGAATCAGGACTTCATGATCGGAGCGTCAATTGTGTTGCTCGCGATAACTGCAAATAGTCTCCATCAGGCAAATAAGAAGAAAACAGAAGGTTTGCATCAGCAATAGGGCCGCTTATCCTTCTCGGGAATAAGGCCTAACGCTTGAATGATGGGTGGCGCAATGGTGCCTGTCACCACCATCGTTTTCTCTTGAACCACCCTGCCATACCTATGACTATAAGAACACAAACTGCAAGCATCGCATAGAAACCCCAACCCTGGGCAGAAAAAGGCATGTGCAGGAAATTCATACCGTAGAGTCCTGTCAGGAAGGTCAGGGGGATGAAGATGGTGCTGATGATGGTCAGCACCTTCATGATCTTGTTCATCTTCACATCGAGGCTGGAGAGGTAGACCTCCATCAGGCCGCTTACCGTCTCACGCAGCATCTCACACTCCTCGCTGAGCCATAGGGCGTGGTCGCTGGTGTCGCGGAAGAGGTGGGTGGTAGCCTTGCCCAGGTCCACATGCTCGCTTCTGATGAGGTTAGCCAGGAGGTCCTTCAAAGGCAGGGTGATCCTCCTCAAGTGGAGGATCTTTCTCTTGTGCTTGTGGATGTCGCTGGCCGTTGCCTTCTCAGGGGTGTTGATGACCAGGGCCTCCATGTCCTCGGTCTGCTGGTCAAGCTCGTCAGCCCTGACCAGGTACTGGTCCACCACCCGGTCGACCAGGGCATGGAAGAGCAGGTGTGCATTTGCCTTCCTTCTTTTCGCCTGTGTACCCTTGAGGTAGGCTGCCACCGGTACAAAGGTATCGCTTGCATGCTCGGTGATGCTGATGACCCACTTGTCACCGACAAACAGGCTCAGCTGCTCCTCCTCCTTATGGGGGGTGTCCAGGACCCTGAGGGTGAGGGAGAAGTAGTTTTCGTAGTAGTCCAGCTTCATCCTCTGGTCGGTGGAGAAGACGTCCTCCAAGCTGAGGTTGGAGAGGGTGAACTCCTTGGCCACAGCCACTATCGCCTTGATGTCCGACAGTCCTGAAATCTCTATCCACCGCTCCTTGTCCGGATCCTCGTTGGAGAATCCCTCAAAGGTGGTCGATCCTTCAGAGTCGTAGATGTGCGTCTGTATCCGGGTCTCCTCGGACTCGGAGTCTCCGACATAGACCAGGGACCCCGGTCTCATCCCTTCCTTTTTCTTGTGCAAAAGTTGCCTGGGTTTTTTGTTCAGCATCTAAAAGCCCCCCTGTAGGGCCAAGACTCCCACAATGAGCAACAGTTGTGCAAGGGTGTAGGTCCCCATGACAGCAGTTTCACTGAAGGTGCGTTTCTCTATGATGTCCAGGGCTATGAGGTAGTCTGAGATGGAAAAGAAGATAGCTCCAGCCAGCGCTATATAGGATAGGGCAGAGATTGTGAAGGCGGTAAGCAGAATGAGGATTGAGGCATAGAGGCCCAGGATAAGAGTTTCCTTGGAAGGGAGGAAGGAGAGGATGATTTTGTAGAGGGGAAAGGCCAAGACCAGCAGGGCGAAAAGAAAATTCCCCCAGCTTTGCAAATGGAGGACAAAATAGGCGATATAGGCAAGGTGTCCTACAAAGAAGCTGAGCATGCCCGCATAGAAGAGCTTGCCCCTGCGCCCGGCAAGAAGGAAGGTATCCCCTGCTGTTCCCAACAACAGAGCCAAGCATATAAGGAGGAGGGGTATGCCTGTATCTGTATTCAGAGAAAGGTAATACAGGAGAAGGGAGGGCATGAGCAGCACCTTGCTTATGGCTGACGCCCACTTCAAGTTTTCTGATCGGAAGCTCATGTGGATGATGGTGAGGGTGAGGTAGATGAGTAAAAAGATATTCATATATATAGCTTAACGCACGTAAAGGGCGATAACAACACATTTTGCTAAGCTTTTGCTATAGAAGGCAAAATCTGCTATACTTTTTTCTATGGCAAAGTCAACTTACGATGAATCAAAAATCCAGACGCTCAGTGCGTTGGAACATATACGCAAGCGACCGGGCATGTATATCGGGCGTTTGGGAAACGGTACCCACCTTGATGATGGTATCTACATCCTTATCAAGGAGATTGTAGACAACAGCGTTGACGAGTTCATTATGGGATTCGGAAACAAGGTCATCATCAGGGTGAAGGACCAGAGCGTATCGGTGCGCGACTATGGGCGGGGCATCCCCCTGGGCAAGGTAGTCGACTGCGTATCGGTCATCAACACCGGGGCCAAGTACAGCTCCGATGTCTTCCAGTTCTCCGTAGGGCTGAATGGAGTGGGGACAAAGGCAGTAAACGCCCTCTCCTCACAATTCACCGTTACCGCCTTTCGTGACGGCTCTTACGCATCGGCAACCTTCCAAAAAGGGGTGCTGGTCTCTGAAAGGACGGGCAAGGCCCCCGAGGATGACGGGACGATGGTGAGCTTCACCCCCGACCCCGAGCTGTTCGGCGACTACGCCTTTAATGAGGATTTCCTGGTGACCCGCTTTTGGAGCTACGCCTACTTGAACACCGGCCTTTCGCTGAACTTCAACAACAAGGTGTTCAAATCCGCCCACGGCCTGCTTGACCTGCTGGACAAGGAGGTAGGCAACGAAGGGCTGTACACCACCATCCATCACCAGGGCAAGCAGCTTGAGTTTGCATTCACCCATGTGGTGGGCTCCTATGGGGAGAACTACTTCAGCTATGTGAATGGACAGCACACCACCGACGGAGGCACCCACCAGGGGGCTTTCAAGGAGGGGGTCCTCAAGGGGATCAACGAGTTCTACAAGAAGGCGTGGGCCCCCCAGGATGTGCGCGACGGCATCATAGGGGCGATCGCCATCAAGGTGCAGGACCCTGTCTTCGAATCCCAGACAAAGAACAAGCTGAGCAATACCGAGATCAGGTCCTGGATCGTAGGTGAGGTGAAGGACGCCATC
>JAVERP010000084.1:0-8308 GCA_034007055.1 Sphaerochaeta sp.
AAAATGCAATGGTTGCCAAGTTTGATAAAATCAAGAAAAAGATTGAAAAGGCAGATAGGGCTCGAGACAAAGTTGCTGCTAGATATGGACTGAAACCAGCGTCAAGCACAAGTTAATTTACGCTTACGTTTGTCTTTGGTTGGAATTGATGATGATTCACCCAAGGAAATGGACTATCTTGTTGTTCTGTGATGAGCATTTCTACTTAATCATCAATCTTTTAGGCATCCGATCGGAACTATGAGTACACCATCATCACGACGATAGGCAAACTCTGTTCCAGTGAGAATCATCAAGAACGAAGGTTCCTTCATCTTGTCTGTGTTGACCTTGGCTTGTAGTTCCAGCAGATGTCCAGCAGCTTCCTCGATCTCTTTGGCTCCAAGTTTAATCTCAATCGCAGCCCACCTGCCATCGTTGAGGCATACCACAGTATCTGATTCTAGTCCGCTTGCATCACGATAGTGGAATACCTGTCCATCGATGGCTTCAGCGTAGACATGCAAGTCCCTGGTGCATAAGGACTCGAATAAAAATCCAAAATACGAAAAATCTTCAAGTAAACGGGAAGGGGTGAGCCTCATTACAGCAGTAGCGATTGACGGATCCACAAAATGCCGTTTGACTGAAGTCCTAATTGCCGTTTTGGAGCGCAAAGCTGGGTTCCAGGCAGAAAGATGTTCCGTAACGAAGATACGGTCAAGTGCAGTCATGTACTGACTGATCGTTTTCTCTGATATGCTCGTATTGGCATCCCCCAACGCAATATCATCACGGATTGTTTTGATCGTCGCCATTGTTGACAAGTTTCGTGCAAGAGATCTCATCAGAGCTCTGACTCTAACAGGATCCTTTTCCACTCCGTCAACTCGGGAGATATCTGCATTGATGACTGCCTCCACATAATCTACAACAAGACGTAGGGCAATCTTTTCCTCTTTTCCGACTGAAGCAGGCCACCCACCCCGAGTTATTGCAAAAGCAATCTTCTCGATGGACAAATCAGAGTGGCATTCAATTTCCTTCTTCCCATCAAAAAGATCCCTGAGTGAGATAGTACCATTGGATTCCAAAGACTCAAACAGGCTCATCGGTCGCATCATTAGGCGTGATATGCGTCCAGTCCCTGTATGCTTCACAACGCCATCCTTAGGTACGGCAGAACCTGTCAGTATGAACTGACCTGGTAAGCCACCTCGCTTATCAACCATGAATCGGACTGCGTCCCATAGTACTGGTGCCGTCTGCCATTCATCGATCAGTCGAGGGGTGTCACCTTTCAACAAGATAGAAGGTTTGGTATCGGCAGCCTTTAAGTATGATGGAGCTTTGTCCGGATCCTGCATGGAAAGCAGACTCTTGGAGGCTCGTGTAGCGGTTGCTGTCTTCCCACACCATTTTGCCCCCTCGATGAGAATAGCACCGCTTGAGCGGAGTCTCTCTTGTAATAGGCCATCGACGATACGTTTGAGATAGCTTTGATCCATCACACAAGTCTCCTTATTCTGAGTTTTAGTATAGTCTCAACTTCCGAAGATATCAATGTTTTACTTCCGAAGATATTACTGTTTTACTTCCGAAGATATTACTGTTTTACTTCCGAAGATATTATTGTTTTACTTCCGAAGATATTATTGTTCTGCTTCCCTTTGATTGCTATTGATACAAAGAGCTTGAGCCTCGCTCCGGTCGGAACAGCGTCCACCTTCTTCTCTCAAATGGCTTGTCAGATTGTTATGCTCTGCAGCTATCCTTGTGGACCCTTCTCTACCAAATATATTTGATGATCTTGCGATTACGCGCTCAGGTGTGTATGTTCGGTAAAAAATATTGATTGCCTTTATGACTTTTTGTGCATGGTAAGGTGAATTGTTCATGTACAGCAATTGTTTTCTGCCAGAATGATAAGAGCCAACAAGTGAAAAGAAAATGAAAAAGCAAGTACAAATTCTCAAAGAATCAGATCTTCACAAATCATTAAGGATTGGGATCTTTATCTCCTCTTGGTGCCGGGGATCATTTGGTATCTGATGTTTTGCTACAAACCAATGGTCGGACTGATAACTGCCTTTTATGAGTATAACATCTTCAAAGGGCTATCGGGTTCTACCTTTGTAGGGTTGCAGAACTTCAAGGAGTTTATCGGAGGTGCTGATTTTCTCAGGACTGTCAAAAACACCTTCATGATAGCCTTGTAGCAGATAGTCATCTGCTTTCCCATCCCCATTTTTTTAGCTATAGCGATTACCGAAATGAAAAGCAAATTCATTTCGAAGCTGACCCAGACTGCGACGTTTTTACCCCACTTCATGTCTGTTGTGGTTGTTGCCGGCATGGTAGTCAATTTTCTTTCGCCTGGCACAGGCATCATCAACCTGATATTGGTGAGGTTTGGAGCTGAACCAATCTACTATCTATAGTTCCCACCCCATTTTCGTACCACGGGCAATATGTCTCTTAATACGGTATGGAAACAGGACTTTCAATTTCCAGTAGCTTGTATACGTCATTCATCTTCTTTGTCGGTTCCTGGGGGATTACCACCTTATCATACACCTTGCACTTCTGGTTTCTCAGCACGAGGAAGCTCCCCTCGGGGTTAATCTTGTCCTTCTTCTGGGTATGCAGCAGCATGTCCTGCTGCAACAGCTGGAAAAGGATACTGGACAGGAACGTGAGCATCAGATGCCCCTTGAGGGTCTCCTCCCCATGGATACGCAGGGGAACCAGGTCGGCATTGTCCTTTGCAATGTCGAATACCTGTTCAATCTGCACCCTGGTATAGTATAGGGGCAGGGCTTCCTTGCACTCCATCTTCTCCGAGGAGACTATGACGAAGGTCCCGAGCTTCCTCATCTTGTCATCTATCTCCTTGAACGGGAGCTTGTCGTCAAGGGCCTCAAGGGAGATCCTCTTCTCCTGCATGTTGTGGCTGTCCATGTCCAGGCCCAGGTAGGCGTAGCCTGCATGGCCGTCGAGATCGACAGGGAGCCTCCTCATGTAGACGACCCTGTTGCCGAACGGCACCATGTACTTGGCTTGCCTCAGGCTCTTGGTATGCTTTTCCACCAAATTCTTGTACAGCTTCCTGTTTGTCCCCACCCTGGAGACAAAGGCTATCTTTTTGGCATAGAGGGCGTCTACATTGCCCTTGCTGTAATATCCGGCATCGGAGAGGACCATTTCAGTCTTCACCCCCAGTTGCTCCAGTTCCTCCGCAGTGGTGCACAAGGTGCTGATGTCCAGCACATTTCCGGGGCAGTAGCGCATGTACAGAGGCATCTTGGTGAAACGGTCAATGACATATATCAGCCTCATCTCACGGTTCACATCCCCATTGTGGTTGCTCAGCTCTGTAAGGCTCATGCTCACTGCATTGTGCAGATCTGTGCTGTCGATGAGGATGCCGGTGCCTTCCTTATTTGGATAGAGCATCCCGAGGTAGGCGGAGAAGAAGTCCCTGTTCACCTCTTCCGAACCCAGGGCCACAAGGAAATCGCTTACCCTCTGGCTCTGGAGCCTGGCCTTGGGGTACAGGACGCTTGCATAGTTTCCTTCATACCAAGACTGGGCATACATGTATGCCTTCTTGTCCGTCAGAAGCCTGAAGAGGATGAGGGAAAGCAGGGTATCCCGCTGGTTGGGCAGGATATCATCGTACAGGGAGGCATAGGGCGTATTGTCCCTCAGGTACCGGTCCAGCATGAAGCTGTCCCCGAAATCCAGTATGAGCTTCTCCCTCTTGGCATCCGAGTGCAATATCTCAACCTCCGCCGGGGCGTCGGCATAGCCGCCGTCCAGCGTAAACGAATATACACCCCTTGCCTTGGACTTGAACACCCCTCTTTCCTTGTCGAGGACAATGCCGAGACTGGTGATATAGAGGTTTTTGTTCACCCCATCTTCCCTGAAGGAATCTATTACCTGTGCATAGGTCTTGCCCTGCTTGGTCTGGTATCTGATGAATCTTGCCATGATTGTCCTCCTTTCAATGTCCATATGTGTAGTACTAATATATTAGTACTACACATATACCATGGAAAGGTGAAAATGGCAATAAATTGATTTCATTTCTAGGGAAAAAGCGGCCAGAATGAGCTGGAAAAGAAATAATGAATTGGATCTAATTTGATGGTAGGACGAACCTATGTGGAGCTGTGGTACGAAAGAAGTCGGGAACTATAGTTTATAGTATTTGCCATTTGGCATGGTCTTTTTGTGCATTGCCCCAGTATAGGGCAATGGGGTATGAGGGTCAAAGAAAAAGCTAATAATCCTACATTATCTACGACAGGTGCAGGTTCCAAAACAAAGGAACAGTTAGGTACTTGCGGCACTATTTATGCTGTATCATCCGTTTCGGTTTGACAATCTGGGCTTCCTCTTCCTATAGTTGTGGTAGTGAGGAAATTGTCTATGAAAAAAACAGTGTTGTTGCTCCTGGTCCTTCTGCTCTCTCTCTCGTTTGGGTTTGCCAGGGCCAATACGGAGAAACACTCCGATGAAAAGATTCGTATCGCCTTGATCGGTGAGAGCACCGTTGATGACGGGCAGTGGTTTGAGAGCATGTATAGCGCCCTGCTCCAGGTGCAGCAGAGGCGAGGTGATATCATTGTCAGCCTGAGTGAAAAGCAGAACCCTGTTGCTGCCGGAACATCCATCATGCAGTTCATTGCCCAGGGCTATGACATCATCATCGCCCATGGGGCCCAGTACGCAAACATAGTCAAGGATCTTGCTCCCAACTACCCCTCGGTCATCTTTGCCTATGGTACCGGTGAGGATACCAGCATCCCCAATGTCTTTACCTACACCCCCAAAAGTGAAGAGACAGGCTATCTCAATGGGATTGCAGCAGGGCTTGGTACCAAGACCAATGTCATCGGGCTCATAGGTTCGGTCGACGGTGGTGATGCTGCTAGGTATGACCGTGGCTTTGTCCTTGGGGTTCGTTCGGTCAATCCGAAGGCTGATGTCAGAATTGTCCATACCGGCACCTTCACCGACTACATCCGTTCCTCCCAGATGGCACACCTCTATGTGAGGACAACAGGTGCTGATATGCTCAGCGGTTCTTCCCAGCAGGCCAAGGGTGCTCTTCGTGCAATTGAGGACTACCCGGGTGAGGATATTTTCTGGCTCGGTGTCGATCCCAACAGTCCCAAGGTGCTGGCTGCCCAGGCATACAACTGGGTCCCCATGATAGACTCCCTTCTGGAGAATAAAAGCAATGGCATCCGCGGTGGGGTAAACCTCTCCTTGAGTTTTGAGAATGGAGGCTTTTTCTATACCATCGTCACCGACCAGCCTGAGATACGCGATGCACTGAACAAGGCGAAGGGTGAGCTTGAAAGAGGAACCTTATCCATCGATTGGAAGAGTGTGAAGCTGTAGGGTGTGTTCAGGGACAAAGTTTGTTCTCAAACCTTGTCCCCCTCTCCTGTTTTTTGCTGAGGTAGTATGGTTACCCCTCATATGCACAATCCCCATTGAAATGTTTCAGGGGATGCTTCACTTCTTGTCAGAATGTGAATCACGGTATCGATGCTTATGGGGTCCCAGATGGATGGAGCTCAATCTGCAGGCAAGATTCCTACATTTCCCCAGTATGCCTCCTCTTCTGCCTCACTTACTTGCAAATCTGTTCGGGCAGGGAGGTCTGTCTCTCCAATAAGCGTAGAAGTGGTAGTGCCCAACGCGTAGGCCAGATCTCGTAGTTGGTTCTAAAGATCCATTTTCCCATCTTCCAATGGTATGCTGGGTAGTGTGCATCATGGTTGCCATCTCTTTTTGGATCAGGCCAAGCAGAGTTCGAAGCTCTTTAATCATATTCATGGGGAACCCCGGATATGATGCCTAAAGAGTGATTCAACACATTTTGTGTTTCAGTGTACCTAATTGTGTACATTTTATGAGGTGTATGAAAGTTTCACTCATGCACTATGTATGGTTCTGTGTTGTAGGATTCGGGGGATGACAATGGGGCTTGTGAACAGCTGGTATAAGGTAGAGTGTAAAGTATCTTTTTAGGTGAAGGCAAATGGTTTTATTACATGCCCCGGTCGATAATCATCAGCTACCTTTCCCCATTCCAGACCATGCAGGTGCAATAGACTGAAGTGTTCCTTCTAGAATTCTTTTTCCCAGGTTTTCACACTCGTGTGTCATCCATGCTACCCAACCATATAAACACGTGAAAAGAGTGGTAAAACACAGATAGAACAATACAAATATGACATAAAGACTTCAAATCTCTGATAAAATTAAAACAAAGTTTTGCTTGAAAAATAGTAGATGCTGTGAATATACTGTTTGAACTAACAAAATAACCTAGAGTTGTGCTAGAGCATTACATCAGCCATTGTTAGCTTGCACCAAAACTGTCCAGAAAATATATACGTAAGGGGTCTCAGATGAAAGCATGCATCTGCACATATGTGCATGAAAATTGTATTTCTGTACAAACATATGTATATGTATAGAATGCCTTGCCAACTGTATATACATAGCTTGCAGTAGTAAACTAAATATCAATTCTAAAAACATATAAAGAGGTCTCGTATGAAGGTTTTAACACCGGTACGTTTGTGCATGAAAATTGTGTTGTATATGATGCTCCTAATTTTCCTGGGAGGGTCCCTATCGGCGGTAGGAGCGAATCTCACCCTTGATCATGAAAGCACCACCCTGAAAATATCTAAGGTAGAGCCTGAAATACAGTATTACCGGTACCAGTTCAATAGTGAGCGAAAGTCTAAATGGATTACCTTTGGTAATGATAAGCCACATTTGATATTTAGTTATGAAGAACTCAAAGGGAATATACTCTATTTGCAACAAAGCTATAATGGCGTGACATGGAGTGAGAGTAGTGCGTATCGCTATGACGAGGTGAGTGCGACATGGATCAGAATAGAGGTTCAAAAAAAAGCTGTATCTGAAGCGTTACCACGAGAAGAATCACTGTCTCAGGAAGTTGAAGCACATGCAGATATTCCTTTTGGCTTGTATGGAGTGTCTGAAATCTCTGATCATGAAACCATCACCCTAAAAATTTCTAAGGTAGAACCGGAAATACAGTATTACCGGTACCAGTTCAATAGTGACCAAGGTGCTAAATGGATTACCTTTGGTCGTGATAAGCCACATTTGATATTTAGTTATGAAGAACTCAAAGGAAATATACTCTATTTGCAACAAAGCTATAATGGCGTGACATGGAGTGAGAGTAGTGCGTATCGCTATGACGAGGTGAGTGCTGCATGGCTCAGGATACAGATTCAGAAGGAAGCTGTATCTGAAGCGTTGCAACGAGAAAGATCACTCTCCTTGGATGTTGAGGCACATGCAAATATACCTTTTGGTCTGTATGATGAGTACTTCAAGATGGGTCTAGGTGGGAAGATACAACTCAATAAGACCTGGCAAAATAATCTTATTGGAGGTGCAGCTCTCAGCTATACGTATGGAGTTTCTAAAACTACACGCGTTGATGATTTTCACAAGATACAGGTTATAGGTGTCGCAGGATACGAAATGATCTTACACCCTTCGATCTCTCTCATTCCCGAACTTGGCGTCGGGGCTTTGCTTCATATGCCTGTAGGGACTGTTTTTGCTAACGGGACCCATGGGCTGTATAATTTCATCGATTTTGTCGTCGAGGCAGGCGTCAAGATTAAGATAACCCTAGGTAAAACCATACAGATATACACAGCCCCTAAATTTAGGGTGTTTGTAGAATCTGATTCACTGGGGATGCTAGGTGAGGTTGCAATCGGAACCCGCGTTACGTTATAGAGGAAAGCACTAAAATGAACATAAGAAAAAAAGAGACCCATACAAATAGTCCGAAGAGCAAGAAGGCAACCATACTATCGTTGTTACTATTCAGCATAATTTTAGCAGTATCGTTGATCGGTTGTAGTGACATGATTACGGTGCTTGGAACAGTAGAGTTGAACTTTGATGCCCAAGGTGGTACTCATGTTGAGCCAAAATACCTTGAAAAAGGGACAGTCCTGACTGATTTTCCTACCCCCGTCCTAGAGGGGTATACGTTTGCCGGATGGTATCGTACAAAAACCTTTGAAGGCAATCCAGTTACTGAATTGAAGATTGTAACGGATAAAAATATCCCGCTTTTCGCAAAGTGGACAGTTAACACTGGTACCCGTTACAAGGTGGAGCACTATCAGCAGAACATCAACTATAGTTCCCGGTGCCTTTTTCTAACTACACGACCTCTTGTTTTATGGAAATTCGGTGGGGGATTTTCATGTCCATCAACGTGTAGATGTCGTTTGCC
>JAVERP010000034.1:0-44104 GCA_034007055.1 Sphaerochaeta sp.
TGATTGATGCATATCCATGTAGCAATTGGTAATGTCGTTTGATTGAACCGCCCGGTACCGAACGGTATGCCGTTGGTGGTGTGGGAGGTTGGGGCCGTGAGGCCCCTGCCTACCCGATTAATCAATACATTATGTGCCTTGCTCTTGGCATAGACGCTCGATTGTTCTTGATCAAGACAAATATCCTTTCAACAACTGCTCGAATCCAATCTGTTCTTCTTCTCAAGGTTTCTCAGGGCTCAAGTCCAAGCTTTTCACAAAGGATGCAAAGTGTAGTATCATCTCGCTTTTCTGGCTAGTGAACAAAAGATGCTTGAGATCCATCTGCTTGCTACTGAGGTCAATTTCACCAAGGCGTAGTGATATGGCGTCTTTCAATTCCTTTTCATTGTGGATTCCATGTTTTATTGCAAGAATGGTGTAGTTCGGCTTGGTCTGAGCCAGGAGGAACATGACATCGTAGAAATCCCGACCCTTGCTGCGGTTCAACAAGGCAGAAAGCTTCATGGAGCAGAGGACATCATTGGGAGGAACTGGGACAGGAAAATAGAATCCGCAACTTTGTACGAAAGCAGGTACTGTCTTGTATAAGACCCCTTGATCCTGCATCTCTACCTTTATGAGAAATCTGGCATTTTTATATCCACTCAGATCTAGTGAGAATAGCAGTTGTGGAAAATAGATGCTTCGCCTAAAGGCTGTGAGTGCATCATGCTCGCGTTCTTTTGGCTCGACAGTGTATCCGAGATTCGTAAGATATCTGAGTACTCCATCAGTCATCGACAAGAACTCTTCCCTAGACATATTCTTACAATCAAAATCAAGATCTTCAGAAAATCTGTCGATATGCTTGATAAGTCTCAGGTTGGTCCCACCAATAAAAGAAAGCTTTGTGATAAAGGTGGTGTTTGAAAGATGCTCAAGAATCTGGCATTGGATATACTCCTTAAGCATAAGCTTTTGGTATTCCGTATTGTCTCTGATGCTTGGAGGAAAGAATTCCTTGATGCCTTGGATGTCGATCATAGATATACTCCTTTCAGAGATGCGACTCGCTTCTCCAAGACCTTTGATCCAAATCTATCTAGGTACTCTTCGAGTCGGGTCATATTCAATTCATCCTGCATGAAATCGATATCCAGACGAAGCTCCTGCATATCCTTTTCAGCATTGTACTGTGGATTCAGATACAGGAAGTCAAGTAGAGCTTTCTCAGGCGTTGCAAGCAATATGCTCCAATTTTTGGTAAGGGTGGATTTTTCACTGGTATACCCAAACATCAACTCTGGCTTGACAGATCGGTAGGTGAATTCCCCAAAAGGATTATGGAAGCTTGCAGTCTTTCTCGCCGTCACGCTGGTTATGTGTACAACTCCTTCAGGGATCATTCCATAGAAGGAGAGTGCAGACTGTAGGCTTACATAGGAAGGTGCGTATATCTTGTTGGCAAAATAGAAAGGGGCGTCCCCATTCCCCACAAAAGATGGGAACGTGTAATAGCCTTGGCGTAATCTGATCAGTTTGCCTTGTTTTTCCCACCGTCCGAAATTATTCCTGTCAAACTGTTCATGCCAAATCTTTACCTGATGAGTCGAAAAACAGCCAAGAGGAGAAAAGAAATCTCTGAAATCAAGATAGGAAATATTAGTTTTTGTTTCCATAACACATGTATTATACAACATTTCAGAAACAGAACAAGCTTTGACTTACTAAATCTAGAACAAACACATCAATGCAAAGTTGGTAGTCAGGTAATCTCATTAGACAAATGGAGAAGGGATCCTCCTCCAAATGTCTTACACTATTACACTACTCTTCCTACAGCGAGCAAATCTTCTCCCAGATCTTCTCATCTACAGGAATGCCATCTCGCATATTCTCTTCACGGAGGCTCTTTCTTTTCTCCCCAGGGAACCGAACAGGATTGTCGGGGTCCATTGCCTCTGATGCTTTCAGATCGGCCAAGGAAGCAGAGATTTTCTCTTCAATGGCATCCCTGTCTGGGAGGTTGGCTAAGCTGATAGCAATGAATACTTGCGAAACTTCCTTCTCCACTTCATTACCTATGGAGTGGGTTGTCCTTCCTCCTGACAGGGCCGCTGCGATAAGATCGAGGGCAAGGGCTAGGGAGGTTCCCTTCCAATAGCCCATGGGCATAGGGCGTTTGCTCTCCATGATGGCAGCGGCATCACGAGTGGGCTTGCCTTCGCTGTCGAATCCCCCATCAAAAGGAAGATCTTTTCCTTCCCTCTTATAGGTCTCCATCTTCCCGTAGCTGAACTGGGACATCGCCGCATCGACAAGGACCGGACCGTCCTTGCTGGGAATAGCCAGAACCAAGGGGTTGTTGCCAACCTTTGCATCCTTACCGCCCCAGGCGGGCATCAGAGGAAGGGTGTTGGTCCACAGGATGCCGATGCAATCCTCAGCGGCGGCCATCAGGCCATAGGTGCCCGGCCTCATCCAGTGGGAGTTGTTTGCTAGGGCGACACATGCTATGGTATTCTCTTTTGCCAACTCAATGGCTCGTCTCATACAAATATTGGCATTGAGGTTCCCTGGTCCCATCTTACCATCCCAACGCTCCAAAGCGCCAAACCTGCTTACTGCAGTAGCTCTGGCATGCACATCCACCACCTTGTCATCAATATTCTTCACATAGAAATAGAAGCGGTTAGCCCCATGGGTATAGACCCCTTCCAATGAGGTCTCTGCTATCATTGTCGCTGAGAGCTTTGCCGAAGGGCCGTCCATCCCCCGACTCAGCAAAACCTTTTCAAACTGTTGTACCATATCCTCATACTGAACTCTCATATAGCAATCTCCTTGTAGTAGTATCAATTTCTTGTCTCTTCTTAGTCTGCTTTTTCCAGTTGCCACCACTCTTCGTTTCCGCAGGAACGAAGAAAAGTGACACATCCCCTAACCGGCTTTTCATAGATCCTCTGTGCTGCCCGCATATAGAGGTTTATCTGATCTCTATGCCTTTCTGGCATCCTATGGCGGTCAGTCTTGAAGTCTATTATAAGGATTTCCTGTGGTGTTTTCACCAACAGGTCAATGGAACCCTCCACGACAACATCCCTCTCTTCATGCAGAACGGAGGAGAAGAACTTCACCTCACAGCGGGGGCCATTGCCCTTTACATCATTTCGGTAGATATCGCTTTGCAAGAAGTTGTTGCAAAGAAGGAGGGCATCAGAGGCCAGAGTCTTGCGCTGCTTCGCTGTAAGCAAGACAAACAAGCGCTTTGGCATAAGGGCAAACTCGTCTTCTATCTCTTCGCCCATGATCATGGCCACACACAGGCCATGCACAAAGGTTCCGAAGTCTGCAGTGACGGAAAAGGCATCCCTCTCTATCTCTGCAAGCACACCATCACTTTCGAAGAGGGGAAGCTGGGAACGAGAGGAGAACTCAAGGGTTTTCTCCTCGTCAGCATGCAAAGAGGTGACCGCATAGCGAAGGGGACGAAGGTCAGCCTCCTTCGCTGGCTTTCCATACCATCGGGCAGCCTGGACCATGTGCTTATTCTCATCGCTAGCTAAGGCATTATACATCGAATGCTCTGCTATATCCCCTATCTCATAGGAACTGAGCATACCATCTTGGAGCTCAGGATCGTTGATATCAATGCCAAGGGCATGACAACACATCAAAAGGTTGTTGCTGTCTGGCTTGTCCCCTGTGACATTACGATTGGCTTTGGTGAAGTATCCGCTTATCACCAGGTGGGTCTCTGCTCTAGTTAGGGCAACATACAAAAGCCGTTTCAACTCTGCCAGTTCAAACAGATTCTCATCTGCCTCGGCAAACAGTAGAGAGGCACTGGTAACCTCTTCAGCTTTCGTCTCAGAGACATAGTAGGAGCTGGACATGAAGGAGGGCAGCATCACGTGCCCGAAGGGCATGATGGTGCTGCCTCCCACCCTTCCTCCGCTTCCCGTGTTACCTAGGAATACAATGGGAAACTCCAAGCCCTTGGACTTGTGTACGGTCATTATCTGGACCCCTTCGCTCTTCTCCTTGAGGACATCAAGATCATCAAGACGTTCATTCTTGCCAAGGTTGTCACGGATAAAGTCCAGGAACTGGCTCAGACTCATCCCCTGCTCTTCTTTTACCTGAGCCAGACGGTAGAGGAAACTAAAATGCTCCAGATACATCTGATACTCCGGCTTTGATGCCAAGGAAAAATAATATCCACTTTCATACCACAGGAATTGCACTATCTCGCTGAGGGTACCGGTCTCCACCTTTTCACATAATTTGAGAAAGAAATCAGAACAACCCTGGTACCGGATACCATCTTCCCCACCTAAGGAGGGTCCCTCAGTGAATGGTTTGCCTTGAGGGAGACTGCTGTAATAGGTAAGGGCCGCATACACCCCCTCATCGGAGATGTTGCAGAAGGGGGAGCGCAAGGCACTCATATAGGCGAGCTTATCGCTAGGATAGAGGGTGAGCTGGAGCATGGCATACAGATCATTGGCCGGAGCCTCCAGCATAAGGGAGCGTGCCGCCTGCAGGGTATAGGGGATGGAGTACTTCCGAAATGCTTTCTCAAAGCTCAATTGATTGCCTGTTGAACGCATAAGAAGGGCCATATCACTAGGTGTTGGTCTTCTAGGACCATCAGGGGAGGGAATGAGATACTCATCGGTGGTAAGCATGTACACTATCAATTCGGCAACAGCCGCAGCTTCGGCATCGGCAGATGCTGCGTTCTCTTCCTCTTCGTCCCGTTCCTTGGGTTTCTCTGTTGGCACCTGTGGACCAGGGTCTTGCCCGTTGTTAGCTAGCGCTATATTTTTCTCTTCCTTCTTCTCCATCCTAAGAGGCTTGACCAACATTGTACAGGTCGGCTCAATGCCCTCTGTCGGCTTTCTGGAACCTAAGGAGGTGAAGTCAGCTTCGTAGGACTCTCCTGCATTCTTCATGATACGAGGGAACATCCTGTTGAACAATTCGATAAGCTCAGGCTCGCTGCGGTAGTTGGTATCCAAGCTGAGCGATACCCCTCCAACCTTTTCAAGCTCTTCGCTGAGGTGCTTGAAGACACGCACATCAGCACCCCGGAAACGGTAGATGGACTGCTTCTCGTCCCCTACAAAGAAGAGCTTGTCCTCCTTGAGGAAAGAAGGAAGTGGGATACCTTCACAGGTTTCCCCTTCCTTCTCAGCAAGCA
Organism: Sphaerochaeta sp.; assembly: GCA_034007055.1. Taxonomy (GTDB): domain Bacteria; phylum Spirochaetota; class Spirochaetia; order Sphaerochaetales; family Sphaerochaetaceae; genus Sphaerochaeta. The sequence continues at coordinate 5,189 of JAVERP010000034.1, forward strand.
GATAGAGCAGCTCTTTCTGCTGCTCGTTGTTGTCCTGGAACTCGTCGATCATGATATAGCGGAACTTATTCTTAAAGTATGATCGCAAAACATGGTTGTTCTTGAGAATCTCCACAGCAAGGGAAGAGACATCGGAGAAGGTCAGAATCCCTGTCTTACGCTTCTCGGTCTGGTATGCCTGCACATAGTCGCCTACAAACGAGACCACATGAGAGAGCTCTTCTTTGTGCAACAGCACAGAGAGAGCTACGCAGAGCTTGCTGCGGAGAAGGCGAAACTCCTCTGTTGTATCGCGCAGATATGCAAAGTCATCCCCCTTTCCATTCCCGGGCTTTCTAAAAATAGACTGTTTGCTCCCAAGCAGGGCAAACATCCCCTCTTCATCAAGGCCCTTGCCCATCTCCTCAAGCAAGGTTCGTGCAATGGTACGGACCAACAGCAGCGTCTTTGGAGCTTCACCAAAATGGGCATAGCGTTCCAGCAGATTGGTAAAGCTGGCAAGAAGGTCATAGTATTGTTCCTGTACCAGATCGATCAAGATATCAGAGAGGTTCCCATCGACCTTCTTGGGAAGATAGTAGTGATTGGAAACAAGGGGGACCAGCATGTTCTCCACCAGGTTGTCAGGGGTGTAAAGCTGTGAGAGGATCTTCGCCCCTTCGCTGAAGACGCGCTCCTCCATCAGGGCATTGGCACAGCGGATGGCACTTTTTGTATTCTGGTCATCGTCGATGGCAAAATCGCCGGCGATGCCATAGGAAGTACTGTCGCACCTCAAGATGGTCGAGCAGAAGCTGTCCAGCGTTGCGATGGTGGCATCGGGGAACTTCGCAAGCTGGTCTGCGATATAGGGATCGTCGTTGAAAGTGAGCAGTTGGCGGTGGATGCGCTCGCGCATCTCGCGCGCCGCCTTGCGGGTAAAGGTTAGGGTCAGTATCTGGTCACAGTCAGCCTTCTCTTCCAACACGAGTCTGAGGAAGCGATAGGAAAGGACTGTGGTCTTGCCAGACCCAGCCCCTGCGGATACAACGCAGTTGCGGTCGCAGAATACTGCCTCCAGCTGGTTCTCATCCAACTGCCTCTTGTTCTTTCTCATCACCTCTTCAAAGCTTATCATCTGGTTGCAAACCTCCTCCTGCAGATCGGGCGGTAGATGCACGCGGCGCAGCTCTCCTTGGAGGGAGTAGCCTCAAGGCGACCCCCTTCTATCTTTTGGGCGACTTTTTGGAGCATATCCTCCAGAGCTTCGTCACAAAATTGCATGAGATGGTCCTCAGGCCTATCCCAAATGGCATAGTACCGCCCATCCTTGATGCTGAAGTACGAAGCATTCACCACCTCGGCTTCCAATACCTCTCCTACCAGCTTCCTATACAGGGGGAGCTGGTAGGAAGGTATCGTCTCCTTGATCTTGGTAAAGGGTGCCTTGCCCTTCTTATAGTCGATGACTGCATAGAGCTTCCCTTCAGGAGGATCGAGACAGATGATGCGGTCAATCCTTCCCTCCAGGGAGAACAGGTCGTTGACGAAAGTGAGCTTCTTCTCAAAGAAAATCGAACGGGTATGCACAAAGAGAGATTCTTCCGCTTCCAGTATCCAGGTGCATCGCTGCCTGAACTCATAGATTATCCAGGCACGGGTTGGAGGGTTGGGCCCCTTCTCACCAAAATATTCGATGAGCTTTGTATCAAACAGATGCAGCAACAAGAGACGATACTCCTCCATCTTGTAAGAGGAGAAGAATTCAATCTCCCTAAAGAAGGCCTCATAGACAGCGTGGAGGAACGATCCTATAAGGCGATGGTCGACACTCAGCACCTGGTAATCAGCCTGGTCAACCTCGAACAGGTATTTGCATAGCCAGGCATAGGGACACCGGACAAAGAGGTCCAGTCCAGTCGGTGAAAGATGGATGCGCTTCTTTCCATCAACCTCATGTTTTAGAAGAGGCACCCAATCCAAGGGGATGGGCTTTCTGGCAAAGTCGATCCGCTTGGGAGAGAGGGAGGTGTGGATCGCCTTGGCGAACCACCACTGCTGCTTTTCGGTAGCTTGTGAAAGTGGCTCTTCGCCTCTCCATATCTTACCCTCCCCTATGAAAGGGTCATGAGCCTCCACAACCCCTTCCCGCTTCTCCACGATCAGATTCTGTTCCAAGAAGTATGTGGGGGGAAGTGCCTCACCCTCATAGCTGGAGGTGTGGTAGGAGAGATAGAGTTCACCCTCCCCCAACAGAGCCGCCTGCAAGGTGGCGACGGTGGTGTCCTCTTCACGACGGTCCTTAGTCTCCACCGTCTGGGGCAACAGGGTCAAGGGGCGGTCAAGACACCTCGATCCCACATGGTCAAGAGCGAGGATGAAATGGTAAGAAGTTTCCAAGGGAGCAGTCAGAGGCCATGGATAGACCTGGATCCCCCCCTCATGCATCTGGGGAACATAGAGCTTGGTATCGAGATACTCCAGGAAAAAACTGAAGACAGAGGGGTAGGAGCCTATGGCCACAGCTTCCATTGCACCCTTGATGCCTTCCATGGCATCGAGGCAGAAGGAGTAGACATCTTCTCCTTGTGTGCCGATCCACTGCGTCTCTAGAAAGTAGGTATCCTGGAAGTGGTTGAGCTTCTTTCTTAGCTCTTCAATGTTCTTAGAAGTACATAATCCTACAATACTTTCTTTAAAATCCCTGTACCAGGCTATCAAAGAGGTATTATGAAGTTGTTCTGTCCATTGGTCACTGCCCCAAAGGGAGCCTTGGACCACTGCCCTATCGACAGCTGTTGCAAGTAATTTCCGTTGGGTCTCAAGGTCACTCCAAGGAAAGCCAATGTCCAGCAGAAGGGCTTTCATGCTCTCCAAACTGAACCTCTCTTCATAGACCTCCTTGATGCGGGAGAAGAATCTTCCACTGGGATAGAGCAAAGGAGACTTGCCCTGCCTGATAACCAAGGGTATGTCGTACAGCCATGCTTCCCTCTCAAGGGCGGGGAGCATGGTAGCAGGAGATGCACATCCGATGAGGATGTCCCGGGTCGGGACCCCCTCATCGAGGAGGTGACGGATCCTTCGCAGTGTTGTGCGGATCTCCTGTACATGGTTGTTAAAGACTTCCAACTGGACAGAATTTTCAGGCGGTAAAGGCATCGGCTTACAGGTAATCCAAGAGGGAGAGCCCAAATTCTCGATGAGTCTATCGAGGCCTGGAACGAGGGAGGGAAAGAGAATGCAGTACTTCTTGGAACATACATCTTCATCAGCAAACTGCAGGGAAGGCTGTTCATACCCTGGTTCAAATATATTGTGAGAAGAGAGAAACTGTGTGTATTCCTGATAGAGAATCTTCACATCCTGTTGCATAGGCTCACTCATGAGGGCGAGTACCTCTTCATCCAAAGCCTGTCCGAGCTGTGGGAGCAACGATGCAAGATACTTGCTGAAACGAGTGTTGGCCTCAGGAAAATTCGGATTGATAAAGTAGGAGAGGCTATGGGCCTTCTCAAGCAGGGTTCTGGCAAACAGCTGCCTCATCAGAGTGTTGGAGGGTTCCTCGTCTATATGCTTGGGCAAGAACTGCGCCCTGAACACATCATAGGAGATCGCCTGCTCAGTCAGGATGGCTCGTTTGCTGCCATGCAAAGCGTAGTCCACCAGAAAGCTTCTTGCCGCCACCTCTGTGGGGAATACACAGATGTAGCCAGCCTCAAACGCAGTGTGTACGTAGGTTCGTTTCGTCTGTTCCATACATTGCAGTATACCACGAATGTGTGTACCATGACTCATGCTTATGCCAGAACAGGGTGAAAAATCCAAACCTACAAGATCAAAGCACTTCGAGCCCCTTGCAGGCGCCCTCTCTGTCCTGCTCAGTGTCTATATCTGGCTGAACCTCGGCCCTATCCTTGCCTATCAATTCACCAAGGTGAATATGGAGGATGAGGTCGTCAAGGCATATCTGGTTGCAAACATACCCTTCTTTGCCATGGCCTTCGGCCTCTATCTGTCCTTACGCTTTATAATGCGTACCAGCATCAAGCACATCGTTACAGACAAAAAGAAAATCGATTGGATTCTCATGGCTCAGAGTGCCATGGCCTACCTGGCGGTAGCCGCACTTTTCACCTTGGCCCATGCCCTTCTGCAACCCGAGCAGTTCCAATTCTATAGCGGTGATATGAATGACCTCCTGCATATGATCCCCCTGGTGCTGATCATCACCCCGATACAGACCACCAGCGAGGAGCTGCTGATGCGCGCCATCCCCTCACGGCTGTTTAGGAAGGGAAAGCTTGTCACAACAAACAAGAGCATCTTCTGGGTCAGCCTCTTCACAGCCTTGCTGTTCACCCTGCCACACCTCTCTAATCAGGAGATGCTGCACTCCAGCAACAAGGGGGCGGTCATCTTCTACTACGCTCTCTTTGGCTTTGGGGGGACCTTCATCAGCCTCAGGACAAAGGGCTTTGAGCCATCCCTGGGCATCCATGCAGCGAACAACCTCTATATCGCCCTTATATGCAACTACACCAACTCCTCCCTGCCTTCCAAGCCCTTGATTCTATCAACAGGGGCAGTGGGAACCTTCTGGGATGTGGTGCAGCTGGCATTGGGCCTTGGGGCTGTTGGATTGGTGTTGCACAGGATGGATGCATTCAAAAACAAGTAGCGGAACATGGACACCTGTCCGATGCTTTGTACGCCCTTACTTTCAAAAAGAAACCCGCCCTATAAACGGCTCTGTCACGGCAGCACCCGATTGGAAGATAGAAAAGCTCTTTATGGAAGCCTCGGGTGAGTGCGAAATCACATACCTCGTCATAGATCTCGAAACGGAAAAGACCCTGGATTCAGGGACCTTCACCGTAAAGGATGCTAAAGATTTCAGTTTCTCAATAGAGTCAATCCTCCATACTGGGGATAAGGCCAAGGTACAGATTGGAAATATGACCAAATATGAGGTATTGTCGAAAAACACTTTGGCTCTAGGGGCGTGTATGAATGACGTAGCAACACAATTACGATTATTTGAAAAAATGGATCTGCCGAACTGGGGGTTTGAAATAGGAATAGCCCCTGCCCGTTACGGTACCTTTGAGCCTATAGACTTCACCAAATACAGCACTCCTGATGAATTGGCAAGAATCCAAGATCTGAATGGACATGTATTCTTCCAATTCGAACTCATGGAATTAAGAGACATGGTTGGACCCCAAGTGGCAAAGGGCTATGCTTGCCCCTATGGCGAACACCTTGGAGAAGGATTCCAGGGAAGAGTCAAAACTGCCCAATTTGACATGAATATCTACAAAAAGTTGCGAGCATGAATGACAAGCAAGAAGACAAGGGATGCAGCAAAAGAGGTGTTCTTGCCAAAGGTCCACAAAGAAACGGTTCCCAGCAAGGTTGTCAGGGAGATCTCATCCTCACTGCTGTAATGTGTACATAGCAAACCAAGGATGCCCAGTTCCCTTTGTCAGGAACTGGGCATCCTTTGGCCTTGGTGCAATTTTCAGTGACCTGGGGTAGTGCAGGCAATGGGTGATCACTACCAAATATTCATACATATGCATATACTGTCGCTTGGAGGCAAAACAATGGGCTTTTTGCAAAACATGGGAATTGGTATATATTTCGTTATTTTCTTTGGTAAAATCCTTGAAGTAACGGTGTCTACTGTACGTATGGTACTTATTAATCGTGGTGAGCGGATAAAGGGCACTATTCTTGCTTTTTTCGATATTTTGTTATGGCTCGTCATTACAGGGACTGTTCTACAAGGGTTCCAGGACGATCCCATGCGGATGCTTGTCTTTGCCGTAGCCTTTGCAGTTGGCAACTACATGGGTTCGTGGGTTGAAGACAAGCTTGCCTTCGGCCTGAGTTCAATTCAAGTGGTTGTCCCAGAATCAGAAGAGAGCAAAAAGCTTGCCAGCGTCTTGCGCGATGAAGGGTTTGGTGTAACTGTCATCAAAGGCAGTGGCCGTAGTGGTGAACGCGATCTCTTGTTGTTGTTCCTCAAGCGAAAGCAAATTGCCCAGGCCAAAACCATCATAGATGACAATTATTCCGAAGCGGTTATCGTCGTGAACGATTCACGGGTCATCAGGGGTGGATATAGTTCCCTGAAAAAATAAAACAGCATCATCTCAGATTGCCATACCTGACCAAGCATGGCTGATGCAGGGCGTATGAAAGGTCTTCATAGTGCCTGTGCTGGTATGCCCGGCATTGTCATAAGAGTAATCAGGCTTCGGGGACCTTGTGTTTCCGAGGCTTGTTTTTTTTGGGAAATAGGGCTGTGGTGATTTTAGGCGCCAAGCTAAAAAGTAGAAGCCCGATCATTGCCGAAGACAGGATGAAGATCCCGCTGAGCACTCTGATGGTATCGACTGCCATGCTGGCGATAATCACGGAGAACTCACCCCGTTGGGTAAAGGACAACCCGGCCCTCAGAGATACTTTTTTTGACAGTCCGTAGAATCGGGCTCCGTAATAGCCTGTTATAATCTTGCCGGCAATGGACCAGAGCACCAGAACGATGAGCAGCGGTACCATGGGAATCCCATCCCCTAAGGTGATGGTGGTGCCGAAATAGAAAAAGAACAGGGGAAGAAACAGATCCCGTACCTGCAGCACCAAGTGTTCCAGCACCTGGGTGCGCTTCACTTCCGCTAGGATGATACCGGCTAGAAACGCGCCCAACACCTCAGAAAGGTTAAGCATCAGGGCAAGGCCACCGTAGGAAAGGGCAATGCCCACCACAAGGAGGATGAAAACGTCTTGGCTCTGGTGTCGGTCCACAAAACTGCCCAAACGGCTGAAAACAAGATGCCCGATCACTATCGCCCCGATGATAAGGCCGACGATCTTGACAACGATCAGGGCGAAGGCAAAGCCGGTTATAGCCGTACCAGCGGTCAGGCTTACCAGAACAGCCACCGCAATGGGAGCCACAAGGTCTTCAAAGATCAGAAGGCCGAGCAGAAACTCGGACTCCGGGTTGGCCATGCGCTTTGAAGTTTCCAGGATTTTGGCTGTGATGGATGAGGAAGTGCCATATACCACCCCACCTAAGAGAAAGGAGGTAATCCAGTCAAACCCGAAGAGCAGACAGATGCCCATGGTGACAAACAGGTTGAGAACCACATCCAGGGTGCCCGCCGGTGCCACCTTCTTAGCAATACCTGCCAGGCGACGTACGGGAAACTCCATGCCCAGCATGAAGAACAGCAGCACGATCCCCACTTCTCCGCCCAATTGTAGCAGGCGATTGCCGGAAAAATATCCGCCAAGACCAATGCCCAGCAAAATATAGAGCACCACTCCGGGAATGCGGATCTTCATGCCGATAAACCCCACGGCAAACAACATGATGAAAATGCCACCGGTAACGAGCAATATAGGGAGTTGCATATCGCCCATCAAGAGTCTCCGCCCATCAGTTCTCCCTTGGCCATGGCGTCAAAGCGCCTGATCTGTTCTCTTTTCCCAGCTGCCATAACAGTGTCCCCGGCTTTGAGTACCGTATCAATATCAGGGCTCACGATTATCTCATCGCCATGCATAACCGCTATGACAGAGGCACCTGTACGGGTACGAATTCGTGACTCGGCAATCTGCTTGTCCACAAATGGGGATGCAGGGGTGAGCTTGATCCATTCCATAACCAGCTGGTTTTGAAGGATCTTCATATCATCGTCATCAACGGGGTGGAATGCTACACCCAGCATCTGAGCCCCCATTTCTCGGGTTTCTTCAGGTGTCAGGGACAAGAAATAATCTGCCTCATCGTCGTCAGCATCCTCAAAAAAATAGAGGTCCCGTTTGCCGGAGTGATGTATAATGATTACAATCGTCTGATTTTCTGAAGTCTTAAAAGAAATTTTCTTGCCTACGCCCGGCAGGTCTGCCATTTTCACTTCCACCATGTTACCTCTTGTTCTATCTGCATTTGCATCGCTATCTCTAAGAATATCTGTATAAAATTGTACAGTAGTTGTACAACAATTGTAAACAACCGAACACCACAGTCAGGACAGGGTGAAAAATTCAAACCAACGAAAACAGTGCACTTCGAACCCCTTGCAGGGGCCCTCTCCATCCTGCTCAGTGTCTATATCTGGCTGAACCTCGGCCCTATCCTTGCCTATCAATTCACCAAGGTGAATATGGAGGATGAGGTCGTCAAGGCATACCTTGTTGCAAACATACCCTTTTTTGCAATGGCCTTCGGCCTCTATCTATCCTTGCGCTTCTTGATGCGCGCCATCCAATCACGGCTGTTTAGGAAGGGAAAGCTTGTCACAACAAACAAGAGCATCTTCTGGGTCAGCCTCTTCACAGCCTTGCTGTTCACCCTGCCACACCTCTCTAATCAGGAGATGCTGCACTTCAGCAACAAGGGGGCGGTCATCTTCTACTACGCTCTCTTTGGCTTCGGGGGGACCTTCTGGGATGTGGTGCAGCTGGCATTGGGCCTTGGGGCTGTTGGATTGGTCCTGAACAGGATGAAAACTTTCAAGAAATAGATGATGCACGTTTTTATCCTACAGTACAGTCCACTTTGCTATCGTATTTTTTTTGACACATAAACGAATATTGTAACTTTATTGTTTCCGTCATGAGAAACCTTGACTTATGAAAACACGTCCAATAACCTAGAAACATCACATTCAGAATTATTGCTCAATCATTCTATCCACCTTAATTGTGAGTGCGAACATAAGGAGTTGAAATGAGGAAATCAATCGCTAGTTTAAGTATTTTCATGATGGTGGCACTTGTACTGCTGAGTTCTTGTACGTCTACGTTCGAGCAGGCTGGAAATGCCTTAGCCCAGGGAGATTATACCACTGCCATAGCAAAATCCTTGGAATCCATAGAAAAAGGTAAGGACATCCCTGAAGCTGAAGCTGTGCTCAAGGATGCATGGCAGCGGGCAAACAGTGCATGGGAAGCACAAATTGCCACCTATGAGAAAGCCTCTTCGCCTGAGGAACTGTCCAAGGCCATTGCCGTATATACCAAGTTGATTAAACTCCACAAAATGGTAGGAGCTGCGGGAAGGAGCGACCTTAACCCTTCAGCCGATACAATTCAAGAGAGGGCCAACCAGACTAATCTGCTCATTGCAGATTTGTATGTTGATCAAGCATTAGCCACTCTAGAACTAGGCGGAAGGGAAAACGCTAAAAAAGCAGTGCTTCAATTTACGATAGCCAAGAAGATGGACCCTGAGTATTATGGCATTGATTATCTTATTGAAAAGGCCACAAAACAGGCTACTATCAAAGTATTTGTCTTTACCGGCCCTGATTCAAACTACTCCTTTAATACGATGATGATGGTCCCCGCGGTAGAAAAACTATTCGATGATTTGGATTTTGTTGAGGTAGTGGTACCCCCTCAGCACTATATTGCCTCAATAGGCGATGACCATGATGCAAAGAATTTTGCAAGGGGGCATGGCGCTGATCTCATGGTACATTTCGAGCTGGCCACTTCAATGAAACTTTCTGCTCATGAAGATATACGCCCTATCAGCAGCAAGGTGACAGAAGCTTCCGACTGGCAGGTTGGAAAATCATATATGCTCGCTTCTGGGACATGTGAGGTCAAGTATATAGTCGTTGATTTAGAAACTGAAAAAAACATAGCTGAAGGGTCATTTGTTGTAAAGGATTCTACAGATTTCGGATTTTCAGTCTCTTCAATCCGCGCTACGGGAAATAAAGAAAAAATACAATTCTCAGGGATGGACTCTGCGAGGGTCATGCTGATCAATCCTCTCACAGAAGGCGAGAAGCTGATATCCCTTGCCTATCAATTGAAGTCTTTTGAAAAAGTAAACATGCCGAACCATGGCTTTGAAACAGGAATAAGTACCGTCGGTAATCCTATATCTGGAGCACTGGACTTTTCAGTGTACAAAAGCCCAGCAGATCTAGCCAATTATAAAAATTTTAACGGGCATACCTTCTTCCTTTTCGATGCAATAAAGTATGTCTCATATACGTTTGATGATGGCAAGAAAGACGAACGTTACAGAGTCATCTACAATGGCGGAGGATTTAAAGAAGGAATAGATGGTCAGCTGGATGCGGCCAAAGTTGACAGGGAAACTTATGCTGCCTTGATGCAGTGGATGGAAAAGACAGCCGCCAATACCGATGAGGTCACCATTGGGACTTTCCTTGGGGGATTCTACACTGAAACGGTTCCAAGGAAGATTGTTGAGCAGATTTCACCTGTGCTGAAGTAGATTATCCATCGAGTAAAACGAAAGGAATGCCCAGTTTCCCCTTTGTTGGGAGCTGGGCATATTTTGGTTCGATTATAGAGAAACCATATAACCGTTACACCCTGTTCCTATCGAACATACTGTCAAAAATTAATAATATCCTATTTCACTGTTGGTTCCACTTGACAGTAGGGGAATTCAATGTATAATCAACGTAAGCGCTTACGTACTGAAAGGAAGTGATAAAGATGTCTGTTACTATTCAAGATGTGGCAACCAAAGCAGGAGTCTCAATCGCCACAGTATCACGAATAGTCAATAACCTGCCCGGGTATTCAGAGAATACACGCTTACGTGTCGAGAAAGTAATTGAAGAGCTTGGCTATTCCCCTAATGCCATGGCAAGAGGTCTCGTCAACAAAAAAACCGACGTGATCGGAGTATTGCTTCCCAGTGTTACCAGTCGTTTTTCCAATGAACTGTTACGAGGAATTGAGAGGATAGCACAAAACAAAGGCAAAAGTGTAATTGTATGTAATACAGATCGAAATGGTGCAAGGACTATGGAATACTTGAAAACCCTCAGAGAGCAGCGAGTGGATGGGATTCTCTACATAAGTGAATGGCTCACTGATGAGTATGGACAATTCCTTCACGATCTGGATATCCCGGTTGTCCTGGTCGCCACACATAGGGACTCCTTTCCTTTCTCGTACGTAAAAATTGATGACAAGGCCGCTGCAGAGAGCGCGACAAGATACTTGATCAATAAAGGACATACAAAAATTGGATTGATCACAGGATCTGCTGATGACCGAATTGCAGGTAAGCCAAGGATAGAAGGATACCAGAAAGCTCTTTTGGAATCGGGTGTCTCTGGAGATCCCACTCTAATAGCATATGGAGATTTCCATTACCTCAGCGGAATACAAGCAATGGAAAAGCTCTACAAGGCTCATCCTGACTTGACAGCAGTATTTGCAACAAGCGATGAAATGGCTTTGGGAGCGCTTACATGGATGCATAAAAATGGAATAAAGGCCCCCGATGAGATTTCTATCATTGGCTATGACGATACCCTTGATGCCCAGATAGCGTATCCTGCCTTGACCAGCATCCATCAGGGGATTGAGGAACTAGGTAAGGTTTCAATGAAATTGTTGTCTGACAACCAAAGGGGACAACAGATCATACTGCCCCACTCTATCACAGAGAGAGATTCTGTCAGGGACAGAAGGAAATAAGTTTTTTTGCCCTGTTACGTAAACGCTTACGTTACTAATAAAAAGTATTTTGGAGGATTAATGAAAAAAATAGAACAGGAAAAACTTCTTACAATGCATAAGGATAGCATAGACCTTTTACTCAAATACCAGCATCCAGCAGGAAGTTTCGTCGCTAGCCCCACCTTTAGCCAATATCAGTACTGTTGGTTGCGCGATAGCGCCTATATAGCTTATAGCCTCCTACTCGCAAATGAAATAGAGTCAGTTCGTCTGTATATTTCTTGGGCTGTACAGATTCTCGAGAATAATGACGAGAAGATCAAAAGATTATCAACATTGGTTTTGCAGAATGCACAATTGGAGGAACGCGACTTACTGGGAGCCCGCTTTTCCCTTGAAGGTGAAGACGACCCAACTGATTGGCCAAACTACCAACCAGACGGATACGGCTCCCTACTCTGGCTGATCACCCAGTACCTTGTAACTACACATGAACAAGCTATCCCCTCAGAATGGAAGAAAGCCATTTCCCTGATAATTCAATATATCGTCCTTGTCTGGAAATTACCATCCAGTGATTGCTGGGAGGAATTTCCTGACAAGCATCACGTATCGACCCTTGCCTGTCTTGCAGGGGGATTAGAATCCATCAGCCCCTTCTTGGAGCTTGATGAAAAGAAAAAGGCCCAGACAACAGGATCGGCTATCCGTACATATATTTTTGCTCATGCTGAAAAAGAAGGCTATTTCCCAAAGTTCATAGGAAGCCCATTAGTTGACTCCAGTCTTGTTTGGCTTTCCACCCCTTATCAAGTATTTGAATCAGGTCACCCTTACATGAAAAAGACAGTAGAGCTGATAGAAAGGAAATTGTTACATACAGGAGGTACACAGAGATATAAGGAGGATACGTATTATGGAGGAGGCCTTTGGTTGCCTCTTTCGGGGTTTTTGGGATGGCATTACCTTGAGACAGGTCGCCAAGAAGAAGCAGAACAGCTGCTTGACTGGATAGTCTCGCAATGCGACGAACAAGGTCTTTTACCGGAACAAGTTACGACTTTCACCAATGACCAGTCAATGATTGCGCCATGGGAAAAGCGTTGGGGAGCCATTGCTTGTCCGCTCCTATGGTCACATGCCATGTTTTTAATTCTACATTTCAAGATCATGCACTATAATTCACAAGGAGAGAAGAATTATGAAAAAGAAAACGTATCTAGGTAAGTTGTCGGTTCTCATTACATTGCTCGTTATTGTATTGCTTCCATTAGGTGCCCAAGGCGCCAAGGCAACACAAAACAAGATCAGCTACTTCTCAGGTAGGGTTGAAACAGTCGAATGGGATACCCAACAAGTTGCGAATTTCGAAAAACTCAATCCCACGATCAAAGTGGAGTATGAATTCCAGAAGGATGCATCAAATGTCATAAAGGTGAAACTTGCATCTGGTCAGGCACCTGACATAACCACAGTGGTTACCCAGGATTTTATTGACAGTGGGTTGTTCATGGACCTCTCGGACCAACCATTCTGGAATCGCATCCTTCCTTCGGTAAAGGACCTGTGCACCGATCTCAAGACAGGGAAACAATACAAGGTCGCAACGAACATCACCATGGGAGGCCTTTTCTACAACAAACAGATTTTCACGGAACTGGGACTCAAAGATGCCCAGAACTGGAAAGAATTTGTTACCAACCTTGAAGCTGTCAAAAAAGCATATCCCAACAAGACACCTCTGTTCCTAGGAGGAAAAGATTCGTGGACACTTGGTCATCTGATTGAATTCTGGGCTCATGGAGTTGCAAAGCAACAACTGGGAATTCCAGGATCGAGACAGGCATTCTTGGACAATGCAGTGCGGTGGGATGAGCCCAACGGCATTATGGAAAACTTTGCCAAGGCCCTGCTTGAACTGAGAGACAAGCATCTGATCAATGCCGATGCCATCACGGCAACATACGACAATCAGAAGGAAGCTTTTGCGAGTGGTGAAGCTGTCATGATCAACCAAGGCATGTGGGTCGTCGGAGATATCATCAAGCTGAACCCAAACATGGAAACCAATATCGGCTTCGGGCCCTTCCCCTCTGTGGTCGCAGGCCTCAAGCCCATGGTTCTCAGTTCTGAGGATTCTGTCTATGTTGTCTCTGCGACAACAAAGGATGCCGATGCGGTCCTCACGTTCTTGAATTACCTGTTCCAACCGGAAGTGCAGAAATCTTTCAGCGAAACTCGAGGAATCCCCTCGGCCTTTGTTGATGTCGATGCAAATTGGAGTCCGATCAAAGATGATGCGACCAGACTTGTAAACAGCTATGTGAACATCAACTTCTCTACAGAAGCACCTTCAGGTCTTTCTGTCGATGACACAGGAAGACTCATCCAGAAATTGCTGCATGGGGACTATGCTTCTCCTCTACAATTCGCACAAGAGTATCAAAAGATTTGGGACAGTGCATATGCTACCAGCAACTAGAAAGCATCGGTTTTTGCATCCCAATACCGGGTCTTGGCATCGCTATATGGCGGTGCCAGCCCTGGTGTTGTTCTCACTATTCTTTCTGTACCCCCTCTCAAGGGGGGTATGGACAAGTTTTACGGCTTGGGATGGGTTCTCCACTCCAAAGTTTATCGGCCTTGCCAATTACAAGGCGTTTTTCCAAGATAGCAGGGCATTGAGAGATATCCAGAATACGGTACTTTTCGCCCTAGGGAGTGCCCCGCTGCTGAATATAGCAGGACTACTTTTAGCACTCCTGTTGAACCGCACCTTCAAGGCTCGCGCTACCGTTCGTTCTCTTCTCTATTTGCCTGCGGTAATAAGCCCCATGATCATGGGATCCATATGGTATCTCCTACTCCAACCCAGGCGTGGACTTCTGGCAATCTTGCTGCAACAAATCGGCTATGAAGCTACATCGAACTGGATGTTGTCTGGCTCTAGCGCCATGCTTGTCATAGTCCTGGTCAATGTCTGGCAGTACGCAGGGATGACGATGATAATCTATCTTGCTGGCTTACAGGCAATACCCATAGAACATTTTGAAGCTGCCGAATTAGAGGGAGCTTCAAGGGGCAATATATTCAGATTCATTGTTTTGCCTCAGCTTACCCCCGCTTTGAAGATCAATGTGATCACCAATATAATTGGATCTCTAGCTGTATTTGACGCAATTCTTGCCCTCACTGATGGAGGGCCCGGCTATGATACGGAATCCCTGAGCATATACATTATGAGAATGAGCTATGGAAACAAAACGGGGTACTCCACAGCTGTGGCGCTAATCCTCTTTTTCATCATCTTGATCCCGGTCCTTTTCTCCCTGAAGTTTTTCAATGCAAAGGAGAAAACATGATGAAAAAACGCGACGCCCTCGACTACCCTCTCTACCCTGTTGTCCTGATCATCGCATTGTTAGCACTCATACCCTTCTTCTTTTTGCTCATCCTGGCCTTGAAAAGTCCTGAAGGAGGCCTTTCTTCTATCCGCCTGATTCCAGATTTCACCTGGTCGAACTTCCCAAGTGCCTGGAAAGCTGGAAGCCTTGGAAAGGCTATGGTTAATAGCACTATTATGACAGGAGGAGGGATTGTAGTACTGATATCCCTTTCCTCTATGGCAGGCTATACGATCGCACGCTTCCCCTCAGCGCTCAATAAAACCATATTCGCCATACTTCTTGCCTGTATGATGATCCCAGGCATCATCATTACGGTACCCCTCTATACCCTGCTTATCACATTACGGGGGATCAACACCTATTGGGCTATGATCTTTGTCATGGCCACAAACGCGCTACCCTTCTCGGTCTTTCTTTATTCCGCCTTTATACGCTCCATCCCCATATCCCTTGAAGAATCTGCAATCATTGACGGTTGTTCCTGGTTTGGCGCATTCTGGAAAATTACCATGCCCCTACTTGGTCCAGTTACTTCCTCTGTTGTAATATTGCAGGGGGTTGGCATGTGGAATAACTATGCACAGGCAGTATTTTTCTTGCAGGACAAGGCACACCGGAACATTCCCTTGGCGATATCCCTCTTCTTTCAACAGTACGGGGCTAACTGGCCACTCATGGCAGCGGCAGCCACACTGGGATTACTCCCTGCAGTTCTGATGTTCCTATTTTTCCAAAAGTTTTTTATCTCCGGCATCACAACAGGATCAATAAAAGGATGATTTTATGGGCAACAACCTACAACTTCGCTTCTGGCCACTCATACCCCGTTTAGCATCTGCAGACAGATCCATACCTTTTGCGATAGAAGTAACTGGAATTGGGTCTTCTCCTGATCGGTATTCATTTGCTCTACGCATTGATAGGCTCGGGCATGTTTTGATAACAGAACATTGGGAAAAATATCTCTCTACGTCCGAAGCCTCTGATGTAGTCCGGTTTGAATATACCATCAGCTTGTCTTCTCAGATAAATCCTGAAGGACAGCAAGCTGGGTTAGGCATATTTCTTTCAGTCACAGACTCGGAAGGAAATTCAGCTCAAAGCAAAACAGCAATCGATCTAGGAATCCATACCGTGCGGTATGGATTCCTGTGTAATTTTGCCAGTGAAGACCTGCCATCGAGGAAGGCGTGTGTTGATTTTCTCTTGCAACAACACTGCACGCATGTCCAGTTTTATGATTGGTCCTATAGACCTCACCAGTACCTGCCAGAGTCACATGTTACTGGCGAAGGCACCTACCATGACCTTATGAACAAACCGATAGACAGCAATGTGGTGAGAACTTCAATCAGAACTCTTCACGATGTCGGAATTCATGCAATTGCCTATGGAGCTGTGTATGCAGCCCCAAGGGAATATCTTGATAGCCACCCCGACCAGGCTCTGTATGATTCCAACCAAAATCCAATAGACCTTATCGACCGGTTTTTCATCATGAACGTAGCTGCAGGAAACCCTTGGAGAGAGCTTCTCCTTAAACAATATAGAGCAGCTATCGATACCCTCGGCTTCGATGGCATCCATATGGATACGTATGGGTACCCTAAGATTGCATTCGACTATGCAGGCAAGAGAGTGTACCTTGATAAGGAATTTGTATCCTTAATCGATGATTGGGCAAAGAACAAGAATCGAAACATCTTCAATAACGTGGGTGGCTGGCCATCGAGCCTCACAGCCACCTGCTCGCAAGAGGCTATCTACATAGAAGTATGGGATCCTCATACAGAGTACAGACACCTCAGGCAATTGGCTTTGGAACACCAAAGATTCAAGAAGCCTTTGATATTCGCCGCCTATGCTCTTTCCTACAAACCAGATGAAACGCCTGATTCTTCCCGTTCTTTAGCCTCTACCTGTCTTCTCATGGCTACCTCTTGTGCCCATGGGGCGACCTTACTGCTTTTTGGAGAAGACGGAGGCATCCTTACCCAACCCTATTATGTGGATCATACTGTCCTCAATCCCCATGACAGAAGGGTCCTCACCCAATACACCGATTTTTCTGTACAATATGGGGAGTTGCTCTATGGTACGTCTCTCATCGACATCACAGAGAGTTTTGCAACAGGAGAGAATCGGGAGTTTTCCTTTTTCATCAATGAAAAAGGGAGGAGAATACCAAATACGAGAATCTCTTGTGATGGACAACCCAATACCCTCTGGCCCATCGTGCATATGACCAAGACACGGATTGTCATCAATCTGCTCAATCTTCTTGGTCAGGATAATGCTCGGTGGGATGAAGGGAAAAACCCTCAAGAAAAAGAGAGATCTGTTACGATACAAATCCCCATCTACTCCCAGCAGATGAGATTGTTCACAGCCTCTCCTGAAATCGATGATGGGAGAGCCCATCCTTTGGAATGGCAAGAGGTAACAGGCATACGAGGACCATCTGCTGAAACGACCATTGTTTTACAGTCTTTTTGGACTTTGATATGGGCAGAGCTCTAGGAGGAGCAACCATAGAAAGGCACCTATGAAAAATTGATTGCACTGACTTTATGTTCATGTATTCCACCTCAGATACTGAAGAAACCAAATAGAGCATGCTTTAGTGGTGGAAAGAAGAAGTACTATTGATTTGTAACGAACAAAAGCAAAAAGGTCTGTTTGGCAAGCTCAAAAAAATCACTTTCCACTAGGTCATTTGGGGGATACATATCTAAAACATCCAATCTTATACTTACATGAATTCATTATGGCAATTGGTAATTACAGATTTCCACTGTATCCCAGGTTCTTTTACTCGGTCTTTAGGCCACAATGGGGTAAAGACTGTTCATTTTCTCGGAGTACCATGGGAAAGTCTGTTCTTCCTATCGTGAGAAGGTATGTAATGGAGATCTCTGCCAATAGATATTATTATAGATCTCTGCCAATAGATATTATTAAGTGGAATTTTATATATTTATGCAGTAACCTAAGGGTGAGACAGTTGAGACCTTATACTTTTGTTTTTACGCATTCCTTACATGGTCTGCAATATTATGGCTTAAAAAGGTGATGGCAGATGGGGAAGCAAAAAAAACACGTGACGAGCTTGAGGCTGAAACTACAAAATGGGTAACTGCATGGACAACTGGTACCAAAACCGTTAATACATTGATAAAAACAATTGGAGTAGGGTTTTGCTTCTATTGGGTATACAGGGGTATTGATTCCCTTGCTGGCAAGACAACTCTAACAAATATGCTGTTTGAGATGGCCACTGACTTGAAAATGAACCAATGGTTCGGTTATATTTTAGGTGGAACTGGCATTACCTATGGTCTTCAACAAAGACATTTGCGAAGGAAGAATATTAGCCGTATTGCACCTCGCAATGATGCACTTGAAAAAAGAGTTGATCCTAAAAAGATGTCAAGTGGATTAACACAATACGGAACAACAGAAGGAGGTTCAAATGGATTTTAGCATTGTCCTAACAATTCCCATGATTGTCATGTTTGGAATCCTTGTTACAAACCTGTTTCATGACCTTGTTTTGGATTGGTATCGGGAGTACCTATTCTCCCTACGAAGTGACTTGTTTGACAAAGTATCCGAACTAGATTCATCAATGTTTAATGCGGCTGCTTACAGAATTGTCGAAGCTAAAATTAATAGTGCCATACACTTCGCAGAAGTGATTAAACCTTCACTAATCTTCATAATTACAAACTATAGAAAAGAACTGAGAGGACAAATCCTCGAGTATCAAAAAGACTCCGAAAATGAGTTCAAGCGTGACTTAAAAAAAACTGGCTCTGGGGAACATTCAAAGATTTTTTTGGAAGTAGATACTAAGCTTGAGCAAAGTTTAGGGATGTACATTATATTCTCATCTTGGACGATGATATTCTTATTCCTCGGGTTGATGCTTGTCATGGGAGTGGAGTTCTGTGTTTCCTGGTTGGTTTCTCTCATATCCAAGACAGCCTCAGTACAATCCGACATGAGGCGCGAAGGAGTTGAAAGAAAATGGAGAAACGGACTTCGCCTCATTGAGGCCTCAGCAGGGAGTTATATTTCTCACATATAGCGTACATCTCTTCTCGCATCCGGAGGCATCACTCCTCCGGTTTTTTTCACCAGCGGCGAAGCTACTAATTTACTCTTGCATCATTCTCTTTATAGGAACAACAAGGTATTCATGTAGCTAAGTACCCTACTACCAGTTCACAACCTTGGCAGAGGAGATTTCCTTATCAAGTAGAGAAAGGTCATTCAGGAAGATGGTGACCCCCAAAAGGTCGGCACACCCACCACAGCTGATCTTCTTCTCGGTGAAGGTCCTGTCCAGCTTCTCAATAAGGGCCATGCCCTCGTCTGTGAAGGCCCCACCTTTCTCCAGGATATGGAGGGCACTCTGATGGACGTACCTTTGCGTCTTTTCGTCGTGGCGATAGAGTACATTGGTGTCGGTGACATTGGCCATGAGGGTGAGCAACACCTGTAGGCGAGCAAGATTAGGGTCACGGCCCTGCCGCAGGTATTCGCCGTACCAAGGCAGGCAGAGGGTACGCACTGAAGCGAAGCCATCCATCACCTCACCTCTGATCCCCCTGACTCCTTGCTTTGCATAGAGCTCTTCACCATGGGTCTTTGTTGTTTTGTTGAGTATCTGCTTGAATTCTTCTTCCAGGGTTTGCCTGGTCATCCCTATGGCTAGGGAGCAGAGCAGGTCACTGTCTGTAGATTCGTAGTGAGAGAGTGCATACGCTGAGGCAGCAGAGAGAACACCTACACTGAAGAGCATGCCCTTATGGGTGTTCACACCCTTGGTTACTGCGAACATCGCCTTTTCAGCTTCAAGACCTATCGTACGAATTTCGGCAAACAAGCGGGGTAAAGAGCCGCCCCATACGCTTCCCAGCTCTGCCATCCTTCCAAAATAAGGCTGTAAGGCATAGGCACTCGCTTCGAAGGTATGGCAGTCCATATCGGTATGCCCACCACTACCTAGCAGGTCTACCAAACCTGGCTTGGGTGTGGTCCCTACCTCTTCAAGCAGTGCCTTGGTAGCCAACAGCTCTATGTGCTTCATTTACTTCTCACATTATCTTGAGGAAGAGCATCAGCTCTTTCTCAGTTATTGCCAACAAATCCTCAAGGCTATGCCTTTCACTTCTGGCGCACTCCTTGGCAGGTCTTCTGCACAGCAGGCACCGGCGCGGTTCAAGACCTATATCGGTGCGTGTTATAGCCTTTCCATCCCTATCCTTGAGATCGAGGTCCAACCACCTTCCGATGGGGTAGACCTGCTCAAAGAAGGCGAGTCTACGCTTCAGGGCTTGGAGGTTGGTCCCTCCCAGTACGATAAAATATCGTTCTGGGCCGGTCTCTTTCTGTTGGTTGGATACTTCCTCCAGAACGCCCTGATTACGCTGTATGAAGGCCTCCATGGCCTTGTCAAAGCTGGCCTGTATCAGCTCACTGTTCTTGTGGGGACCTGGTATATTCATGGTGCAGGAGACAAGGGGTGCCTTGTACCTCTCTATCAGAGAGGTTTGCAAAGCATACCGATCATCCCTGCCCTTGAGTATCTGAACAAGTGTAGCCATAGCTTAATCCTCTGTCTCTTGATCATCCTTGACCTGGTAGATAAGGTCGATGACCGAGCCATCGCGATAGGTGACCACACCCACGACACGATCGGTGTAGGCGATGGGGGTACCCTGCCCCACAATCCTCCTGGCCTTGTCCCTAAGCTCCTCGATGGTGCACAGATCGATGCCGGCTCGCTCCATCATCTTCATCAGGTCGGATCGTATGGGGTTAACAGCAATGCCCTGGTCGGTGACCACGATGTCTATGGTCTTGCCCGGGGTGACGATGGTGTTTACCCGGTCTACAATCGTGGGAATGCGTCCTCGTGTCAGCGGACACGTTATGATGGCAACAGAGGCTCCTGCTGCGGTATCACAATGCCCACCGATGGCGCCCCTGATGACTCCATCGGAACCGGTCAGCACATTGACGTTGAAATCAACATCAAGCTCCAGTGCTGAAAGGACAACAAAATCCAATTGGTTCACAGCAGAGCCCTTGCTGTTGGGACTTGCATAGTAGGAAGCGGATATCTGCTGGTGGAAGCGGTTGTCCTTCAGCGAGCGTGCCGCTTCCAGGTCAAAGGACTGCACATCAAGGATCTTCTTGATGAGGCCCTCCTCGTGAAGCTGTACGATCTGCCCGGTTATACCTCCGAGTGCAAAACTTGCCTTGATCTTCTTCTTGAGCATCTTCTCCTTCATGAAGCGCACAGTTGCCAAACTGGCTCCACCTGAGCCCATCTGCAGGGAGAAGCCGTTGCGGAAGAAGTCAGTAGCCTCAATGACCTCGGCAACCTTCTGAGCTATCATCAGCTCCTTGGGGTTGGTTGTATACCGCGTAGCCCCGCTCATGATGCCGTTGGGATCGCCGATGGCATCAACCTCCACAATGTAGTCTACATCCGACTCGGGGATGCCAAAGGGCACATTGGGGAACGGTACGATGTTGTCAGTGAGGATGACCACCTTCCTTGCATGCTGGGCATCGAGCTTGGCGTATCCCATCGCACCACAGACGATACCCTTGTCATTGTCGCGGGAATACCCGTTCGCATTTCCCAAGGGGTCACAGGAGGGAGCTCCGATAAAAGCTATATCAATGGGAAGCTCTCCGGTCTCTATCACTGCGGCACGCCCTCCATGGGAACGGAAGACCACCGGAACCTCCATCAGGCCGTGGGAGATCTCCTCGGCAAGTTCGCCGCGAAGACCGCTGGTCTCTATCCTGCGCACCACACCATTTCTGATGTGATCTATCAGGGGCTTATGGATGTCGATCAGGGAGCTTGGGGCAAGGACCAGGGCCTTGATGCCCATCTGGGCTATCACTGCCATCACCTTGTTTACAACGAAATCCCCATTGCGGAAATGGTGATGGAAAGAGATCGTCATCCCATCCTTAAGCCCACACAACCTGATGGCGTCCTGTAAGGTCGGCACTATCTTGTTGTCACTGAGCTCACGTTCATGACAGGTCTTCAGTTCCTTGTAGACATGCTCTGTATCAAAGGGGGTCTGAGTCTTCAACTCATCCATATGGGCAAGTGCAGTAAGGTCAAAATTTGGCATCACAGCCCTCCTAGCTTATAATTTTGGCAGCTTTTGCCAGGCTGATAACACGCTCGGCCCTGAGCACAATAGGACGGTCGATCATTTTTCCATTGAGAGAAATAACCCCGGATCCTCGCCTGTTGGCTTCTGCTATGGCTTCCATCACTGCCTTTGCCTTCTGAATCTCCTTGAGCGTAGGCGTAAAGATATCTATGATCGGCTGTATCTGCCTAGGATTGATGACTGACTTGCCGTCAAAGCCTAGCTGCTTGATATGTTTCGCCTCTGCTATCAGCCCCTCTTCGTCGTTGACATCGGAAAAGACCGTATCTAGGGCGGAGATCCCTGCAGACCGGGCCGCTTGCAAGATCATGCTCCTGGCAAACAACAGCTCAATTCCTTCAGGGGATCGGTTGGTCTTCAGGTCGGTGACATAGTCCTCTGCTCCCAAAGCTATGCCGATCAGACGCTTGCTTGCCTTTGCAATGGCGGGAGCATTGAGTACCCCCTGGGCGCTCTCAATGGCTGCCATCATCTTGGTGGTGCCCACAGGCATTCCAATGGATATCTCAATTCTCTCGATCTGCTCTTCGCAAAAGATGATATCCTGGGCAGTCTCGGTCTTTGGAAGCCTGATGACATCGATACGGGCCCTGACCATCGCCTCAAGGTCATCTATGCCTATGGAGCTATCCAGTGCATTGACACGGACGACAAGCTCCTTGTCCCCATAGTCAATGGTGGTGAGGGCATGGAAGACCAGGCTTCTGGCAGCATCCTTTTCCGTATAGGAGACACTATCCTCAAGGTCAAACATGATGCAGTCACAATTGTAGATATACGCATCCTTGATCATACCGGGGTTGTTCCCCGGAACAAACATCATCGTCCTTCTGAGTTTTTCCTGCATGCTACACCTCCCACTTGTAGTCAGTGCTGAGGCAAGCACGATAGATCGCAGTCTTCACCCTTGCCTTGATGACACAGTCAAGGGCCCCCTGGTCAACGGCAGTGATGGATGCATCCATCACCCCAAGTTTATGCGCACACTCAAGGATGACCCCCCTGATCTGCTTGCCGAACTGCTTTGAGACTGAACTGCTCAGCTCTATGGTAATGCCTGCTTGTGTCGGCTTGCTAACCGTGACCATGATATCGCTCGATTCCATGGTTCCTGCCAAACCGGTTGTCACTATCTCCATGTGTCCTCTCCTTAGCCTAGGCCTGTGCCAGTCGTTGCGACTTCCAACTCTTGAATGTTCTCTGGAGCAGGGGCAGGAACAGTGACCCCACGATCAGGATAATCAGGATGATGCAGATGGGAGAGCTTGCGAAAATCTTCATATTGCCGTTGGAGATCTTGTACGCCCGCCTAAAGTACTGCTCCATATTGGTACCTACAATGACCGCCAGCACAAACGGGCTCATAGGAAAGCTTGCCTTGGACATGAAGTAGCCGAAGATACCAAATACCAGCAGGAGGTAGAAACTTGCAACTGACGATGCAATGGCGTACGTCCCTACAAAGGTGAGTCCCAACACGATGGGGTACAACACCCTCGGAGGAACTGCCAATATCCTCACCAACACACCTGCAAGGGGGATGTTGATGACCGCAAGGATGATGTTCCCGATGAACATGCTTGCTATGATCGCCCAGACTATGTTGCTCTGTTGCTGGAACAGGGCAGGACCGGGTTGCAGGCCGAGCATCAGCATGGCACCCATCATGACAGCCGTTGTCCCGGATCCTGGAACACCAAGGGCCAACATGGGGATCAGGGCCCCCACCGAAGCTGCATTGTTTGCAGACTCAGGAGCCGCCACACCCTCGATGGCACCATGGCCGAACTTTTCAGGATGTTTGGAAAACCTCTTCTCGTTGCTGTATGCCATCAAGGATGCGATGGTCGCCCCGGCACCTGGAAGAACCCCTACAAAGAAGCCAAGGGGAGTGCTGCGCAGAATAGGCCAGATGGAGAGTTTCCACTCCTCCTTGGTTATCCATATCTTGCCAAACTTGGTCTGGATCTTCTTGGTTCCGTCAGTGATGTTCCTGAAGCTCTTCAGCACTTCACCAAAGGCAAACACCGCTATGATGACGATGAGGAAATCGATGCCTCCCTGCAGCTCAAGGCTTCCGAAACTGAATCTATTGACCCCTGACTGGGGGTCGATGCCCACGGTGGATACCATCAGGCCGATGATCATGGATATGAAGCCCTTGAGCCTTTTGCCATCGGACATGGAAGCTGTTGCACTCAAGGCGAACACATAGAGCAAAAAGTACTCTGCTGATCCGAACTTGAGGGCGAATCGGGCGACAGGCAGGGCAAGCACTGCAATGAAGACCGTCGCAATCGAGCCTCCGATGAAGGATGCAATGGCTGACATGGCAAGGGCGGACTCCGCCTTGCCCTGCAAACTCATCGGATAGCCGTCGAAGGTTGCTGCAATGGCGGCACCATCGCCTGGGGTATTGATGAGGATCGATGCGCGCGAACCTCCGTACATGGCTCCATAGTAGACGCCGCACATCATGATCAGAGCCCCGATGGGGCCGAGGGAGAAGGTCAGTGGCAAGAGAATCGCCACTCCGGTAGCAGGGCCCAAGCCGGGAAGCATGCCCACTATGGTACCGAGCACCCCGCCGATGGTTACGAAAAGGATGTTCATAGGCTGCACCGCAACCCCAAAGCCTTGTAGCAATAATTGAAAACTGTTCATACGGTATTCCTTACATAAACCCAAGCGGGGACTTTGGGAGATACACACCCATCAAGGTGTTGAAGAGGATGAATGCGACAACAGAGAAGATCAGGGCGATCAGGAGGGTGCTCTTCCAGGTCTTTTTACCCCTAAAGATGCCTAGCTGGATACTCAAAAAAACAAACGTGGCAAACACATAGCCGATCCGATCAAACAGCAGTGCATAGAGAAGACCATTCAGCAGGGTGAACAGGATATTCTTCTGTTCATAGCCAAAGAATGGGGCTTGGGTCCCTTGGTCCTTTGCCTTGGAGAGCAGGCGAAGTTCCTGCACTACCAGGATGGCCCCCAGCACAAGGAGGCTGATGCCCAGGATGCCTGGGAAAATCTTTGGTTCGTACGCTACTCCGATCCTTGCATCCGGCAGGAGGAAGGTGGAAAAGGTGTACACAAAGCCAATCATAGTGACTACGACTGACATAATCATTGAAGCATTCATACGTTCCTCCAAAGGAAAACATGCCCTGACCATGCTCGGCCAGGGCACGATGCAAGGGTTCTAGATCATTCCGATCTCTTTCAGGATCACCTGGTAATCAGCTTCGGTCTTTACGAGGAACTTCTCGAAATCGGGTCCGTTCTGATAGACGTTGTCCCAGCCATACTTGGTAAGGGCAGCCTTCCATTCAGGGGTCTTCACCATCTCAGCGAGGGTCTTCTCCCAGTAGGCTACTGCGTAGTCGGGCATCTCGGGGGTACCGAACAGGCCACGCCAGTTCTGAAATGTCTCATTGATGCCGGATTCGATGCAGGTGGGGATCTCAGCAGCCTTGCCAGTCCCGATTCTGCGGTCTGCAGTCTGTGCAAGAACACGAAGGTCGCCACTGGTGACCAGGCCCATGACATCTGCGAGGCTGGTTGAGAACAGGTCGATATGCCCACCCATGACCTGGGTAGCTCCATCGCTGTCAAAGGCGATGTAATCGATCTTGTTGAGATTCTTCACCCCAGCAGCACGGGCAATGATCAAAAACTGCACATGGTCCATGGAACCCGCTGCCGAAGTACCACCAATCTTCACAGACTTGGGATCCTTCTTCAGGGCGTTCATGACATCCATGATGTTCTTGTAGGGGGAATCAGCCTTGACCACAAAGGCAGCATAGTCAGCGATCAGGCGTGCCAGAGGGGTGGTGTCGCGGAAACCGTATTTGGAAGTTCCGTTCAGATTGAAGAAGATGATGGGGGGGGAGTATACGGTAATGGTCTTCGTATCACCCTTCTTGGTCTGTAGCGTTCCAAGGTGTACGGCACCACCGGCACCAGGGGCGTTGCGCACAGGCATGGAGACATCAACGAGCTTGGTGTCGGCAAGAGTCTTTGCAACTGTTCGGATCGTCAGGTCCCAACCACCGCCAGCACCTGATGGGGCTACAAAATCAAAGTTCCCTTTTGGATACTCAACTTGCTTTTCACCTGACGCAGATTCGGTGCTACCACTGGCCATCAGAGCAAATGGGAGTGCCATAATGAGACACAGCAGAATAATAATACCTTTTTTCATAATTGTCCTCCTTGAAATACCGTGGCGATCACAACCGTCGCCCTATATTCAGTATAGGAGGCAATTCTTAAGGGATGATTAACGAGTTCTTAATTTTTGTTAAGGTTTAGGGAAGTTACTCTCCTGATGGAGGTGAACAGCTCAACGTTGGAGACAGGCTTGAGCAGATACTCATCGATGATGGTTGCCTGCACTGCCTCGACTATCTCCCTTCGCAAAAGTCCAGTCAGGAGGATGATGGAAATCTGGGGGTTAATCAGCTTTGCCTTCATGCTGAGGTCCAAGCCATGCATCCCTTTCATGAAGTCATCGGTTATGAGGACGGGAAAACGATTCTCCTTGAGCAGGGCCAATGCCTCAAAGGGATCTACCGTGGCAAAGACCTCAATGCCCTGCCGGCTCAGGCTTTTCTGCAGGACTTTCAATACAGCGAGGTTGTCGTCCACCAACAGGAGGGTAAGCCCCTCCATTCCAGCCAGGGGCCTGGAGGGTTTATGGACAACCCCCTCTTCCTGCTTGAGATTTTCGGCCAGCGGCAGGGTTATGGTAAAGCAGGATCCGATGCCGACCCTTGAGGTGACTGTCACAATCCCCCTATGGGAGGCGACTATGTTCTGCACTATGGACAGTCCCAGCCCTGTCCCCCCACTTTCACCCTTTGTGGTGAAGAAGGGCTCGAATATGGTCTCAGCAATATCTTTGGTCATCCCCATCCCATCGTCGGTGATCGAAATTTGCCCGAACAGCTCAAACTGAGGATCGAGGGCTTCCCAGTTGCTCTGGGAGAAGCTCTCTCCAATCTCCTCTTTGGAGACGCGCCTGTAGACCATCTCGATGGTGCCTTGCTTTCCCCCGATTGCCGCCATTGCATTCAGCACAAGGTTGAGGATAACTTGGTTCATCTGGGTTTCATTGCAATAGAAGCCACTTTTCTTATCAAGAACCCTTACCTCAAGGGTGCAGTTGGGCGAGAGTATGCCCCTGATCATCTTCTCAGCGCCCCTGATCAGGGCATGACCATCAATATAGTCAAAGACGGTCTCGGTGGTACGGCTGCCCAGGGCAAGGATTTGCTGGATGATGGATTTTGCCTTCTCCGAGGCAAGCAGGATCTCCTTGGCATCATCATAGTAGGGGTTTGCACTGTCCATGGTCTCAACCATTAGGGCGGAGTACCCCATTATGGGGGTGAGCAGATTGTTGAACTCGTGGGAGATGCCGCTGGTCATCGTCCCTATGTTCTGCAGCCTCTGCTGGTGGAAGATCAGCTTTTCATTCTCATGCAGGGTAAGCAGCGTCTTGTTCAACTGGTTGAGGTAGGTGTTGCGCCTTGCCATCTCATTTTTTTCTAGGTATGCAGAGATGAGCAGGACCAGGACAGCAAAGAGCGTGATGCAGATAAGCAACGTCAGGATGATCGCCTTGGTCATGCCTCCGGTCGCCTGCGCCTTGATCTCCTTGAAGTCGATGACAGCGCTTACGATAAAGAACCCGTCATCGATATGGATTGGTGCGTACGCCGCCACTTTTGTGACCTTCTTGGGTTGCTCATCGCCCCACCAGTAGGACTGGTAGACATCGACTCCCTCCTTGCCCTGCCTCTGGTTTGCAATCATAGCCTGAAGGCTGTCCAGCTCCAGTTCAAGATCAGGAAACAGTGCCTGTCGCTCAGTAGCTGCGTTGATCCCGATCTGCTCCCTGATATGGTACATGATGATGACCCCGTCACTGTTCTTCACCAGGGCGTACCCTTTCTCACCTAGCTTGACCGGGGCAATCATCCGCTCATACATCAGGTTCAGATCCAACATAGCTGTGATGGAGATGCCCTCCCTGTTCTTGACAGTTATGGAGAGATAGCTTTCATGAAAGTCCGATCCACCCAGCCAGAGCTCGAACTTGGCATAGGCATCCTCACTGACTGGACTCAAGAAACGGTATTCCTTATTTTTCAGGCTCCAGATGGGATGGGAGAGTGAATCATCATGGATGACCATGTTCTCAATTATCTGGGCGTTGTAGATGCTGTAGGAGAGCACCAGCCTGTCCAGTGGCCAGGCGATGCCCTCTTCAGTAAATGTGGTCAGCGCCTGCTCAAAGTCAGTCGACTCGGCAAAGAAGAACAGCCCCTGCTTTGTCTGGTTTATCTCCCCGGCCATCGCCTCGGCTATGTTCTTCACTATGGTCATCTGCTTGGCCTTGCTGTTCTCAAACATGACAAGTGAGTTGTGACGGAAGATATCGACCAACAGGATGACAATGGCCAGGACAATGCACAGGGCCACCACCATGAGGGGAAGCCACGTTCGCACATCTTTTTTTATGGTATCATTGAAAGACAGGGCCAAGGGTTTCTCCTATTGATGTTGTTACCTAGGAATATATCACGTATACTTGCAAGCAAACAGAACAAAGAGGGCACAAGTGATGCAGGACAAGGTACTCATTGTCGACGATGATACGTCGATTCGCAAGTTGATGTCAAAAGTAATCACCAGCAACGACCTCATCCCGATCGCTGTAACCAGCGGGGAGGAGGCTATCAAGCTTTTGAAGACCTCCTCCTTCCAGCTTGTCCTGCTCGACATCAACCTACCCGGGATGGATGGCTTTCAAGTCCTGAAGCAGATCAGATACCTCGGATTGTCAACGCCTGTGATCATCATCAGTGGAAGGACCGAGGACTATGACGCCCTCTACGGCCTGGATCTCGGGGCTGACAACTACATCTACAAGCCATTCAATCCGGTGGTGCTCGGTGCCAAGATAAAGGCCCTGATACGACGGAACAAACAAAGTCAAAACAGCCAGGACGAAGTGACCAAGGTCGGCCCTTTCTCACTGGACAACAAGACCATGCGCTTCTATAAGGACGATGAGGAGGTCTTTCTTTCAGCCAAGGAGCTCATCCTCATGAAGCTGTTTTTGGACCATCCCAACCAGGTATTCTCCAAAGAGGCTCTGTACGAGCAGATCTGGGGCGAGTCGGTCGTCGACGACAACGCAGTGATGGTCTACATCAACAAGCTGCGTAACAAGATCGAGCCATCACCGAAGACACCCATCTACATCCAGACCATCTGGGGAAAGGGCTATACCTTCTCCATCGCCAACTGAGCGGCTATCTCCTGTCCCTGATCAGACATGATGAAGGCGTAGGTTGTTGCAGGCACCAACTTTTCAAGTTTATCAAACTCTTTCAAAGCCATAAGAGAACGCACTCTTGATGCACTGATGGGCTGATCACCGGATTCCAGGCGCTTCACCTCAATAAAACGAACACCTTTCGCCTCCAGCATCTGTTGCATCTGACGGTTGTATGCCGCTGTTGTCTTACACAGTGGCTCGGTGCCCACAAATCGGCAGGTTATGCCAAGCACTGGAGCGATATAGTGCAAAAAAATTGCAATATCCAACTCGCTGTTAAGCTGGCCCGCACTCTGCTGATCCTTGAGGAAGTACGAAGGGAAGGTAGCGACTGAGACTAGGTAGTCACTTGCCTCATGCACCACAATATTGGGGATATCAACAACACCCTGACGAACAAGGGATAGTCTGACATCAGTGGGAAATGCACTCTTGTCGCTTGAGACGACAAAGACATGCAAGAGCGAGCACTGAGAAGCAGAGCTTTCCAAGAGGTATCGATGTCCTCGGGTAAAGGGGTTGCAATTCACCACTATGGTGCCGATCGTTCCGGATAGGGAGAGACCTCTCTCCTTCACTGCACTGTCAGTTGCATTTTTCAATGCAGAGACATACGATGTGATGCCATGCTTGCGGTTCTCCATCAGGAGGACGCGGGAAGTCTCCTCAATCGGATAAAAACCAAAGGGAGTGAACAGGGCTTTGTTCTGGGGTTTGGTAAAGACAAACAGGTTCCGAAGCCCTTTGCTGAAGGCCTGGGCAACCAAGGTGGTCAGGATCTGAGCTAGCAACCCCTCACCTTGGTGACCCTTCTCTACAGCAATGTATTTGAGCACATTGCCGTCAAGGGAGCCTGATCCTATAATCGTATAGTCATCATTGCGCAGGACAGTGGTGAATTCCGGAAGTCCTTCAAAAACGAGGCCTTGTTCCAAGAGAAAAGTCTTGACCTCTTCAAGAAGAGGTCCCTGCATCGGTTGCGCACTCTGTGTGATAATGTCCATGCTGAACTCCAGGATAGCGAACAGTTTTCTACTTCACCCTATGCCATAGATACCCAGCTGTCAATAAAACCATATCCATTTTTTATGAGGGGCTCTGAAAAACAATACAGCATTACGAACCAGTATTTACTTTAATTATATTCAATAAAAAAACTTAAAATCAATACAGTGTTTTTGATTACTGCATCTTCAGTTACAACTGAACTGTTTTTGGATTATCTAAATTTCACAAAGCAAAACTCTAATGACAACTTTATTATCTAGTAGAAACTGGTAGTAAATTTCTTTAATAATAAAGGAATGGTTGTACAGAAGATGGAAGATGAAAATTGCTTGCTATATACCTGTACATGTGGTAATCATGGTGATTGATAGGAGACTGAATCAATGAAAAACAAGAAAAAGCTTGTATCTTTTTTTATGGTCATCTTACTATGCACAACCCTTGGAGCATCCAATTCCCAGAAGATATTCCCTCTGGAAAGCCCAATCTACCGACATATAGCAAACCTCTATATCCTGCAGGGAAAGGCCTTGCCCTCAACAACAGGGCCCTATAGCCAGGATGAGCTGCAGAGGATGCTTGGCCGGCTCGATCAAAATGCCCTCACAACTCCAGCAGAACTGCAGTTGTACGAGCAGGTAACAAACCTTCTCTCAGAAAAACCCAAGCAGGTAGGTCAATTTGGCTATGATGTGGGTATGACCGTCAGCCTCGAGACATACGCCCACACAAACAAACATGATTTCACCAGCGAGAGTGACTGGTCATATAACTTCAATGATAGAAAACCCTTTGTTAATTTCACTTTCCAGACTTGGCCCACTGACCACTTCTACAGTTATTTTGAAATCTCAGCCATGAATAATTTCGGATATGCTACAGGAACTGGGTCAACTCCAAACGTACAGTCAAATCCACAGTATGGTGAATCCATCCTGACTACCAATATCCCCATGGTCCCACCAAATGTTCTTCACAATATCGACCTCAATTTCCCCTACCGCGCCTTTGCCTCAGCAGGAGGAAACAACTGGAACCTGCAGATAGGAAGGGATAAGATCAGCTGGGGAGCAGGAAAGAGTGGCAACCTCTCGGTAAGCAACAATATGCCCTTCCAACAGGTCGGTCGGTTCACCACCTACTTTGATTCCTTCAAGTACACCCTACTCTCCTCATTCTTTACACACCCACAAATACTCGATCCGACATTCATCGCGTCCAATGTGGGGGTCAACCACCAGGACATTCTCGGTGACGGTATCAAAATGTTTCTGGCACACCGTGTGGAACTCAGGTTCCTCAAGGACAAGGCAGGCTTTACCCTCACAGAATCGATGATGTACCAGAGCAGCACAGGCTCCATAGACATCCGCTTCCTCAACCCTGTAGGCTTCTACCATAACCAATACATACGAGGAAACTCCAACTCCATGCTTGTCCTTGAAGGTGATTACACACCACTGAGCGGATGGAATATCTATGGGCAACTAGGTATTGATGAGATAGCATTTGGAGAGGATGTTCCTCCCGCTACCCATGCCAAACCCTCTGCCTTCGCCTACCTTTTGGGCATCCAAAACAAAATGGGTATAGGCAAAGGCATCTTTGGCGTAGCTTTAGAGGGCGTATACACCGACCCATTCTTCTATCTTCGCGAAGAGTACAATGCAACCTCCCACCAGTTTGGAGTAGGATTTGATGGTATTATAAGGGTGCTTGCAAATGGCATGGCCAATCTCAGATATGTACAGGGCTATCCTTACGGTGGGGATGCTATAGTAGGAAACCTCTTGGTGGACTACGAGGTGCCTAGTTCATGGAAAGCTTCTCTCAATACGATGTTCATGGCACACGGAGTACTGGGAATAACCAGCTTATGGGAACTGTACGATGGGACAAACCAAGCTGTTCCTAGCACACCCTCTACGGAAAATCCCTTTGATTTTTCAGAGGCCGGACCTGTGGAGTACTCCCTACTCTTCAATCTTGTCGGTGAGGTCAACCTGACCCCAAAGCTGGCCCTCACATCTCACCTCTCCCTACCCTTTATATGGAACAAGGGCAATGTAGCTAAGGCGATGGTATCAGACTATCAGTTAAGCTTTGGAGTGCATTACAGCATCTGAGCCAATACATAGAAGAAAATCCCTCTGGCACTCTGCTGGAGGGATTTTTTATGTGTTCATAAGAATTTGGCTTACTCCTGCAAAGGCGTACAGATATACCATGCTGCACGGGTGTCGACATTGACCACCCTCACGTGAGAGAAGCAGGCCATCAGTTCAGTGATGCATCCTTTGATGAAACGAAAGTGATCACCTCCCTCGGCCCACGCAACGAAGGAGTCAAAGGAAAGAAATATTCTGGGTATGAGTAATTCGATATCTCCTATGGTGCTAGGAGCAACACTGATAAGCATGATGTAGTTGGATAGGGGAAGATCACCAAAGTGTGCCAATCCCATTCGAAAAATCTACGTTCCTGAAGGATATAAGAAGCACATCTTCATTCAGGAAGAAAAGATGGCTGTGGCATCGGTACTGCAAGAACCTTCCTACCTTACGATCAAGACAATCAGGAAACCTGTTACCTAGAACGTTATCGTAGTCCCTACGGTACACTGGAAATCTTGGACGAAAGAACCATAGCTGCTTGTTGCCTTGGTATAGGTAGAGCGCATAATCCAGTCAAGCTGGGCATAGACCTTTCCCCTGACAGAACTAAGGAGCCGCTGCAATTCGTAGTCCCCTTTGCATGAGGCAGTAATGGTAGTAGCGATGGTAGGACCGATGAAGAGCGTGGAACCATAATTTGCATAGCTACTACCACCGGTGGAGACATTCGTATACATATCCAACTCCCCATGCCATAGGGCTGTCAGGGAGAACCCCACCGAACCAATGGTGGGCATACGGTAGGAATTGTCCCAGGTGAAAACGAGGGAATCACCTCCATAGGGAAAACCGATGTAATCAAATTTCTGAGTATACCAGTGGGAAGGGCCACTAGCATCTAAGCCAGCATATCTCCTGGCCATCAGATAGTCGATGCCATCACGCCGATAGAGACATGGAAGAGTCATAGCCCCTTCCAATACTGTGGAATAGATACCGTTTTGCACTATGGCTGCATACTCTATACCAGCAAGAAACCCCCAGGCGGTTGATTCGTCATCATCCTCATTAGGGGCAATTGCTTGGTCGAGACAGAACTGTCCGTAGAGGTTGAGGCCTGGCAAGATGGTGTAGCTGGCCTCAAGATGCGCGATCGCATTGAATTTTCCTCGCTCATTAAGGTTGTGATAGATGAAGGCAGGGTTGAGAAACCGTAAGTCCAAGACATCTGCTTGGTACATTATATCTTCGCTGACCGCGAAGGTGAGCCTATGATAAGGGCGGAACTCGAGGCGATGGGCCATCATCATCCGAAAGAAACTATCAGAGCTATAGGAAGTATCAAAAAACATATTGACCGCTTCGTATTTGAAATATTGGGTATACACGGTAAAGCGGGCATACTCCTGGAAATCGACATGGTCGTCGAAGATAAAGTTTCCTATATGGGAATTTCCCCAGGACAACTTATCCCTGCCCATGGAAAAATTCCAATGGTCTCCACCTACAGAAATAATTGCCCTCTTAGGCGTTTGGAAATCAAGATCCCGGCTATACAGTATAAAATTGGTTGAAAAAGCATTGGCATACTGGGAAAGGATAGAATCACCGTCGACAATCACCAGGGAGGTATCGTCTGTCAGGGCTCCAACCTGGGCATGCCCACTATCTCCTAGGGTCTTGAGTACATCGTCATAACGGGCAACACCAAATCCGTACTGAAGATCACAGTAGGTATAGAAAAAATCAGAAACTGCCATATCAAGACGGAACCTAAACAGAGGTTTACGCTCGACAAACCCATAGTTCCAATCGACAAAGGAAGTAAAGCCTTCCGAAATATCAGTATTGGTATGGGTGTATAGCTCTCCTGTGAGATCAACGCTCCCCCCTATAGAAAAACCATCAGGGAAAGACCATTTGAGACTATCAGAGAGGTTTTTCTCGATTTCTTCGTACAGTTTCCTCGTGACCCCGGAAAGGTTTCTTTCTTTGGCAATGGACAGGATTGCTCGTGCCTCGCCCTTGGTCCAGGGACGGGAATCACTAGGAGTTCCTATACCTAGAACCAGATACAGGGTATCCATATCTGCATAGACCGAGGAAGAGAGAGGAAGTACTTCCTGTGCAGTTACAGCAAACATGGCACTAAGAGAAATACAAAGGAACACAAGAACCAGGAGTAAGCGTTTCATGATTACCTCTCAAAGGAGACAGTAGGAAAACCACCATCCAGTCCCTGCCCTAACAGGACAGAGACTGGTGGTAGTTGTTTCGCTTTAGATATGGTAGGTAACCCCAAGGGTCAGCTGGATGTCACTTTCTTTGACTCCCGATATATTCCCGTAGTTAGCTACATGAATATAATCGATCTGCCCGAAGGCTTTTAGATAAGAAGTGATTTCATACGAACCGCTCAAGCCGAGTATCAAGGTCTGGGAGACACTGTCCCGGGTAGTTTGTGCAGTTGCATCGTTATAGTTACCAGTCGGATGATTGGTTGTAGGAGTGGAGATTTCATGTGATACACCGGAGCTTCCACCAATGCGGCTCCACATGGTATAGATATCGAAGGTTCCATGGAGCATGAAAAAGCCGTTTGCCTCCAGGTTCCACTTACCATACTGCTTCACCCCACCATTGAGGTTGACCACCATAGCATCACCGCCATACTTGTACCCGAGGAACTCTGCATTGTAGCGAGTACCTACTTTATTGGTAAATTCCCGTATCGTACCGACGAAGTTCAGGCTATAGGCATCGCCGATGGCAGCTGAAGCATTCTCTTTGGTCTGATACCGCAAATAGAGGAACGGGTCAGTATAGGCAAACTCAAACGAGGCATGGCCCATCAGATTCCCTATTGGTTTGACCACCTTCACCCCGGCAAGGTAGCCGAAGGTAACGGGATAATTCACTTTGGTTGCACTGGGAACATCCTCTCCTGGGAGGGAGAACTCGTCCACTACAGCCTGGCCATAGATGTTTACGCCCTTAATTGGGGTATAATCCAATTCAATGCCAAGCAGGGAGTTGGAGTTGCTCCGGATATAATTGTCGTGGAAGATCATGGCAGG
Source organism: Sphaerochaeta sp. (assembly GCA_034007055.1). GTDB lineage: Bacteria > Spirochaetota > Spirochaetia > Sphaerochaetales > Sphaerochaetaceae > Sphaerochaeta. Next base: position 40,826 of record JAVERP010000034.1, read on the forward strand.
ATTGAGGACTCTCAGATCAAGCAGGTTTTCCTCGCTCTGGTACATGATGCTTTCAGTGACGGCAAGGCCTACCTTGTCAGAGAACATACGCCACTCCAGGCGGTGGGCCATGAACATATTCAGGCCGCTGAGGGCAACCCCTTGGCCATCACCTGCTATGGCATCCCCTGCAGTCCCAACACCCCCGGCGACATCAAGATAGTTTTTAGGGTGAGGGAAAAATGAGGTTACGAAGGTATATTTGTATTTCTCTCCGAAGGCGGTAAATCGGGCCATGTTGTGGTACTTAAGATTGTCACCCATCATCAGGTTTCCTGACTCACCGGCTCCCCAGCTGAGACGGTCTCGGCCGAGTTGGAAAGTCCAGTGATCCCCACCCATGGCAACAAAGGCCCGATAGGGCATATTGAAGTCAAGGTCATCGAGGGTTGCGGGTGCCAAGACGATAATATTGGAGGCGAATCCTGTCGAACCAAAAGTATTTTCGAGTGTCTTGGTATTGCCGATGGAGAACTCAGAATAGCCGTAGAAAATATCGGACGGCCAGGTCTCCAAGCCTACAGAAATCAGGGGTTTCTGGCTGATATATCCACGGTTCCAGTTCTCCCTTCCAACAAAAACAGAGGTGTTCGTGTGAGTGTAGGTTTCGAGGGTTGCATCGAAATTCCACGACAGTCCCATGCCCTTATTCTGCATCTTTGGCTGGACGTCCAGCTGCTTGGCTATGTATTCATAGGTATCCTTTGTTGCTCCGACGAGGCTATCAGTATTTATCTTATCCAGCATCGCCAGCAATTCCGCTTCGCTATAAGGACCCGTAGTAGAAGGCAGGGACATTCCCTGATTCACATACAACGAGGCAATAGCCTCATAGATATCACTGTCCAGACTAAATATCTTCTGATTATTTGCATAGGGAGAGGCAAACATAACAGAACTGACTAACAAGACAACTAGGAATGCCAAGAAAAAACGTTTAACCTTCATCAAAACCTCCAAGACATGTTTTTCATATCTACATGGGTGTGAATTATACACATACCCATATGCACTATATCCTTTTTCTTGCCATTTCTCAAACAATTCTTACCTTATTGTTTTAAATCCGTTGTTGGCTGAAAAAGATGTATAGGAAGCACCCTTCAGGTATTCTCTCAATACAGCCTGTTTCTTTTTGCAACGATACCAGGACAGACGGGTAGTCAGTGACAACCACTACTAACCCATTAAGATCTCTTTTCTTCCAGAGGCGTGCAGATATACCAAGCTGCACGCACGTCTACATTGACCACACGCACTTCAGAGAAGCAGGCCTTCAGTTCGTTAACACACCCCTTCATCTCTTTCTCTGCCCCTTTGATGAAGCGGAAGTAGTCACCTCCCTCGGCCCACTCAACAAAGGAGGTCAGGGCTGAACGCCTCTGGTTGTAGTCATAAATGACGACATATTCCTTAGTTACCCTACCCATCTCCTTGTAGAGGCGTTTGCGCTCTTCAGGTGCAAGTCCATGGGCAACATAGGAGGCTATGGAAATATCGAATGCATTCTTTTCGAAGGGTAGCCCTTCAAGGACATTGGCTTGCATGAGGGTAATAGATTGGCCTTTGGTCTTTTCCCTGGCGATGGCGAGCATCTTCTCTGCCGGTTCGATGCCGGTCACCTCAAGTCCTATTTCTTTGAGAACCGAACAGAGAGCCCCTGTTCCACACCCGACATCCAGGATATTTGTGAAGCTTGAGAGATCGAGTTTAGGCTTTACTCGCTCTATCACCTCGGTGAACTTTCGTTTCTGTCTGTTGAAGAACAGGCCATAGATGGGGGCTATGGAGTTGAACAGAAGATGATGCGCTTTGTCCGCCTTTTTGGTGTTTTGTTTCATGGTCTCATCCTTTTTGTGCAAGGGCTTTCCCTTTGCACCTCCTCTTCCATGCTAAACCACCCTCCCTCCATAGTACAGTAAGGAAGGCCTTGAAATTACTTTAGGATAGGATACAGGAGAGCTCATGGGTGTGTTCTATCGTGAATAACAAAGGCCCAAATCCTGCAGACAGAACAGGAGGGCCATCGCAAGCGAAGGCCCTCCTGAACATAATCTAATCTGATCTAATTCTAATACAATCTAACTTTTTGCTACAACTTCTTGTTTCTCTCGTTGTCAGACACTAGAGTGTCCTTCTCTTAGAGAACGCGGAAAGCGTCACGACCAGCATACTTGGCGGTATCACCGAGGTAGTCCTCGATGCGCATCAGCTGGTTGTACTTGGACATACGGTCAGAACGGCTCATGGATCCGGTCTTGATCTGCCCGGTCTCCAGTGCGACTACGAGGTCAGCGATGAAGTTGTCCTCAGTCTCACCTGAGCGGTGGGAAACAATTGCGGTATAGCCATTGCGCTTTGCAAGGTCGATAGCCTCGAATGTCTCGGTAAGGGTACCGATCTGGTTGACTTTGATGAGAATGGAGTTTGCAACCTTCTTCTCAAGGCCCATCTTCAGGCGTTCGACGTTGGTTACAAAGAGGTCATCACCAACGAGCTGCACCCTGTCGCCAATGCGATCGGTGAGCATCTTCCAGCCTTCCCAGTCATCCTCGTCCATGCCATCTTCAATGGAGATGATGGGATACCGATTGCACCAGTCCTCCCACATGTCCACCATCTGAGAGCTTGTAAGCTTTTCGCCGGTGGTCCACTTGAGGGTATAGGTCTTGGTCTTGGAATCGTAGATCTCAGAGACTGCAGGGTCCAAGGCGATCATGAAGTCCCCATCGCGTCCGGTGGTATATCCAGCGTTCGTGATAGCTTCCATGATGACCTCAAGGGCCTCTTCGTTCGACTGGAGGTCGGGGGCGAACCCGCCTTCATCACCTACGTTGGTGTTATATTTTCTGCTTGTGAGTACTGCCTTCAGGTGATGGAATACTTCAGTGGTCCAGCGAAGTCCCTCGTGGAGGGAAGAGGCACCAATGGGCATTACCATAAACTCCTGGAAGTCAACCTTGTTGTCACTGTGGGCTCCGCCGTTGAGGATGTTGGCCATCGGTACAGGCAGGACACATGAGTGATAGGCACCAAGATACTTGTACAGGGGCAGGCCGAGGAAGTCGGCTGCTGCGCGGGCTACCGCCATGGAGACACCAAGGATGGCATTGGCACCAAGCTTTGCCTTGTTTGGAGTTCCGTCAAGCGCGATCATGGCACGGTCAATGGCTACCTGGTCAAGAGCATCCATACCTTCAAGCTCGGGAGCAATGAGATCGTTGACGTTGTCAACTGCTT
>JAVERP010000035.1:0-42840 GCA_034007055.1 Sphaerochaeta sp.
ACTTATGATACACCAAAGATCTTCAGAAAGCAACTAAAAGTGGGGAAAAGTGCTCTGAAATGTGAGAATCAAAGGTTTTGAGAGGGTTGATTAGGGTATGGTTCTACTTTTGGGTTTATCGTAGGGTCATTGCCAACATCTCCCAGGCAGGCCAGTGGGTTTTCAGCCCATCGGGACTGCCCATCTCCGTGTTGACGGGAAAGATGGCTGCTGACAGGGTTATCAAGGTATTGAAGAAGAAGAAAGAGAAGAAAGAGAAGAATTAGAAAAAAAGTAAAAGAAGAAAGAGACCACAAGGCACTCCCACCCTACAGGGGAGTGCCTTGTGTCGTCTTCACCTATAGTGTTTTCTCTAGCTTCTCCTACGTCCTGGCATACCGTGACAGGAGGAGGAAAGCCTGCTCGCCTATGAAGGCCAGGAGGCTGATGACAATGGTACCGCTCATAACAAGGGCGGAGTTCCTCAGGGCGAGGCCGCTGATGATGATGGTACCGAGCCCTCCCCCTCCGATGACTGCTGCGATGGCGGCGGTTCCGAGGTTCAGGATGTAGCTGTGGCGGATGCCGGTGAGTACCATGGGCCAGGCCTGGGGAAACTCAGCGATCCAGAGCTGCTGGATAGGAGTCATCCCCATCCCCCTGGCAGACTCCTTCACTTCAGGGGGCACCCCTTGGAATCCGACCACCGTGTTGCCCAGGATGGGGAACAGGGAGTAGAGAAAGAGGGCCAGCAAGGCTGGCTTCCATCCGAAACCCAAGACAGGATAGGCAAGGATAATGACTGCAGACGGGGGGAAGGTCTGGATGAAACCGTTCAGCCTCATGATCAGGAGCTGAAAGTCCTCCCCACCCTTACGCGTAACCCCCACCCCTATGAGGATTCCCACCAGGGCTGCCAAGGCAGTTGCAAGAAGGCTGAGCGCCACATGCTCGCCTGTCATCTCCAGAATGGTCTTTCTGGAGTGGGTGAATGCATTTTCAGAAGGGAAGATAAAGGAGAGGACCGCAATTTGCACCTGTTCAAAAAATATGAACAACAGCAGCAGGACAACCAAGCCTACAAGAAGGCCGATTCTTTTTGGAAGCGGGCTCTCTCTGTTCCCTGTGGATACTTCAGCCCTGGCTGATCTGTTGGATTGTTTCAAACCGCACCTCCCCACACAGCCTTCCCTCTTCACAGACCACAGCGGCAGAAGGGAGCCCCAGGTTGAGAATCTTTGACACACACTCCTTCAGGGATGAGTACTGCTGTACAGTGTGCGTCCCATTGACAATGGCTCGTCGGATGATCTTTCCCCCTACCTGTGTATAGCCAAAGATCGGCTCACCTTGTGCGTTGACCTGCCAATAGGTCTGCTTTGAGCAATCATCAAGATGGCTTGCTGCCCCTTCTTCTGTTCCGGAGAGTGCCTCCTCCATGGCCCGGTCTGCAGTGAAGAGCGTCAGGCGCTGCAGCGATCTGTCAGGCCCAAGGAACCGTTCCACAAACTCATCGAGAGGGGCGGCCAGGACCCGTTCAGGGGTATCGGCCTGCACTATCTTGCCATCCTTCATGATGACCAGATAGTCTGCAAGCCTGATGGCCTCATCCAGGTCATGGGTGACAAAGACAACGGTCTTATGCAGCTTGCGCTGGATGCGGATGAATTCATTCTGCAGCTGCTCGCGGTTGAGCGGGTCCACAGCCCCAAAGGGCTCGTCCATAAGCAGCATAGGCGGGTCTGCCCCGAGGGCTCGGGCAAAGCCAATGCGCTGGGCCTCCCCCCCTGAGAGCTCATGGGGGTACTTCTTGCTGTATACCTTGGGATCGAGGCGTACAAGCTTGAGCAGCTTTTCGACACGCTGTGCCCTCTCTGATCTAGGCCACCCCAACAGGCGAGGCACAAGATCGACATTCTCCTCCACATTCAGGTGAGGCATCAGGCCGACGGACTGGATGGCATAGCCCATGTTCCTGCGCAGCTCTGTCTCCGTGAGGCCCTCTATATCGGGATCCTCATACCTGATGATGCCCGTGTCGTTCCTTACCAGGGCATTGAGGCACCGCAGCGTGGTTGACTTGCCGCATCCACTGGGACCGATAAGCACCGTTACCCTATTGGCAGGTATTTGGATTGAGACATCTTGCAGTGCTTCTATCTTCCCGTACTTCACACCAATGTTCTCTACCGTCAGGAAGGTATGCGTATCGGTGAGGATGGGGTGCATTGTATGTGCTTGCTTGGTTTCAGTCTCTTGTTTTTTTGGTTCTCTCATCAACTTTCCTTTCTTCTGATCATCCATTTCCGACTGCCTTTGCTCGTAAGGGCGAGGGGGTCACCAGATGTATGAAGACCTGGAAGGCGCGGTCACTGGCAACGGTAAGGGCGATGATTAGCAACATGCCCAGCAACACCATATCGACAGAAGCCTGGCCAAGGCCTTCGAATATCAACACCCCCAGGCCATCCCCTCCGATGAGCTTGGCAAGGGTTGCATTGCCAATGGTCTGGATCAGGGCAACACGTATGCCATGTAGGACACCCGGGGCGGACAGGGGGAAACGCACCATCTTCCAGACCTGCAAGGGGTTCATACCCATCCCTTTGGCCGCTTGGATGACAGACGCGTCTATGCTTGAGAAAGCAGTGAAGCTATACCTGATGATGGGATAGAGGGCATAGGTGCTCAAAGCTATGATGGCAGGGGTATTGCCGATGCCCTTGATGCCCATCTCGCGCAATAGCGGAAAGGTCCGCGACAGGGTGGATAGGGGGGTTATCAGAAGGCCCAGCAGGGCAATGCCGGGGATGGTCTGTAGGAGGTTGAGGAAAGGGAAGATGATCTTCTTGGCACGCTTGCTCTGAAAGCTTGCCAAGGCAAGGGGTATTCCTATCACCATGCTGATGGCCAAGCTGATGAAGGTAAGGCGAATATGCGCAAGCACCTCCTGGGTAATGCGCTTTCCCAGGTTCCTTGCTTCCAGCACGATTCCCAATCGGTCATAGGAACCTTGGGAAAGGACAATCACTACAGAGCCAACAACAATGGCCATACCCACAGCATCATAAAGACGGAACTTGGGTTTCATGAGGAATATGATTATCACCGCTGTCAGGTAGAGGTACATCCCTGAGGCAGGACTGTACCGTGCCAAGGGACCAAATGTTGCGCTGACATCAGGACCCACTATGCCAAGGACCATCAGGGGGAAGAAAAGGCCCAAAATTCCTGCAAGGGTGAGCGTCAGCTCGGATATCCAGCCTTTTGGGATGAAGGCATACAGGGCTATCAAGAGCGGGGGGATCATCAGGAACAGGAAACACATCGCACTCAAGGAAGACAAGCCGCTTGTGATATCCTCGGAGACCCTGTTAGCACGGGCTAGGTAGAAGGGAAAGAAAAAACTTGCCAAGAACAGAAGCAACACCACAAGGGCGAGTTTCTGTTGGAAACTGAGTCCGCTCTCTGCTCTTTTCACCCCTGATCCTCCTCCATACACATTCCAAAGATACCAGCACGAGAATAGTTTATCAAGGAGAGATTTGGGATAAACGACCAGACAAACAAAAAGAGAGGTGGGCCTGCTCTAATGCAGAGGCACTACTGCATTCTCTTTTGTCGAAACGGTATCTGCACCCTTCATCCATAGCTGAATCTACCTCTCCTGCCTCAAAAAAAGCTCATCCAATGGCTCAAGCTCCAGGCCGAGGGTTGTGCACATAGCCTTCACCATCTTGGGAATACGGCATCGATGCCATGCCCCATCAACCTTGGCTGCCTGTATCGCTCTCATCCCCTGGATGAAGTCCTCCAAGGAGATATCCCCTCTCTTGTCCAGAAGGGCAGTCGCTTCAAGGCCCATCATCATGCTCAGGTGGTTCAGCAGCAGGGTGGCATCGCATGCAAAGCCCTTGGACAGATGGTCGGGGGCCTCCTGTTGCCCGTTGGTGCTATACACCTGATCGGAAGAGAGGGCGAGCATGAAGGCCCTGATATTCTCACCATCCTTTTCTATGCGATCAAACAGTATTTCTAGGCTAGCAAAGCTGAGGTCCAGGTGCGGAAAGAGTGCACAGAGGATGCTTGTCTCGTAGTGTATCTCACACCTTGCAACATCCCTGTCATGGACGAGTGCCATGATGGCGAGGCAGAACATCTCGCGCCAGAGATCCGGGAAGAAGAGCTTGAGCTTCTCACGTATGCGGGCTCCCTTTTGGATGAAATACTGGGATGCAACAAGCTCAACCACCTCGATTGCCTTGCCAGGGGACAGTTTCACCCTCTTTTCGACAAAGCCCCCTTCGGTGATGCTGCCCAGCAACGTGCCGGATACCTTGGTTGACTTCCCGGTCTCAGGGTTGTACCTGGTCGCCCTCCCGTAGAGGTACCAGTGCCCGTTGATATGCTTGATCTCGGTGTTTTTCGGCTTTACGAAATTCAGGATAAAATCCGGTCGTTCATGCTTGATCATAGCGACGCTCTCTATCTGCACCTGCACATCCATGCACCTTTGTCTCGGTGCATATCATAGAGTCTTCAGTATCCTGTCAAAGCCTGCGCTATCGGGGATGACAAAGCTGTAGCTCGTAGTGGGACGTTCGGTCTCGGTTATGTTGAACTTGAGCTCCCCGCCCTTGGAAAGAAGCTCAAAAAGCTTGGGAACCCCTATGGCAGTGATGGATATCCTGTCGCCGTAGTTCTCTCCCGATGTTTGATAGACCTCACCTCCCTGGTCTTTCACCTTGATGGTGTATTTCGTTGGATACTTGGAGCTGCCGGTCACTCGCGATGATCCATACTCAAACACCATGATGTCAAAATAGCCAGGACCAAGTAAAAAATTCACCTTGAGCTGGGAGTTCCTGGTAGCGGAGTTGGAGAAAGTGCCGAGTATCCACTCTGTATTTTTGATATACCTCGTATCAGTATAGTCGCCAAATGCATCCACATAGGAGAAGACCTTCCAGATGCCAAAATCATCTTGTGCACTCTCTTGCACGGTCTGCACAGCATATTTGCTTGGAAGAGCTAGCTTTGCATCTGCATAGCCATCAAGATACCCCTGTTCATAGGTGTTGGCAAAGAGAGTCCCAAACCCAAGGAACATCATCAAGAGTATCAGCACTATAGTTCTTTTCACCGGTACGCCTCCTGCATATGGTCAATCCGTCGGGTCCAGTGTAGCACAAAATGCCAGGCTCAGATCAAATATGTGCGCTTAGCTATAGTGAAGCACCCCTGTCAGGGGGTGTCCCCCTTACGATTTTGTTACTAAAAGCTAACATCTCCTATCGCTTCCCTTGTCTTTGTGGCTCAGCGGTTATATATTTTTAGGAGAGACAAATTCTCAAGTCACACGTTCAGAGGAGGTAACTCATGAAGAGCTATGACGTAATCATCATTGGTACGGGACAGGCAACAGGGACAATCCTGCCTTCGTTGCTGGCCATGAAAAAATCCGTTGCCATCGTGGAGGGCGACCGCACAGGCGGCAGTTGCGTAAACTGGGGATGTACCCCGACAAAGGCCCTTGTCGCAAGTGCACGAAACGCACACATGGTGGGTCGCAGTGCAGACTTTGGCATACAGGTTCCTGATTTCACCGTCGACTTCACCGAGGTGATGGAGCGTATGAACGCCATCCGCAACAGCTCCACCGAGGGCTTTACCCATTGGCTTGATCAAAGCACCGATTACTATCGATCCTTCGGTAGGTTTGTCGATGCTCACACCATAGAGGTGGGCGATGTGACGATTAGAGGGGATGAGATCATCATCCACACAGGAGCACGGGCCAGGGAGCTCGACATACCTGGTATGGATAGTGTGCCTTGGCTGGACAACAAGCGCCTGCTAAGCCTCAAGGAACTACCCAAACACCTTCTTATCATTGGAGGTTCCTACATAGGACTCGAGTTTGCCCAGATCTTCAGAAGGCTAGGCTCGAGTGTTACCATCATTGAGCATGCCTACAGCCTTATCTCCCATGAGGATGCAGATGTCAGCAAGCGTGCAAAGGCAATCCTGGAAAGTGAGGGCATTGAAGTTGCCCTAGGCTCTTCTGTCACCAAAGTAGAAGAGACACCCGAAGGGGTGGTCAAGCTTTCTTACCTCCAAGGGGGTAACAAGAAGCAGGTCGAAGGAAGCCACCTCCTGGTGGGTGTGGGCAGAAGGCCCAACAGTGACAAGCTGGACTTGGAAAAGGCTGGGGTAAAGACCAATGAAAGAGGCTACATAGAGGTCGACGACCAATGTCGAACCAATGTCTCGCACATCTTCGCCTTGGGTGATGTGAATGGCAAGGGCTCCTTTACCCATACTTCCGTACATGACGGACAGGTATACCTATCGGCCCTTGCAGGAGAAAAGCGCAAGATATCAGATAGGATACCCATCTACTGCCTCTATATGGACCCGCCACTTGCGCGCGTCGGTCTTTCAGAGACACAGGCAAGAAAGCAAGATATACCATTTCTCGTTACAAAGATGCAGATGAGCGCCATCAGCCGGGCCAAGGAGAAAGGCGAGACCAAGGGCTTCATCAAGATCCTGGTAAGCCCCGAGGATGACTCCATCCTTGGAGCCGCAGTCTTTGGGGTCGGAGGGGATGAGATCATCGGGATGTTAGCCTTGGCCATGGAAGCCAAGTTGAGCTACAAACACTTCCAGAACACCGTCCTGCCCCATCCGACCGTCGCGGAGTTGATACCGTTCATGTTCAGCAACCTTTCCGAAGGAAAGGACGCTTGACCATATACAATTATACTACCGTGGTTCGTCGCATGAATGCGAACCACTACAGTACGGAGGTACAAATGAAAAAGATATTGATACAGGGATTTTCCCTTATAGTCATCCTGACCCTAGTAGCGTTCCCCCTCCTCGCAGGCGGAAGCTCCGAAAAGGGAGGAAAGCCAGAGATCACCGTAGGTTCCAAGATAGACACCGAAGGTGCCTTGCTTGGCAGCATGATAGTCCTGATGCTGGAAGATGGTGGCTTCAAGGTGGTCGACAAGACTGGGACCGGGACCTCCCCTATCGTTCGCTCAGCAATCCTGGCAGGTGAGATCGACATCTACCCAGAGTACACAGGAAGCGGATACTACTTCTTCCCGGACACAACCGACATCGAGTTGTGGAAAGATTTGCAAAAGGGGTACGACAAGGTAGCCGAGCTCGACCTGGCGGCGAACAACATCGTATGGCTCGCACCCTCTCCTGCCAACAACACCTGGGCGATCGCAGTGAGAAACGACCTTGCTAAATCAGCATCGCTGGAGACGCTGGAAGACCTGGCCGCCTATCTCAACAAGGGAGGGAGGTTCAAGATTGCAGCGAGTGAGGAGTTCGTCTCCGACGAACCCGCCCTGCCCAGCTTTGAGAAGGGATACGGCTTCAAGCTGCGCAAGGATCAGATGCTGGTATTTGCAGGAGGCAACACCACCCTCACCGAACAGGCCGCAGGATCGGGCCAGGAAGGGGTGAATGCCGCCATGGCATACGGAACCGACGGACAACTCGCCGCCGTGGGCTTGAAGGTCCTCACCGACACCAAGCAGATACAGCCTGTCTACGCCCCTGCACCGAATGTCAGAGGGGAGGTCCTGCACAAGAGTCCTGAGATCAGGACCATCCTGGACCCTGTATTCAAGAGCCTTGACCTTGAGACGCTGCAGACCCTGAACAGCCGCATCCAAGTTGAGGGGCAGTCCGCCAGGGGCGTGGCCCAGTCCTACCTAAAGGAGAAGGGTTTCCTGAAGTAGGGCTTAAGAATAAGAGAGAACCAACAATAAAAAAAGCATTGCACTGCCGTAAAGAGGGAAGCCTTTTTCCGGCAATGCTTTTGTATGCTCTTGCGTATGCATAGATACCTCCATTGCCTGTAGAACGCCTAAAACATCATCGCAACTATGGGATGCGTACCAAATGACACGTATGAGAATCGCTACCATAGGCCATGTTTTCAGTTGCTCTTTGAAGCCTCCCCTCCTACACTGTATGAAACATCCCCCCTGGAGGCATATACCTATGGATACAGCATATGTTGATTCCCAACTCGCCAGACTTGAAGCATTGCAGGGCACGGACGCCGCCATCTTCAGCCTTGCAGTCCATGCCTTCATTGAAGGGATGCTCCGTGAACGCTATGACCTGAGTACGATGGAAATCGGATTCAACGACCTTGTCCATAGGTTTCTTCTAGAGTGCAAGGAAGAGGATCCTGGCTATATCCCTGAATTTCCCATCCTCACGCAGCTGAAGCATACCCATATGGAGACCAATGAGGTGCGCCACAGGTTCTCTGCAGCGGAGGTCTCCACCGCAGAGGTGGCCACCCTTGAGCTGGAGTGCTTTTGCAAGCTGGCACGTCTTGGGGGAGAGGCGCGGCTTGCCAAGATACGAACCTATCTCTCCAGTTGGGATTTGAGGGTTTCCTTAGGCTCCCTAGCAAAGGAATATGAGCGGATGCAGCATCTCTATGCCTACGAAAAAGAGCACAATGTCCTACTTGCCCAGCAGGTCACCACCCTTTCAGAGGAGAAGCAGAGATTGTGGGAGCTGAACACCCGCCTGAAGAGCAATGACATCGAGCTGGCCAAACTCGAAGGATCAAATGCTGCGCACACCAAGAGGATCGACCGCCTGCGCAAGGAACGCTTTGAGACCCAGCAGCAGCTCAGGGCCTTGCAAGAGAAGATCCAGTCTCTGGGCAAGGCCAAAGAGTATATGGATGCGATGAGGCGCATGACCGTCTTCACCAGGACACGCGGCTCGTACGAGAAGCTCATGCTGCGCCTCACCAGCGAACAGGCATCAGTACTGGACAAGATCCATCTGGACGGGGATTTTCTCATCAAGGGAAGTGCAGGGACCGGCAAATCCCTGGTCCTGATCAAGGCGATGGAAAAGGCGATGCACATTGACGATAGGGCAACCACAGCACCAAAGGTTGCCCTGCTTACCTTCACCAACACCCTGGTCAAGTTCAACCGATATATGGTTTCCATACTCGCAGAGGGAGAAGAGCGGCCCCTGGTCTCGACCGTCGATGCCTTCCTGCTTGAAAGAGTGCAGGAATTCTTACCTCAGGTACAGCCAAGCACAGAGATCCTAACAGAGCTCTGCAAGGCTCATGCCTTTGAGGGGATGAGTGGTGAACAGCTTGCCAAGGAGATAGACTGCTTCCTGTTCAAGCAGGATATCTCCTACTGCGAATACCTAGTTGATATGATTCCTAGAAATGGGATGAAGAAGCCCCTGAAGCGGTCGCAAAGGGCGAAGGTCTGGGCTGTCCGTGATGCTGTCATCCACGAGATGGAGAGCCTTGGGGTATTGTGCTTCTCCTATATTCCCATCCTCCTGCAAAGCCTTCTGATGGGCGAAGGGGCGATAGGGGTGCTGTATGAACAGCTATTCATCGATGAGGCACAGGATTTGGGCACGGCGACCTTGCGCGCCCTGAAACTGCTCAGCCGTGGGTGTGTGATCCTCTGTGGTGATGACAAGCAGTCCATCTACCAGGTCGGCTCCTCCTTTGCACGATCGGGCCTTGATGTGTGGGCAGGTCCAAGGTACTGAAGACAAACTTCCGCAACTCCGTTCAGATCCATAGTTTCGCCCAGGCCTTCAAGGCACAAGGGGAAGAGGGGACCTCCGGCACAGAGGCCCTGGCCTTCCGCGACGGGCCCATGCCCGAGCTGTTCCGCTTCAGCAACAAGAAAAGCCTTATGAAGGCACTTCTAGACCGTGTCACCTTCTTCTGCTCGCTGTTGGAGTATGAGAGGGAGAACATCTGCATCCTCACCCCGTCAAAGCAGGATTTTCCTCTTATACGAACTGCTTTGGAACAGGCGGGCCATACGGTCTCAGAGGTGTTGGACAAGGCTTTCACCTTTGAGGAAGGCGGGTCCATACGGATGAGCACCCTGCACTCGGCAAAGGGGCTGGACTTTCCGGTGGTCCTGCTCTGCCTTGGAGGCGAGCCGAAGGTCCAGAGCCAGTATGACACAAAGGCCAACGAACAGCTTTTGAGGAACCTGATCTACGTCTCCCTTACCCGGGCCTTGGACCATCTGAACCTGTTCATCCCTGAAGGGACGACAAACAAGGTCTATCAGGACCTGTCAGAGTGCTTTTCAGAGTTGCATAGTGGGTAATAGAGTCGGCTACAGAGCTGTCCATCCCCCATCGACAAGCAGGAGCGTGCCTGTGACCATGTCCGAGCTGTCACTGCCAAGATAGAGCACGGCAGAAGAGACATCCTCGATGGTGGCAACCCTGCCGCGGGGTATCTTTGCAAGCACCCCTGCAAGGAATTCAGGATCATCGAGCCTTTCAGCGGTACCGGGGGTTCGGATGAAGGTGGGACCGACTGCATTGACGGTAACCCCTCGCCCTGACCACTCGACTGCAAGCGTCTTGGTCAGCATATTGACCCCGCCTTTGGAGGCGCAGTAGACAGCTTCTTCAGGTATGGCCACAACAGAGGCCTGGCTGCTGATGTTGATGATCCTGCCCCTGCCCCGCTTGAGCATCCTCACCGCCGCCGCCTGACAGCAGAAGAAGGTACCCTTGAGGTTGAGGTCCATCATCCAGTCCCAATCCTGTTCGGTGATCTTCTCTGCAGGGATCGGGTTTCCCATTCCTGCGTTGTTCACCAGGATATCGATGCCTCCCATCTTCTGCTCAACTGCTTCGATACAGGCATAGATGGAAGAGACGCTCCTGAGGTCAAGGCTAAAGGGCTCGCAAACGCCCCCTTCCCCCCTGATCTCTTGTGCAAGGCTCTCCAGGAGGGCCTCATCCCGTGAGGCGATGGCTACGCGGGCCCCTTCGCGGGTAAAGATCTTTGCCATTCCCTGGCCAAGGCCTTTGCTCGCTCCGGTGATAAGGGCCACCTTCCCCTCAAGATCCGATCCAAACTTCTTAGGCATATGAGCCTCCTCGTATGGTTCCACACTACGCGAGGAAGCCCACGCGGTCAAGTTTGGAGCCCTAGAGGTACCCCTCTATCTTCTGCAAAGCAACCTCGACAATCTTCTTCTTGTCTTCAGTGAGCCTGTCAAAGGGTTTTTTACAGGGCCCTATCTCAAGGCCAAGCAGCTCCATGCAGTACTTGGTTGCCGAGAAGATCCCCTGCTGGACCAGCGTCTCGATAAAATCATTGGCCTTGTGCTGCAGGGCCTGGGCCTTTGGCATGTCTCCAGCCAGAAAAGAATCGCGAATTGCACGGTAGAGCTTAGGGCAGACATTGACCGTCGTCCCGATGGTAGCAGTCGCCCCGGCGGCCATGCTGTACAGCCAGATCTCATCAAACCCATTGAAGAGGGTCTTATCAGGAAATGCCTGGGCGATCCTCTCCAACTCATAGAGATTGCTGGATGTATGCTTTATCCCTACAATCTTGGGGTTATGCATCAGGGGGTTCTTCTTTGAAAAGGAGATGCCGGTAAACTGGGGGATGTTATATACAATGACTCCAAGGTCCACAGCATCGGCAACATCCTCATAGTAGTGCTGTATCTCACTTTCACTGTAGTGATAGTAGATGGGGGGGATCAGGGAAACCGCCTGGGCACCACGGTCCTGGGCGTGCAAGGAGAGTTTGATCGCTTCATTTGTGCTCAAGGAGCCTGTATGGACAATAAAAGGGACCTTACCGGAGACCTCCTGAGAGAGCGTATCCACTATAGCCATACGCTCAGAGGTATCCAGCAGAAGCCCTTCGCCAGAAGAGCCACAACAGTAAAACCCCTCAACACCATGGGCCATTTCATGCCGGACCAGTGCCTTGAGGGCGGGGAGGTTCAAAGCCCCGCTCTCATGCATGGGGGTGAGCAAGGCTGAGAAAATCTCAGCCTTTTTCGTTTCTGATGCTACCATGCGGTCCATCCTCCATCGACGACCAGATTGGATCCAGTCATATAGGAGGAAGCATCAGAAGCTAGGAAAATTACCGAACCGTTGAACTCGTCAGCCTGTGCCATCCGTCCCATGGGCATCCTAGCGTGATAGTTTGCACGGAAGTACTCATCCTGGGTCTCTCTCCAGACGCCTGAGGGTGTGAGGGTGTTGACCCGTATGCCCTTTTTGGCCCAGTAGGTTGCACAGTATCGGGTCAGGTTGTAGAGCCCTGATTTGGCAGCGCAATATGCCACGGGCTTGATGAACGGGATGCCGGTCATCTCCTCCTTATAGGCATAGATCTCCTGTACAGGACTGACCATCCCATAAATTGAGCCGATGTTGATGATGGACCCCTTCTTGTTGCCCGCTATGAGGCGGGCGCCCACTGCCTGGGTCATCAGGAAGGTTCCTGTGAGGTTTGTTTCTATAACTTCACGGAAAATATCTTCAGGAAACTGTTCGAAGGGACCTGAGACCTCTGGCGGAGCACTGGGCTGGGTATCGATGCCGGCATTATTGATGAGCACATCGGCAACTCCCCATCTGCTCTCAATGGAGTCGAGGGCTGTGTTGATGGAGTGCTTGTTGGTAATATCAACGGAAAAAAGTCCGATGCGGTCACTGGAGGCGAGTTCCTTGCCAAACACCTGCTCTGCCTTTTCAGCGCTTGCTGAACGGGACAACACAGCTACGTGCGAGCCGCGTGCATGGAACTCCTTGACGAACTCGGCACCAATCTGTCCAAGCCCACCGGTGATGACCACAATCTTCTCTGAAACGTCAAACAATACATCTTTCATAGTTACTTCCTTATCTAGAATAATACATTTTTTTTCAATTAACCGAGCAACAGCATGTTCGGCAACCACGTCACTAGCTGAGGTATGTAGGTGCACATCAACAGCACGATCAGCAAGGGGACCAGAAACGGCAGGATCCCCCTATACAGCCTGTTCAGCGGGACATCACCCACGTCGCTGATGATAAACAGACATACCCCAAACGGAGGGGTAACTTGCCCTATCATCAGGTTGAGTACCATCACCACGCCAAAGTGGACAAGGTCGATGCCAAGAATCTTTACGATGGGAAGCAGGACCGGCAGCATCAGCGTCAGGATCGCCCCGGGTTCCATGAACATCCCCAACACCAGCAGCAGCACATTGATGACCATCAGGATCAGGTACGGGTTGTCGCTGATGCCCAGGATGAAGTTGGCTATCTGCAGCGAGACCCCTTCCTTGATCAGCACATAGGAGAAGAGCATGGAGGTGCCGATGATGAAGAGCGTATTGGCTGACGTGATCGCTGATTCCAGCAAACACTCCTTGAACTTCTTCCAGTCCAGGGTACGGTAGACAAACACTGCGATGACCAAGGCGTAGACAACAGCTACGCTGGATGCCTCGGTAGGGGTGAACCAGCCAAGCACAAACCCACTGAGAATTATCAAGGGCGTGATGATCGAAAGGATTGATTGCAGAAACTGGCTCCACAGCAGGCCCAGACTAAAGGGAAAGCGGGGGTATTTTCTCTTTACTGCAAAGATATAGACCAGGACCATGAGGGATAAAGCCATGAGGAGGCCAGGAATGACACCACCCATAAAGAGCTGGGAGACACTTACACTTGCTACCGACCCATAGATGATCAAGGGGATGCTTGGAGGAAATACGGGGCCGATGACCGTAGAGGCAGCAGTAATGGAAGCGGAAAAATCCTTGTCATAGCCGTTGGTGGTCATAGCCTCCATCTCAATGGTGCCCAGCCCCCCTGCATCAGCGGCTGCACTGCCGGACATGCCGGCAAAGATGAGGCTTGCAACAACGTTTGCATGACCAAGACCGCCGGGGATCCACCCTACCAGCCGTTTGGAAAAGTCAAAGATCTTCTCGGTGATCTTCCCGGCATTCATCAAGTTGCCTGCAAGGATGAACAGGGGTATGGCGATAAGAAGAAAGGAGTCTATGCCGCTGACCATCTTCTGTCCGATCACCATGATGGGATAGCCCAGGTTGAGACAACCCAGGACGGCACTTGCGCCAATGGAGAGACTGATAGGTGTCCCAATGAGCAGGAATACAAAAAAACTACCAAAGAATAGGATCATGTTGTCTCCTTTGCAACCACAACAGTCTTGTGAGCAATCGTCAGTATGCGCTCAATGATGTCATACAGGGCCTTGATGGCAAGAAAAGCACCGGTGATGGCCATAGGCAGGTACTGCCAGGCCTTGGCAAACTTAGGCATGGAAGAGAAGAACTCGGTACTTACATAGGGATACAGCCCCGCAAAGGCAATGATCATGGTTATCCCAAGGGCCAATGCAACCACCTTATGGACATACCACAGCAGTTCCTTGAATGCTCCCTTGGTGCGTAGATAAAAAATATCCAAGGCGATGAGCCTGTTGCGGTCATCAAGGACGATGACACCGAGGAAGGCCATCCATAAGAACATAAAACCTGCAAGCTCGGTCATGCCGCGAAATGACTTGTTCAAAATGTTTCTCAAAAACAGCTCATTGAGCATCAGCAGGACAATTCCTGCTACCAGGCACATAAGAACAACCGATACCAAGGAAACAAATGCGTCCAGCAGCTTCTTAATATATTTCATTGGGTAGAATCCTTTGCATGAGAACAGAGATGGGAAGTGTGCAGCAGGACGGGGTGGCAAGCCACCCCGTCCTGTAACAGCACCTGCTTATTTAGCAAGAATTGCATCGATGACAGCCTGGTTGTACCACTTCTCCGAAGCATACTGCTTGTAGTACTGGGCACCGCCAAGCTTGTTCTTGAAGCTCTGCACATCAGGATTTTCATTGAAGTTGATCCCAGCCTTCTTCAGGACTTCAGTTGCCGTGACGTTATCCTTTTCAATCGTATCAAAGGAGTACTTGGCTGCAACAATGGCCTGTTCCTTCAGAATCTTCTGCTGGTCAGCGGTCAACTTGTTCCATGACTTCTCATTCATTGCCATGGTACAGCCCATCCACATGTAGTTGATGAAGCTATACTCCTTGATGTCGTCATAGGTGGCGTTAGCAACCAGGTGATAGGTTGCATTGTCCTGTGCTTCGGCAGTACCGTTGGCAAGGGCAATGGCAAGCTCATTGAGGGAGAGGGCAACAGGGGTTGCACCCAGGGCGCTCCACACGTCCAGGTACATCTTGCTGGTCGGCACACGAATCTTCAGGCCCTTCACATCAGCGACACTGCTAACCGGTCTTTTGGTGGTTGCAACATGGCGCATGCCGTTATCCCCTTCGGAAAGATAGACAAGGCCTACAGAGGGCATGTCTGCAAAGATCTGCTCACCGATGGCGCTATTGACGATCTCGTATGCACTTTGGGCATCCTTGAAGAGGAAAGGAAGGTCAAGTATTTTTGCATTGTCATAGAAGCTGGTGAAGCCTGAAGTACCGGCGAAGATGATGTCGATGGTACCCATGCGGGTTGACTGCAGGGCCTCAGAATCGTTGCCAAGCTCACCGGAGTGGTTTGCAGTGATCTTGATGGTTCCGTTTGAAGCGGCCTCAACCAGTTCCTTGTACTTCAGGATGGTTTTGGTAGGTACGGAGTTTACGTTACCAGGGGAGTAGATGGTCAGGGAGACAGGCTTGTCCCCTGCTGTTGCCTTTTCAGGAGCGCCTTGGGCGAATACGCAGGTGATCCCTACGATAAGGACAATAAGTAGCAAAATTAGCTTTTTCATAAAACCTCCAAATATTGTACGATGTAGGATTGTCTGACATCGTTCAATATCAAGGTTACCATAGATTCTAGATTTGTCAATAGATAGTTTCATATGGTTGCCCTGGCCCCCTCTCTCCCTTTTCATCCCCTCTTTTCCCAGTCTTTTCCCTTATATTACTTTGACTCTACCCTGAACTTATGGTAGTCTGTCATCAGACAAACATGAAAGAAATAAAACGTATACCAGTCACTACCCAGGTGATGGACTCGATCAAGGAATCCATCATCGAAGGCAAATACCCCATCGGGTCTAAACTTCCTCCTGAGGTCAAGCTCTGTGAGATGCTCAAGGTAAGCCGCTCCACAGTGCGAGAGGCGATGCGCTCCCTCCAGGCTGAAGGCTATGTTGAGCTTGTGGCCGGAAAAGGGGCGTTTGTCCTGGATAACCAGGGCCATGATTACGACACCATCCGCACCTGGTTCATAGAATCAGCACCTAACCTCAGGGATTCCACCGAGGTACGCGAGGCCTTGGAGGCTTTGCAGGTCTCCAAAGCGGTCAAGCGCGGCACACAGGAGGAACTGGAGAAACTGAAGGAAATCCACCGGCAGTTCATAGAGGAGAACAAAGCCAACAATGTCTCCGCCCTTGCCGACCTTGATGAGCAGTTCCACACCCAGATATGCGCTATGGCGCACAACCCTCTCCTGGATAAAATAAACATCCTTACCGCACGTGACCTGCGCAAGTACCGCTACAAGTCCATCTCTGTCAAGGACAACTCGGACAACACCATCAGAGAGCACGAGCTGATCATCAAGGCCATTGAGGAGCGCAATCCGTATAAGGCCTCAGCATATATGCTCGCTCACCTGGAAAGTTCCCTTGCAGACATCAACAAGGTGGTCGTAGGCCAGAAAGAGCCTGTTCCCTAGGCAGAGAGAGCCTAAGCCTCCACCTTGAACGTCCCCAACCCCTGCATCTCCAATGCCTTTGATTCACAGTCAAAGCGGTACATCCACGTCGGGCTATACGGAAGAGCAGGTCGGTATACATAAGAGAGCGTACTCGCTTCTCTCCATATGCATCAACATAAGCATCTTCAAGCTCCTTTCTCAGCTGTTCTGGCTCCAAGGCTATGCTCTGTTCAACCAGATCATTGAGCTTGAAAAGATTGGCAAGGGGCTTTATCGCCATGAAGCCCATCTCCTCTCCGGTTGTTCCTATCAGCAGGGGCTTGCCTTCAGTCGCTCCGTTGAGTGCGAGGGGTATCGGGTACCCTGTGACCAGGGCGGTGTCGCGCGCAAGACGGATAGGTAGCGGCACCGAGGCTATATTTCCGGGTAAAACCATGTTGCAAGCTGACCGGTTCCTGTGATGAGAGTCTGTCCATCGCCTGTCTTGTGTCTATATCCGCATAGGCAAGAAATGCATGGGAGGTAGTCAGGCACTCCTTCCTGCTTTGGAGCTGTGCCGGCCCCCCGCTGAGGATGAGGGCTTGCGAAAACATGGGTTTGGCAACCTCAAGGGTGGACAGGGCACTGACCATGGTCCCCCCTGCAGACTGCCCCATGATGGTCACCGGTGCCCCATCACCTCCAAAATGATGGATGTGTGTTTGTACCCAGGTGAGGGCGAGCAGGACATCAGAGAGACCGTTGTTGCAGATATAGGAGGGGTCGAGGGAGGAAAAATCACAGAACCCCCAAATGTTGAGGCGGTAGTTCACCGTCACCACCACCATCCGCCCCTTGCTTGAAGGACCCTCCATGGATGAAGAACAGAACGGGCAGTGCTTTGCCCCTGTGCATGGGCGTCCATATGTTCAGGCAGAGCGAACTCTCCCCCATCTTCTTTCACAACAGGCTCTTCTGGGGGCAGATAGGGCCATAGGTTGAAGCGTCCAGGACACCTTTGACAGCTCCTAGTAAGGTATGGACGGTCAATGCTGGTTCTGCCATTGCAGCGCTCCTCTTCTTTTTTCTCCACTTGCCCTCCCGATTATCCAAGGGGCAATTGACATTCTCCATACAAAGGGCCCATAGTCGATACTCAGATACCTCACAGCGCAAGGATTGAGACCATGAACACCAAAATGCAAAGCATCTATCGCAAAGGAATGGAAATACGTCCATTCCTGCTCGCCATCCTCTTCAGTGGCCTGGCCTATGGGTTCTACCGTGGGGTGCAGGACAACTACCTCGCCGAGATTGTCAAGATCACCAAGTTTGAACGGGGTATCGTGGAGTTCTTCAGGGAGCTGCCGGGCCTGCTGCTCATATTCATCCTGGCTGCGATGTACCGTTTCAGTGAGACCAAGGTCTTCAAGATAGGGACTGCCATCATGCTTGCAGGTGTCATCGGGCTGCTGCTGATGGGCACCTCCAAAGTCCTGGTAATCCTGAGCATGGTCATCTTCAGCAGTGGTGAGCATATTGTCATGCCTATGAAGCACTCCCTCTCCATGACACTGGCCAACAAAGGCAAGGGAGGGGCCTCCCTGGGCATCGTATCCAGCATCAGCCATGGTGGCAACATCGTGGGCTTTCTTGCTGTCTCAGCCCTGTTCCTGGTCTTTGGGGCGATGGGTATTTCCAAGGGCTCAATTACCGGCTTCAGAGTCGTCTTCATCATAGCAGCTGTGCTGCTAGTGCTCTCCACCCTCATCGCCCTAACCATGAAGGACCAGGGCAAGAGTGTGCAGCGCAGCCGGATATACTTCAACAGGAAGTTCTCCAAGTACTATATGCTGGAGGTCTTCTATGGGGCGCGCAAGCAGATTTTCCTGACCTTCGCCCCCTATGTGCTGATCCTCTTCTATGGGGCCGACACCTCCGTCATAGCCTTCCTCCTGGCCATCTGTGCAGCCTTCGGCATGGTGCTAGCCCCCCTGATCGGGCGCCTCATAGACCGCCTCGGGTACAAGACCATCATGATAGGGGACACGCTGATCCTCATCGTCGTCTGTTTCTTCTACGGCTTTGCCCACCGCCTGTTTCCCATGCACATCGCCTTCATCGTCGTGTGCATCAACTTCGTGCTGGACTCCGTCATCTCGCTGGCGAGCATGGCCACAAACGTCTATGTGCAGGACCTCTCCTCATCCCCACAGGAGATGACGGCCACCATCACCACAGGGATCTCGGTAAACCACCTCATCAGCGTCATCATCGCCCTGTTGGGCGGCCTTATCTGGGAGAAGCTGGGCATAGAGGTGCTCTTCACCCTCTCAGCCCTGCTTGGGCTGGCCAATACCCTGTATGCCGCGACCATCAAGAAACCGGAAACCCCGATGATGGACTACTCCCAAACGTCAACCTAGCAGGTGTGCGAAGAGCAGTCCCAGGGAAAAGCAGAGACAGAAAACAAGGTAAACCCTTGCAATGGACCCCATATTGGGCTGCTTTGTCCTGTTTGAGAAGCCTCGGCGCACCATGGCTCTGTACTCATAGCCTCCAACCAGGAAAAAGGGAATCAAGGCGATGAGCAAGGCCAAAGGATAGATGCCCAAGAAGTAGAGCGAAGCCGAGAGGGCCAGGACCAAAAGGGCCTCAAGGGCAAGCAAGGCGGTGGTCCCCCACCTGCCCAGCATGATGGTGAGGGTCTTTCTTCCTGCTTTGGCGTCGCTGGTGCGGTCACAGCTATTATTTACCGAGAGGATCATGCCCACCAGGACGAGGGCAGGCAGGGAGGCAAGCAGGGCTTCACTCGTCACCGTTCCCGTCTGTACAAAGTACGAGATGAGAAAGAGCGTCGTGCCCAGGAAGAAGCCGGCAAACAGCTCGCCAAAGGGAGTCCTTGATATGGGAAAAGGCCCTCCTGTATAGGCAAAGCCAACCAGCATGCACGCCCCTCCGACCACCAGGAGCTTCCAACTCGTCAGAAAGGCAAGGACAAGGCCCAATACTCCAGCTGAGGCAAACAGCATCAGGCTGACCAGCAGGGCGAGCAGGGGGCTCACCCCCTGATAGACCAAGACCTTGTCATCCTCACAGTTGGTCTCCTGTGTGTCGGTGCCATTGCGATAATCGAAATAACTGTTGAACCCGGTGGTCCCCATGTCTACGAACAGGGTGGCAAACCCCATCAGCAGCGTTATAGGCAAGCTGATCACTGCCTCGGTATGGAGGGCAAACAGGGTACCACAGGCGAAGGTTCCCATGCTGATGATCTTGGTGCGGATCTCTACGACCCGAAGGAATTGTGTGAGTGTCATGCCAAAGAATACCATTTTCATCGCCATTTCTTCCATACCAGGGCCAAAAACAGCATAAAGGTCATGATAAACGCCTTACTGCATATTGATGCATGCTGTATGCATCCTCTATACTTTCATGAATAGAGAAGGATTGCCTAGTGTTGATACCAGGCATGTGATTTCCCCTCTGCAAAATATTCAGTACACAGGAGAACTTTCGTATGCGTAATAAGACAATCTTACTGACCCTCGTGATCCTCGTCGCCCTGACCACGCTCTTTGCCGGTGGACAGGCTGAGCCTTCCAAAAGTGATGGCCTGGACAGAAGCAAACATTTTATAACCGTGGCAACAGGACCGACCAGTGGCCTGTACTACCCGATCGGAGGAGCCTTCTCCTCAGTATTTCAGAACAAGCTCGGCTACAAGTCCTCGGCCCAGGCCACAGGTGCCTCTGCCGAGAACATCACCCTCATCCGTGAAGGCGGAGCGGAGATGGCCATCGCCATGAGTGATGCTGTCGCCCAGGCGTACAGTGGAACCGGTGCCTATGAGGGAAAGAGTCCTGCAAAGGAGCTCAGGGCCCTTACCGGCCTGTACCCCAACTATGTGCAGCTGGTGACCACAAACAAGACCGGCATCACCAAATTCACAGACCTCAAGGGCAAGCGCGTAGGGGTGGGAGCTCCGAACTCAGGTGTTGAGCTCAATGCACGCATGATGTATGAGGCGCACAACATGAGCTATGAGGACAGCAAGGTCGATTACCTCAACTATGGTGAGGCCATCGGGCAGCTGAAGAACAACCTCGTCGATGCGGTCTTCGTTACCAGCGGCATTCCCAATGCCACCATCATGGAGCTGGGAACCTCCGCTCAGATAGTGCTCATCCCCATCGAAGGCGCGGGCCTTGCGAACCTGATCAAGAAGTACCCCTTCTTTGTCCAGGCCACCATCCCCTCCGATACCTACAACACCAAAGGCGATATCACCACAGCCACAGTGCGCAACATCATGATCGTCAATGAGAACCTTCCTGTTGACGTGGCCTATGACCTTACCAAGGGTATCTTCGAGAACATCGCAGACATCCAGGCTTCCCACGCAACTGCAAAGAAGCACATCACGCTGGAGAACTCCCATCTTGGTGTAGACCTCCCCATGCATGAGGGTGCTGCCAAATACTATAAGGAAATAGGCCTCAAATAAGAGGTATGGCAGGCAAGAGAAGAAATCCATGGCTTATCGTCCCCATCATGGTGATGGGGACGATAGGTCTTTTTCTCTTGTTCTTCAAACCGACGAGCTACCAGGTCATCACGCTCTCCCACCAGGAGAGCGGGGAGATCTTTCTTCAGCAGGAGACGGAGGACCAAGACCGACTGACCTTCAATTGGATCCACTCCTTTGAGCACATCCCCTGGATCGAAGAGTATACCGTAGAGGATGACAACACCTTTGTCCTGCATACGATCAGGGTAGCGGGTTTTGGTGCGGGCATCCCCGAGAACAAGGGAAAGGTCTCCTTTGAGGAGGGAATGGTGGTGATGCAGGATATCAATGAGACCTTTGAAGGGTTTGAGTGGATCAACAGCCAAAGCGCCCTGGTCTCCATCCTCCTCAACGATATGGTCCTGATACGGGGTTCGCAGCTTCCCCATCACCAGAAGCTGGAACTGAAACTACAAGGAAAACGAGCAATATGTCCAAGATTCCCCTCGAAACAACAACGCCACACCTGAGCGAACACCAGCAGGAGCTGCTGGAGAAGTTTGACCGGGAGTCCAAGGTCAAGAAATTCGACAGCCCCCTCCTACGCGAAGGGGTCTACTATGCCGCCATAGGCATCGCCTTATATCACTTCATCACCTCCTTCATCGGCTACCCCGCTACGCACCTGCACCGGTCGCTGCATGTCGCCCTGATGCTTGCCATGACGTTCCTGCTCTACCCCTCGCATAAGAAGGCGAGCAGAAAGAAGATGGTCTGGTATGATGTGCTCTTCGCCCTGGGATCTCTTGCGGTAGCAGCGTATGTCTGGGGGGACTACATCAACTTCATCAACAGGATGGGGAGCCCCAGCCTCTCTGATGTCGTCATGGGGACAATTCTCATCGCCTTGGTGCTTGAGGCCTCAAGGAGGATCTCAGGGTGGCCGCTGGTCATCCTGAGCCTGCTCTTTATCCTGTATGGCATTGTCGGGCGAAGCATGCCCGGCATCATGATGCACCGGGGCTACAGCTGGAGCAAGCTGGTAAACCATATCTTCATCAATACCGAAGGCATCTACGGCACCTCTGTGGATGTGGCCGCCTCATACATCTTCCTCTTCATCCTCTTTGGCAGTGTGATGAACAAGTCGGGCATGGGCAAGTTCTTCAATGACCTGGCCCTTGCCTTCGCAGGAAGCTCCAAGGGGGGTCCTGCAAAGGTCGCTGTCATCGCATCGGGCTTTTTGGGCTCCATCAACGGCTCCGCTGTAGCAAATGTGGTCACCACCGGAGCCTTCACCATCCCGCTGATGAAGAAGACCGGCTACAGCCGTGAGTTTGCCGGCTCAGTCGAGGCATCGGCTTCGGTAGGGGGGCAGCTGTTGCCTCCCATCATGGGAGCTGCGGCCTTCATCATGGCTGAGATGCTTGGCATCAAGTATGGGGTGATAGTCATCAGTGCGGCTATCCCCGCCCTGCTGTACTACCTGGGAATCATCGTGCAGGTACAGTTGCGCGCTTCCAAGAACAACCTCCAGGGCATCCCCAAGGAGGACCTTCCCAAGGTCAGGGAGGTCATGAAGGAGCGCGGACACCTTCTCATACCCATCCTGTTCCTGCTCTACATGCTGCTGTTCAGTGGCAACACGGTCATCTTCTCAGCCTTCTGGGCGATAGTAGCCACCATTGCTGTAAGCATGGCAAGAAAAACTACCCGCATGAGCTTTCGGGACATCCTCGACGCCTTTGCAGAGGGAACCAAATCGGTGGTCTCGGTGGCGGTCGCCTGTGCTGTGGTGGGAATCATCATAGGGGTGGTCAGCCTCACAGGCTTTGGCCTGAACATGGCCAATGCGATCATCCAGCTCGGGCGGGCTAACCTGATGCTAACGCTGGTGCTGACCATGGTCACGTGCATGGTCCTGGGCATGGGCCTGCCCTCCATCCCCGCCTACCTCATCACCGCCACCATGGCGGCCCCGGCCCTGGTCAAGCTGGGCATCCCCCCCATCGCTGCCCATATGTTCGTCTTCTACTTCGCCATGTTCGCCAACATCACCCCCCCTGTTGCCCTGGCCTCCTTTGCAGCGGCAGGCATCAGCGGAGGCGATCCCATGAAGACCGGCTTGCAATCGGTAAAGCTCTCCCTGGCCGGCTTCATCGTGCCGTACATGTTCATCTACAACACGGCTCTCCTGCTTATAGACACCACCTGGATAATCGCCATACGTGTCACCATAACGGCCATCATAGGGGTCTCGATGATCGGGATGGCAACTGAGGGGTATATGTTCACCAAGATGCACAACCTCCTGAGGGTCCTTGCCTTTGGTGGGGCCCTGATGCTCATCACGGCAAATATCTTCCAGGACGCAGCCGGCATCATCATCCTGGTTGTTGTTCTGGTCACCCAGAAGTTGCTTGCCAAGAAACAGGTGGCGTACCTCAAGTAGCAATCCTACAAAGTGCAAGCGCATGCACAAGAGAGCAATCCTTGACCAAGGGTTGCTCTCTTGCCACTGCTACTGGTTCACTTTTCCATCTCTCTCATATACACCCTATTCCAATGATCTGCTACTCCACAGAGTGAGCGATGGCATCAGCGAGGGCCTCAAGCTCACCCAACTGTTCATCCTTGAGGGTGCTTTTGATGTCCATCGAGGCTATGACCTGGCAATCCTTCATGGAGCAGACCCTCTCCTCCATGCTCTTCTGGGCGGCGCTTGCCCAGGAGTGGTTTCCTATGATGGCGACCTTCCTGTTCCTGAGTCCTAGGGCAGAGAGGTCATCCAGCAGGTTTGCCGCCCCAGAGTAGAGGTGCATGTTGTACGTGGGGGAAGCTACTACCAGGTGGCTGTTCTCCCACACTTCGCCCACCACCTCTGAAATATGGGTCCTGGAGAGATCGAACATCCTGATATCCCTGACCCCCCTCTGGGCAAGAAGCAGGGCCAGCTTGTTCACAGCTGCTTCGGTATTGCCGTACATCGATGCGTACGCTATGACCACGCCCCTCCTTTCAGGGGTATAGGTGGACCAGAGCCTGTACTTTTCAAAGATGAAGGGGATGTTCTCCCTCCAGATGGGCCCATGCAATGGGCATATCATGGTGATGGAATCGATGGGCAGCTTTGCAAAGGCCGCCTGTACCTGGGTGCCGAACTTACCGATGATATTGGCATAGTATCGCCTCGTCTCACCAAGGAAGTGCCGCTCGTACTCCACCTGGTCGGCAAAGATGTTTCCATTCAAGGCTCCGAAGGTACCGAAGGCATCAGCGGAAAAAAGGATGCCCTTGCTCGTTTCACAGGTAAGCATGACCTCAGGCCAATGTACCATGGGGGCGAAGAAGAACTTGAGGGTATGGACGCCGAGGCTGATCTCATCGCCCTCCTTGACCAGCAGCTTGTTCTGCTCGATATCCATCTCATAGAACTGGCTGAAGAGAAGGAAGGTCTTCTTGTTCCCCACTACCTGGACATCGGGGTAGAGCCTGACCAGAGCCTCAATGTTTGCACAGTGGTCCGGCTCCATGTGGTTGACCACAAGATAGTCCAAGGGCCTCCCCCCCAGGGCTTGGCGGACATTCTCCAAGAACTGCTGGGTTACCGATGAGTCCACGGTATCGAGCAGGGCTGTCTTTGTATCGGTGAACAGGTAGGAGTTGTACGAGATGCCCGCCGGGATCGGAAAGAGGTTCTCAAACCTCTCAAGGCGTCTGTCGCTTGCTCCCACCCAGTATAGTGATGGTGATATTTCCTGTATGATCTGCATAACTATCCTCCATGCTAATTCATAGTATTTAGCTTTACTAACTGGAGTATACCAAAATCATATCATCAGGAAAAGGGTTGTGTACCATTATATTTTACATGTAAGGGGCAGGGCCTCACGCTCAAGGAACCCGATGAACTCTACCGGTTGGGTGAATACCCCATTGTGACCCGACTCCTCCAGCCACAACAGACGTTTGCCCGGTGCCTCGACCTTATCAAACCATCGCTCGCTGATGGAGGCGACGCACGTCATATCATACCTGCTGTTGACGACGAGTAAGGGACATTCGATGCTTGTCACCATCTCTTCCATATCAAGAAAGGCCAACTGGGAATAGACCACCTTCACACCCCTCAACAGCCCCCTGACCAGATTGATCTTCGAGCCGAGAGTGTGTTCGGGTGCATTGAAGAGCTTCATCGAGCTGAAGGTCCTGTCAGCCGGTGCTGAGGGACTGTAGTGGTATAGCCGCTTGAGCACCTGGTAGTAGGCATCACCATCGGCGGAGACCGAACCGTCCTTGTTCACCTTCGTATAGGGAGGAGGGCCCATCTTTTCCATACGCTTCACGGTTTTCCCATCCCCTTGGGCTTGCGCCCCATCAAGGATCATACGCCACCCTATGGCATCGTTCTCCATTGAGTTGATGTGCTGGGCAGCCCCTATATATGCATGGTAGAGGTCCGCCCGCTTCTGTGCGGCAAGCAGGCCGATGACCGAGCCCCATGAGTGGCCGACGAGGAAGATCTTCTCCTGTCCGAACTGCTTGCACAGCAGCTCGGAGAGGGCTATCACATCCTGCACGTACTGGTGGACAGTCAGGCTTCCTTTGGGGGTGCGGTAGCTGCCGGCAGTCCCCCTCTGGTCCCAGCATACCACCGTAAAGCTTGTGTGCAGGGCCCCGAGATAGGAGCGCACCCATGCCACCTCCGAGCCTCCCGGCCCCCCATCGAGCCAAAGGAGGAGAGGACTCTCTTTGTGTGCCCCGGCGAGGTAGATCCTTTGCCTGATGCCGTTGATGGTCACCCTTTGGCGCTCGTCAACCTCCAGCATGATTATCTCTCCATCATAATCCCTCACCGTTGAAGTATGGGCACATGAGGCCAAAAAGACCAGAAGCAGCATGATGGCGATCGCCATCAGTCGAAATGTAGTGTTGTTCACGATAGGTACTCCTTACGATAAGGAGATGATGACAGCGTCGATCCGACCTACCAATCGGTACTCTGTCGTAGTTGCCTCAGCATATGTTCGTAGAGTTCAGTCATGCAGGAGGTTGAGCAGTTCTATCCGGCTGGAAGCACCGACTTTTTGGAAAAGGTTGTAGATGTGGGTTCGCACGGTTGCCTCCGATATGCTTAGGCTGAAGGCTATCTCCTTGTTCGTCTTTCCCTGTGCTATGAGGTTCGCCATCTCGATCTCGCGCCCGGTCAGGCCAAAGCGCTTGCCCATCTCGCTTGTGTACTCGCCAAAGGAGCCCTGGCTGGAGGCATCCCTTTCCAAGGATAGAAAGGCAGCAAGGATCATGACCACATTGCACCCCAGGTAGAAGAGATACTCCATCGATAGGGGGTGATAGGTCTTGAAGCCGGAAAGCACAACAGCGTATTCCACCATGCTCAAGGGTACAAAGCCAAGGCAGCACCATCCCAAACCCCTGACCAGGAGCCTGGAGGATGCATGACTCTTCCCAAGAGGAACCATGGCCAGGGCAATGCCCACAGTGGTCATCGTGAAGGCCACCGCCAGATAGATGGTGAACCTCAGGGCGGGAACCGCCCTCTGAAGCACAGAGAGCTGGAAAATGAGCGAGATGAGCATCAGGGTTATCGTTACAGAGCACCCGCCAAAGGCAAGGTTGCGTGCCCTGCTCCTGTGCATCTCAGGTACACCAAGCAGGAACATGATGGCCCCATACAGGCTGATGTTCAAGATTGAGGCTACCAGGGCAAAGCCCAGAGTGAGGGAAGAAGATGATGAAGAAGAGGATGAAAAAGGCCCTACCAGTTCCAAAACCTGTTCAAGGTAGTAGTAGAGGGCCACCAGGGCTAGGTTTGCAATAAAGAGGGACTGGATGATGATCATCCTCCTTGGGAACAGTCCGGCCACCCTTACCGACATGACGATAAGGGCGGACAAGGCTGCAAAGCCAGTGGAGAATATCAGGATATATGCTAGCAGGATGAGGTGTTTCACAGCTCTGAATTGTATCATTTCACCTCTGGTGAAAACAAGATTTGTCTCGTATTTTTCTACACCTATGAATCTTTTCGTATGGTAAGCATCCCCTGCTCTCCTATACCTTCCACCCTGTAACAGGAACCTGTTGCGTGAAGGAGAAAATCAATTGATGAAACACAAACTATGGATGTATGCGATGACAGCCGTATGGCTGACCATGATGTCCTGCTCGCTGAATATCTGTGGATACACCCAGGGCTATCAGAGGGAGCAGCTAGGCGATGCGCATTGGATAGCACAACAGGGGGATACCTACACATTTGGCCGCAGGGAAGGCAGTGTGGAAGAATCGGGTGCAGCGATTCGCTTTTCCCGCTTCTTCGGACGGGAGACCTTATGGACCATCGATGTCCAGCATGAAGGGTATCTGCACTTGGGTTGCTCCCTAATCAAACAGCAGGGACCCTTTGAGGTGGTGTTGGTAGAACAGGGAACCGACAGGGTCATCCGCCTGGCAAGTGGACAAGGCTCTGTTGAGAAAGAGGTATTGCTGGAAAAAGGCACCCATCTGATCAAGATCCTTGGCTATGATGCCGCAGGAAAACTTGCCATCACGCTGAGCTATCCTTGGGGGATGAGCGTCAGGGTCAGCAGCATGAGGTTTTAAGGATAGAGGCTCCCTAAAAACAGAAACAATAAAAATAAGAATAAGAATAAAAACAGAGGAACCGGTGTATCTCAACCGATTCCTCTTTTCTTCATAGATGCAAACTCATGCTCTTCGCTCTAGTTGCCTACTTTCCCTTCGGAGGAGTTTTTTTGGCGGTGGAGGGCTTGGGCTTTGGTGCAGCTTTTTTAGCTGGAGCCTTTTTAGCCGGGGCCTTTTTAGCTGGAGCCTTGGCCGCTGGTTTCTTTGCTGGTTCCTTGGCTTTGGCCTCTGGCATATTCCCTGCCTTGGGCAGTTCCTGAGTCTTGGGTATCGGAGCAGGCTTTTCATCTGGCTTGGCTGCTTCCTTCACTGCAGGAGTGGGTTCAGGTTTCTGTTCTGCTTTGGGGGTTGGGGTGGTTTTCTTTTCTTCCTTGGGAGGGACTGGCTTAGCATCTGCTTTAGGCGGAACTGTGGTCCCTGAAACAGGTGGAACAATGGGCCCTGAAGCTGGGGGAATCTTCACTTCCGGCAAGGGAGGTACCGCTGTATCACCGACGACACTCGCCTTTTTCCACTGTAGGAAGATTAGGGCTGCAAAGACAACAA
The DNA here is from genome assembly GCA_034007055.1 of Sphaerochaeta sp. Lineage (GTDB taxonomy): Bacteria > Spirochaetota > Spirochaetia > Sphaerochaetales > Sphaerochaetaceae > Sphaerochaeta. The sequence continues at coordinate 28,210 of JAVERP010000035.1, forward strand.
CGGTAGCAATGAGAGCTACTGTTTTCAGTCCTGGGCTAGATACCCCGATCAGTACTACGACAAAGATGACAACCATGGCTATCAGGTACCCTATGGTGTATTTCTGCAACTTCTCTTTCTCTTTACGCGTGTTCATTACTGCTCCTTTCCACGGATTTATAAGCTATAAAAATGCACAATACGGGGAAAACACTAGCTCTCCCCTCTGAAGCAAATGATACTCCATCCCAACCCGTTTCACAATCATTTTGTTTTCAACAAAGAATATGTAGGTGCTAAGCATGTATTTTTTCCAAAAATACTGAAAAAAACCCTTATGGTAATAGCCTATGTATCCTTTTTTCTTGGCATCTCCCTTCTGTTTTCTTATGGCATCATGACATTGGCGACAGGGCAATATTGGAGTATATTCAACAAAAGGATTGATACATGAATACGTCCCAGATACAGAAACGCAACTTTGCAGCATTCCTTGTGCATGCACTCTTCCTCGCCCTGACGATGAACTTCATTGACATCAACACAGTGGTGCCGAACATGCTTGCAGAGAGCGGGGCGACATCTCTGCATATGGGCATCCTCTCCTCCATCATGATCGGCGGCACCAGCTTCATGCAACTGCTCTTTGCCGGGATCATCTTCCCCCTCAGAAGGAAGAAACCAGCCCTGCTTGCGGGCATATACCTGAGGGTCGCTGCCCTCATAACCTTAGGCATCTTCTTGCGTACGCTCTCTGGTGCCGGGCTCTGGAAGGTTTGGACCATCCTAGGCCTTATGACCGTGTTCTCCTTCAGCGGTGCCTTTGCTAACATCTCCTATACGGACATCCTTGGCAGGACCATAGAGCCTTCAAGAAGAAAAAAACTTCTTACCCTCAAGCAGCTCATCGCAAGTGTCGGTGTCATTGCCTCAGCCCTGCTGGTGAAGGTGATCCTCTCTGCCCTTCCCTACCCAAGGAACTACTCCACCCTATTCCTGCTTGCGGGGACCCTGCTGGGCCTTGCGACCATAGGGTTCTGGATGATCAGGGAGGAGGATGCCCCTGTCAAGGAGAAGCTCTCCCTAGGAAAACGGTTTGTGGCCTTCGCTCAGGTCATCAAAGGGGACAGGAATATGCGCCTCTACCTCTTTCTCATCAACACCAGTGGGGTAATACTCTCCACCATCCCGTTCCTCATCCTGTTTGGAAGGACCAAATTTACCGTTGACGGCAGCCTGATAGGTACCTTCCTCCTGGTTCAGATGGCTGGATCCCTACTGACCAATATGCTTCTGACCTTCCTGTCCAAGGGGCAACGCTACAGGCGGTTGCTCTATCTCTTTGTAGGCTTGGGTGCTGCCATCCCCCCGGCGGCCCTGCTCGCCTCAGCCTCCCCCATACTCTTCTCGCTGGTGTTCCTGCTTACAGGCAGCAGTGTCGCCCTCTACCAGATAGTCGCCCCCGGGGTCCTGCTGGAGATATCAAACGATGAGAACAGGCCTCTCTACTCAGGTCTTGCAGGGGCAGGTTCCATCATGAATATCCTCTACCCCATCCTAGCAGGAGCCCTGGTAGCCGCAATTGGTTTTGTGGCTGTATTCATCCTTACCAGCCTGTATATCCTGCTGGGCTTCTATGCGGCAAGAAGAATTCAGTGTGAAAGGATTCTTTAATAATAATTAGTATTATTTAGTTGACATTCCTATCGCTTTACCATAGTATTGCACACAACACATTCTCTAGGAGGCCCCATGAAACGAACATCTTTTCTTACCCTACTGATCATCACCCTCACATCCATATCCATCTTTGCAGGACCATCGTTCAAGCCCTTTGTTGAGACAGAGCAAGGAACCATTGGTATCTTGAGCCATACCTACCAAAACGGGAAAGTTAAAGGCGAAAATGATACCTTTGATTTCGTCAAGCAAGGAGGACAGGATACCATCTATCCCTTCAGCCGGTATGCAGTCGGGGCCACCATCGCAGACAACCACAGAGTCTGGTTCACCTACCAGCCCTTGAACCTGGTAACCAATGTATCATTCCAAAGTGATGTGACTATTGGCGACAGGACCTTTGCCTCACCATATCTTTCTGCCCCTGGCACAAGTAATGGCGAATCCATGGAACTCACCTACAGCTTCCCCTTCTTCCGCGCTACCTATACCTACGACCTCCTGAGCAAGTTTGACAATGCCTACCTTGGTGTCGGCCTTGCCTTGCAGATACGCAATGCATCCATCCGTTTTGTCCCTCTTGATGGATCTCCCTCCTATGTAGCACAGAACGTTGGTCTGGTGCCTGCCCTTGCCCTCTACAGCGAATACCGCTTCCCCTTTGGCCTTACCCTGAGTGCCGACATTGCAGGCTCCTATGCCGACTCCTCCTTCTTCAACGGAGCAACATACCCCTTCAGCGGTTCAATCCTTGATGCATCTCTGAGGATGGGATACGAACTTCCCAATGGTTTTGAACTGTTTGGGACAGTCCGATACTTCGGTGGAACCTCTGATGGAACCAGTGGGAAACTTGCTGATACCTGGACAGAGAGCACCGAACGGTACTCCTCAAACAATATCGCCACCATGACAGCTTCAGCTGGTCTTTCCTGGTCTGGCAACTAACGTTTTTTTCTCTCCATTTTCTCGTGCGTTGAGTTGTTTGACCGTGTAGTGATTGTGAATGGCAGTTTTTCTCCCTTGGTTGGTACCCCTCCAAGAGAGAAAGCTGCCATTCTTCTTTGTTCCATTTTCCCTTATGTTTCTTCTTTTCTCCTTTATGTCTTTGTGTCTTTGCTTCACTGTGAAAAAACTCTACCCTTGTCTCCATTTTTTGCTATACTCATCCCATGAAATATATTCTGATAACAGGGGCGGCAGGGGGCCTTGGCAGGTCTGTAGCAGATGAGCTTGCCAAACAAGGCCATATGGTCTTTGCACTCGACCTACAAATAGAAGGACTGCCGGCAAGCGATGAGCACATCATCCCCATCCAGGCAGATATAACCGACAGAGCTTCCCTGATGCAGGCAAAAGAGGTGGTGTTGGCATCAACCAGCGGCCTTGATGCCATCATCAACCTAGCAGGGGTCTTTGCCATGCATGCCCTCATAGAGATGGACCCTGCCCTTATCGAGAGGACCCTTTCGGTCAACCTGATGGGAACAATTCAGACAAACCAGGTGTTCTTTGACCTGCTCACCTCTGGGAGGGCTAGGATCATCAACTGCAGTTCCGAGGTCGGTCGCTTCCCTTCCATCCCCTTCAACGGGGCCTATACCATCAGCAAGAAGGCCCTGGAGGCCTACAACGACACGCTGCGCAGGGAACTTGGCTTCCTTGGGTACAAGGTCATCAAGATGCAGTGCGGCTCCTTCAGGACAGCGATGCATACCAGGACACAAGAACAATTCCTTTTTTTCAAAGGCACAACAAAGCTCTATGGCCCAACTCTGAAGCTTCTTTCCCCCATACTCGAATGGGAGATGAAGCATGTCAATGACACCAAACACCTGGATAGGGCCATGACCAAGGCCTTGGAGGCCAAGCGACCAAAAAAGGTCTATCGGGTGAAGAACAGTTTTCTCCTGTCCTTACTGACCCTCTTTGGGGAGGGGTTTACCGACCTCGTGTTCCTTATGTTGGGGAGGCTCGCAAATGCAAGCTCCCTGCAGAGGAGGAAGAAAAGGGGCGAATCATCCCTTTTGACAGAGCAGGGTGTGAAAGAGGAACCAAAGGAGAACGTCCCAGGACATTGAGCGTCTCTTTCTGGGGCTTGCTCCTCTTCCATGGGAATTAGCATCTGCTATACAGAGAACACCAACTTCTCCTGTCAGTCACTTTCCTGGTTTTCCTTGGAGTATTGCCACAAGGCCTTGTCCAGCGTCCTCATATCAATAGCATGCTCACTCGATAGAGACCTACAGATAACTGTATAATCCCACCAGAACTCAAACGTATCCTTCTGTGCATCATCGAGGGAGAGCGACCATAAGGATCTAAAGTCCAGAATCGGATACCGATCAGGGTGATAAAAATGTAGGATAACTGACGCTGTGGGCAAGCCTACCCCATCAAGAAGCGTAAGGACTTCTATTCTGAGCTGTTCATTATCAGTTTGCAGAGCTATTGCAGTTACAGCTCTGACATACTCTTCGCTATTTCTACTGACATGACCAGCACTTCGGGGAGATTTCCATTTGGCAACTCGCTCAAGGTCTGCCTTTGTCAGATACCCTCTAGCCTGTATTTCCTGAGTATAGAGAGAGAGGTCTACATCACTTGTAGTATACTCATAGTTTCCTGCATACCCAAATATCTGATCTGGTTTGAATCTAAGCGTATAAAACATTCAGTCCTCTCTAAAAAGCCAAGAAATGGCGTTTCTCGTAGTAATGGTACATTCAGGTATCCCTATGCCAATGTATATAAAAGCTTGGACAAGCTCTGGAGATATCTTTCATGCTCAATAGTACCACAGCCTATGGAAATAGCTACCATGAGCAGAGCTTTGTAAGAATTATGGTAATTCTCCAAGTTTTGTTACAGCCTTTGCTCAGCAAAAGAGTTTGCCTTGCCTATATCCGATATGACTGCCGCTTGTGCGCTAACTGGGAACCCGTTCATGTCCCCATGACCAGTTTATACTATCGTTCACTTCTGATGGAGAGGTAAGCTCTTGACACCCAAGGTATTCAAACACACTATCAGCACAATTGACGCCGTCCAACGCAGAGCTGAGGATGCCTCCTGCGTATCCGGCACCCTCACCACAGGGAAACAGGCCAGCAAGCTCAATATGCATGTTGGTTTCTTTGTCACGAGGGATACGAACAGGACTACTGGTTCTGGTCTCCCCTGCGATAAGGGTGGCATCGTTGGTCAGGAAGGCAGGAGCTCTCCTTCCGAAGGCAGTAAAGGCGGTAGCAAGCCGTTCTGAAATAAACGAAGGCAATATCTCATGCAGATTAACGTTAGCAAGCCCCACGCCGTAGGAGGTTGCAGGAAGATTCTTCGATAGCTGGTGATTGACAAAATCAATCATTCTTTGGGCAGGCGCTGCAAGATTGCCGCCTCCAGCTTGAAAACACCGTTCCTCCAAAGCTTGTTGGAAATGCATCACACCAAGACTACCCCCATATATCTCTTGGGGAAGGTCCTGTGGATGAACCTCAACAACCATACCACTATTTGCAAACGGTCCTTTTCGGGAAGAGGAGCTCATCCCGTTGACCACAAGTTGCCCTTCTTCTGTCATCGCAGGGATGACAAAGCCTCCGGGGCACATGCAGAAAGAGTAGACCCCACGTCCGTCGACCTGTGTTACAAAGGAGTATTCAGCAGGAGGGAGAAACTCGCCCCTGCCCTTGGCATTCCTGTATTGAATCTTGTCGATGAGGTGTTGGGGATGCTCGAGCCTTACACCGATAGCCAGGGCCTTTGCCTGTATCGAGATCTGTGCTTGGTCAAGATACTCGTACATATCCCTTGCACTATGTCCAGTTGCCAAGATGACCGCACCGAGAAAGGTCTCGCCTTTTTCAGAAACAACACCTAGGACCTTCCCCTCTTCCTTGAGGAAGCTCGCTACTTTTGTTGAGAAATGGACCTCCCCGCCACTTGCTAGGATGGTGTTTCGTATCTGTTCGATTATCTGAGGTAGCTTGTCTGTACCGAGATGGGGATGGGCTTCAAAGAGGATATCAGAAGATGCACCATGCTGGCACAACAGGAAGAGAATCTTGTCCACATTCCCCCGTTTGGTAGCTCTGGTATAGAGCTTGCCATCACTGAAAGCTCCTGCCCCCCCTTCTCCAAAGCTATAATTACTCTCGCCCTTCACTATTTTTTGTGTCGATAACAAAGCAATATCCTTCTTGCGCTGGTGGACATCCACTCCTCGCTCGAGTACTATCGGCTTCAAGCCACGTTCAATGAGACGCAACGCGGCAAACAGACCTGCAGGTCCTGAACCTACTACGATTACCTTTTCTTTATTTCCTACAAAGGGGAAATGCGTAGTTTCACACACTTCTTGCATAACATTGCCGGTGAACAGGCGAACGCTTATATCGATAACTGGTGGGTTGCGCCTGGCATCGACACTGCGACGAAGGATACGCATTCCTGTAACTTTTTCCAAAGGCACCTTGGCTTCTTTGGCGGCCATCTTCTGTACGGCCTTCGTATCTGAAGCTGTCTTGGGAGACAGTCTAAATGAGACATCTTTTATCATGAGGTGATTGTAATGACCCTGTATTATACAGGTCAACGTACGAGCACTCTATAATAGTCCCCTAGGATGCCTGAAAAGTAGTGATAGAATCAAATTATTCAGTTAATCCTTCTCACATGTTCCCTGGCTTCCAAAGGCGAACCTTCCCCCCACTGCCAGGGAGAAATGCAGTTTCGCAATACCCATATCTATGGGATCGGTTGCCCAATTGCCAGGAACTGTGGCAGTGACCCCTTCCTTGGCATACTGGAATCGGACCCTTTGGCTGTTGACTGCCGAAGGGGCTTTCTGTACGGCCTTGATGCCTTCAACAAACCACTGGGGAGCCTCCCCTTCTGCGGTATAGAACGCTTGCAGGGGAAGGGTCTTCCTTCTCACGGTGCGCGAGATCACCCTTTCTTTGAGGGTCTGTTCCTGGGGAACATTTCCAACCGATATGACCGCAACAAGCTTCTCACCTTTCTCCAGGGAGAAAAGATCGCTGTTTTTGTCATAGGTGCCTGCTACCCAGCAGGTTCCCAAACCCAATGCTGTTGCCTCAAGCACCAACAGCTGCCCATAATAGCCTATACGTTCAAAAAGATCGGGCGTTGTTTCGGGCCCCTTCATGACCATCACCGATCCTACATTCTTGAACATGCCATAACTTTTCATTGCGGTGAAAGCCTTGCTCCCATCCTCCAACCAAGCTATGGACAGCCCACTTTCACTGTTGATAGTAGTGATTCTATCCTGAAGATAGGCAGCTTTCTCGGTCGCAATGGGTTCGGTGGTATAGGCTCTTCGTGAGGAGCGGGCTTCGATCGCCGCTAGGTAGTCTGGTTTTTGTTTCATATGCACTCCTTTCCAAAAAATTCTTAAAAATTCATGAAGATAGCCTCTGTAATCGGTATTGCAATCTGGCTTACAACCTGCCTTACCTGATCTTCTTCTCCTTCCCTTGCAAGGCAGGTCTAGAGCTCCACCCCGCTCCCTTCCAGATCCAAGGCTATCAGGCGCAGCTCCCTCAAGGTCTGCAACACGGTAAAGGCAGATCCATACCAGGCGAGTTCCTTTGCCCTGATGCTGCTCTCGTTGGCAAGCCCGACAGAGGAGCGGATACGCTCCACCTCAACAGCATTCTCCTTGAGATGGAAGTCATTCAATCCAACCGAGAGGTTGAGCAGCAGACCCTCCACACTGCGTTGGGTCTCCTCAACCTTGGTCATGATGGCCTGCCTCGCCTTCTCCACATCCTTCTGTGCCTGCACGAGGCCTTCGTCTGCCAAGGTGGATGAGAGCTTGGAAGTGGACCGGAAAAGATCGGTTGCTGAGAATCCGATGGAGACTGAAAAGGTCGGCTCATAGGATGGCTCGAGAATCGGAGCGTACTGCAACGAGATGTTCAGCATAGGAGCATCAGCGGGATTCTTCAGCTTCGCATCCAGCTCAGCTGTTCGCAGTTTTCCCTTAGCCAAGGCATAGGAGGGGTCCTTCTCCAAAAGGAGGGCCATCAGGTTTTCCCGGTCAAAGACAATGGAGGGAATTGTGTTGAAGAGTGTACTGTCCAGGACCACCTGCATCGGATACGCTTCATTGCCCCACAACAGGGACAATGAGGCTTGTACCCCCTCGATCTGGCGCTCAATTTCCGAAAGGGAGAAGCGCAGCTGATTGAGCGTCAGCGTCCTTGCTTCAAATGCATTGCGGCTTATCCTCCCCTCAGCGAGGTCCTTTTGCGCATCCCTGAGAAGGGCCTGTTCAAGGACCAGGCGCTCACCGAGGAGGAAACGGCTCTCCATCAGGGCCTGCAGGGCCGATAGCAGGCCGTTGCCCTGGGAGACCAGACCGCTTCGCAGCTGGTCAACAGAGAGGGAGGAGTTCTGCAGTGCAATACCCTGTTTTTCACGTTGCTTGGATCCATACTTGGTATCAAGGATTCCATCACCGACCCATAGCGGTTGTGCAACCGTCAGGCCAACGGATGGGGAGTGGGTCCACTCCCAATCCTTTCCGGGTGCACTGTTCAAGGAGTAAGCAGAGCTATGCTTGACCGAAAGGGCGGCACTCGCTCCGGTTGGCAGTTTTGTACTGAGACTCGCACCCACACCAAAGGAGTGCTTGGTATCGAATGTCAGCCCTGGGCCACTTGGAGCTGGGAACCTGCTCAGCGAGTACAGCGGGCTTGAGGAGAGGCCAATCTTGAAGCCCTGCTCCCTCTTCTGAAAGGCGAGCTGCTCTTGCTGTATCCTATAGACCGACTGCAGCTGCTCAAGGTTGAGGTTCCCCTTTTTCAGGGCACTACGCAGCATTTGGTCAGCCTGTGCGAAGGTAGGCAGGCTGCTGTCCTGCCACTGTAGCATGAAGGCCTGCACATCTTCCTGGGCCAGCGTAACTACCTCACTGCCGCCCAGTTCGTACCGGGCGGTGAGTGTCGGGTAGGAGGAGGCAGAAAGGGGGGTGACAAGGGCGAGCAAAACTATGATGGTTGATGGTACTAGGTGCTTTCTCATGTTGCACTCCTTGTTTTCTTCTTGTCGTAGATGGTTCCGTACAGCATCGGGATGATGAACAAGGTGGTCAGCGTTGAGAACATCAGGCCGAAGATGATGGTACTTGCCATTGGGGACCAGACCACCGAATACCCACCGACACCGATTGCTGTGGGCAACAGGCCCACAATGGTGGTAAGGGAGGTAAGTATGATGGGCCTGAGCCTTGTCCCTGCCGCTTCTCGTATCGCTTCCTTCACACCCTTGCCTTCGGCGCGCAACTCGTTGATGAAGCTTATCAGCACGATCGCATCATTGACTGCAATACCTGCCAGGGCAACTCCTGAGTAGATGACCGTCGTGGAAAGGGGTGTCCCGGAGACAAAGAGATAGAGCACAACCCCGATAAAAGCAAAAGGCACGGAAAAAAGGATCAGGAGGGGCTGGCTGTAGCTGTTGAACTGGGTTCCCAGGATGAGGTACATCAGGAATATCCCCAGGACGAATACCCTCAGGATATCAAATATCAGGTTTCCAAAGTCACTGAACTCACCGCCGACAATAAAGGCGACATCAGGGTAGCGTTCGCCCAGGCTCTGCTGCCAAAGTTTCTGTACCTGCTCGTTGACCTGCTTGAGGTCAACGCTGTCCAGCGCATTGGCAGTCACCGTTATCTCACGCTTGCCCTCAACCCGCCTGATCGTGCCGAGCGAATTGTCCAACTCGATGGTGGCGACACTGGAGAGGGGGACGAGCCTTCCATCATCGGTAGGGATGAGCAGCTGCTCAAGGTTCTCAAACCGTTTGGAGTCGGAGCTTGCGAACCTGACCACAATATCTATCTGCTCGTTCTTCTCAAAGAAAACTCCTGCAGGGATCTTGTCAAAGCGTGCGCGTATGTACGAGCCGACACTCTTCACATTCACCCCCAGGGCACTGGCACGCTCCTGATTGATCCTGATGCGCAGTTCAGGGCTTCCTGCAATGAAATCACTCTCCACATTGTTGACCCCCTCAACGGAGTTGAGCAGGTTGATGATGGCATTGGAGGAGTCGATGAGCTGCTTGTAGTCATCACCAGAGAAGCGGAAGCTCAAAGGATCGGCGGTAGGAGGTCCGTTCTGCGCCTTGCGGATGAAGACCTGCTCGGCACCGCTGATATAGTAGATCTCATTTTTCACCTCGTCGATGACATCATTGATGCCCCGGGTCCTTCCCTCATCCATCTCGGAGAGGTCTACGGTTATCTGGGCCTTGGTTGAGTTGGCCTCCCCGCCTCCCAGGGTCCCTATCTTGGTGCTGATGGAAAGGATCTCCCCATTGCCCACCTTATCCAGGAGGACCTTCTCATACTTTTTGACGATCCGGTTGGTCTCGTCCAGAGAGGTGCCCCTAGGGGTGATGATCTCTATGTCGAAATAGCTGTAGTCCTCTGCTGAGAACAGGTCCTGCTTGAGGAACCCAACAAGAGAGAAGACTGCGAGGGTGAGGACCAGGGCCAGGAACAGCACCAGAGCCTTGAACCTATACAGCTTGGCCAAAAGAACGGGGTATGCCTTCTGCACAGGATTGAACCATGTCCCCGGCTCCTTCTTTTTCTTCTTACGCTTGGAAGAATCCCTTGGTCCCCACTCGGCATAGTGGCTGGGCAGGAAGAACAACGCTTCGCCGGTACTTACAATGAGGGCGATGGTGACCGTCAAGGGGATGACCCTGAGGAACTTGCCGATGGTACCGGGCAGGAGCATCAGGGGCAGGAAGGCGGCTACGGTGGTGGCTGTTGCCGCCACTACGGGCCAGATGACCTGGTTTGACCCCTCGATCGCAGCATCATGGCGCAACATCCCGTTTGATTGGAGACGGTAGGAGTTCTCGATGATGACAATGGCATGGTCGACGATGAGGCCGAGAACCAGCACCAGGCCAAAGAGCGTGTTGGTGTTGATGGTCTCCCCGAGGAGGTCCAGCACCAGAAAGGTGAGGGCAAAGGTAACCGGTATTCCCAAAGCAGTTATGAGGGCGTTGCGCAAGCCTATAAAAAGCCACAGGATGAGTACCAGCAGGACAAGGCCCATCAGGGCGTTGCTGGAGAGGACCGAGAGGCTGGAGGCTATCTGAACGGTGGAGTCGTTGAACAGGGTAAGCTTGGCCCCCCCGTTATTCTTGAGCCTGGCCTCCTCTACTATCGCATTGACCCCTTGGACCACTGCGACCGAACTGCCCTTGACGACTTTGGTCACCCTGAGGTTTACCGAAGGGTTGCCGTTGAACCGGGCAAGGGAGGAGTCGGGATCGAAGCCATCGATAACCTCCGCGACATCACTGACGCGTACCACACCCTCTGTCGTTGCAGAACGACGGACAATGACCGACCCGAAATCCGAGACCTCCCTGATGGAACCCAGCGTACGCAGCAGGTACTCCCTGGAGTCGGTGCTCAAGGTACCACTGGGAACAGCGCTGTTCTGGTCAGTGATGGCCCTGACGACCTCATTGACGGTAAGCCCTAGGGCGATGAGGCGGCTGCTGTCGAGGTTCACCATGATCTGGCGGTCAGGAAGGCCAAGAAGCTCGACATCAGAGACATCCTGCACCTTCAGGATCTTGTTCTTGAGCTCGACAGCCTGTTCGCGAAGCTCCTCATAGGGGAGGTTGCCGCTTATGACCACCTCAATGACCGGCAAGAAGTCAGCAGAGGAGAAATCTTCGACTATGGGGTTAAGGGTCCCCTCAGGCAGTGACACCTGGCTGAACCTTGTCTGGGCATCCTGGTAGAGGGACTTGAACTCCTGCTTTGAGATACCGTCATCGAACTCGACCCTCACCACAGAGAGGCCTTCACTGGTGGTGGAGCTGATCTTCTTCAGCTTGTCCATCCCCTGGAATGCGTTCTCCACCGGGATGGTGACCGAGGACTCAAGGTCCTCAGCCCCTACCCCGGGATAGGGGACAATGACATTGACCCAGAAGAAGGGAACCTCGGCAAACTGCTCCTGAGGCAGGCGCACCAGGCTCAGAATTCCCAAGGTGAGGACAGTGATCATAAGTATGTTGACCAGCACCGGCTTGGTTACAGAGAACCTGCCTATGCTGAATCCTTTCTGGTTTTCCATAATACGTTCCTTATTCTAAGTTTCTTGGGTGACGACAGAGGTTCCGTCAAGAATACGTGACAGGGCACTTACCAATACCTTTTTACCGGTGAGGGAGATGCCCTTCTCCATGCTTGTGACAGCACTCTGGTCCCCATACTGGTCAACAACCTCTACCCGGACCTTTTTTGCACTGCTGCCCTCCACCACATAGACAGAGGTGATGCCGTCGCGGTAGACCATGGCAGAGTTCGGCACCAGCGTGTAGGTGGGTGCATCCTCGTTGAAGATGGTGACCTGAGCCGAGATGCCGGCCTTTATCAGTGATGGCCTGGGGTTGGAGAAGTCCACAAGAACTGACCAGCTTCCTGTACGGGTATCGCTGCCTGCGCTGATGGCGCTTACTACCCCTTCAGCCTCGATGGTCTCAGTCGGCGTGCGGATGGTTATGACCGCAGGGGCCCCTTGCTTGATGAGGAAGAGCTGGTTCTGCCCGACAGGGAGCGTGATGCGAAGCTTTTCGAGGTCCACAACGCGCACTATCTGCTGACCAGCCTGGATGAGGTCTCCGACTACAAGGCTGGTCTTCTCAGCCACGCTGCCTGCGATGGGGGTCTTTATCTGGGTGTTGTTCAGGTTGTTCTTCACCTGCTCAAGCTGGGCTGCAAGGCCGTCCACACTACTTTGGGTCTGGGTAAGCTGGACAAGGGAGATGGCCCCCCTTTCGTAGAGCTGTTTGTTAGCTTCAAGCTCCTTGAGGCTGTTCTTGTACTGATTTTCCAGCTGGCTGACATTGAGCGTCGCGATGGTATCGTCAAGGGTCAGGAGCACCTGGTCCTTTTCCAGTGTGGATCCAAGGTTGAAGTCGATGCTCTTGATGACGCCCGAGGCACGGGCCTTTACACTTACCTCCTGTCGGCCCTGGATGGTTCCGCTGCCGAGCACCCGGTCACGCAAAGCTGCCTGCTTTACCTGCACAGCCGAGGAGACGACCTGGGTGTAGTCGGTGGCTGCAGCAATTTCATCAAGGACCAGGCTCTCCTCCTGGGTTTTGGTGCAAGAAGAGAGCAACAGGGGAATTATAAGCAAGGAGAGAATGGATAGGGCCTGTACAGTGCGTTTCATGTGATACCTCTTTAGGGAAATTAAGGCTATACTAATCTATAAAGATACAGATTACCAATAAGGATACTTTTTATACTGATGTAAGGCAAGACAAACATACCAGAAAAGTGTAAGAAACCAAGAATCATCTCTGCTTAGGGAACCTATAAGGGAGAAAATGTCATCTGTAAGTACACCCTTGCACATATATAGGTGATTGTGGTAAAATGACTCCATACTATACATGCATCCTGTCGGAAGAAGTGCATCCCTAATGTGCACATGCCCTATGCGTAGGACAGAAACGACAGTAGTAAGGATTACGATCCCTACAAAAGGCGAATGAACGCCATGCAGTAGAGCAGTGGGATATGAGTAACAAAAAGACCGAACTTCTCCTCTTACGGGTAACAACCGCAGTGTGCCTAGCTTTTGGCATAGTGAGCGTTGCTGCATCATTTAAGGCACATTCCAATTCAATGCTGTTTGACGGGCTCTATTCGTTGATACAGAGCGTGTTCATCCTGGGATCAGGGGGAATCGTCCTGTTGCTGTTCCGCAAGGAGAACAGGAAGTTCCAGTTCGGCTACAGTGCCTTCGAGCCCTTCTTCATTGCCATACGCTCAACTGTCATGTTGCTCATGACCTTCAGCATCGCAGCAAGTGCCCTGTATGCCATCCTTACCGGTGGGTATGCCATCGATGTCGCCATCGCAGTCAAGATCAATGTGCTTTCCCTGGTGGTCTGTCTCATCGTCTATGCGGTGATCTCGGTCCAGGCAAAAAGGCTGAAATCCCCAGTCCTCCGCGTCGAGGCACGCTCGTGGCTCATCGACTCGGCAATCAGTTTGGCGGCGGTGCTCGCCATGATCCTGATCTTTTTCGCCAACAAGCGCGGCTATGCCAAGCTTGCCCTCTACATAGACCCCATCGTAACGATCTTCTTCATCGTCGGGCTCGCCCCCATGCTGGTAAAGGAACTCCTGCAAAGCAGCAGGGAGCTTTTGGGAGCCGCACCTGCTTCCTCCATCCAGAAAGAGCTTGAACATATTGCAAAGAGGCATGTGAAGAGGGAGGGCTTCAAGAAGTCCACCCTGTTCGCCATCCAGCAGGGAAGAAGCCTTTCGGTCACGCTATACTTCTACCTGAAGGAGGAGCGCACGCTGCGCGAGCTTGATGCCTTGAGGACCAAGATACTGCTTGACCTCAGAGCCTACTCATCCTGGGTCGAAGCTGATGTGGTGTTCACCCTCGATGCGAGCTGGGTCCCTTTGGCAATGCCTTTGGCAGTAGCCACCGTGTAATACACGAACTGCCCCTAGCCGTTAATCAAGAAAAACCAGAAGAAAAATATCTTCTGGTTTTATTGTATTTTACATCTGATTATTGAGACCCCTTATCATGGATCAATATACAAATATATCATGAAGTTATCCTCATAATTTCATAAGCTGTAATTCACGAGTATAACTTCTAAGCACAACCCAGAGGTATTGATAATAGAGTCTACATCGGATTTTTTCATGGTCTGCCACGTTATTTAGGAGCATCATTCTGCTCCGGCATAGGGTTTTTCCTAGGACGCCCCTGCTTCTTCGGAGCAACAGATGGGTCTGGGAGCGCTTTCTTACGAGGCCTGCCCGGTTTTCCCTTGGGCTTCTCAGTCTTGGGTGGCTTTGCTTTACCAACTGCAGCCGGAGGAGAATAGATAAGCATACCGTCGACCAACGGGATTGATTCAGGGCAA
>JAVERP010000085.1:0-7159 GCA_034007055.1 Sphaerochaeta sp.
CCTCAATCCCCCCTATCAAAAGAATCCTCTAGCTCTTCTCTCTCCCTATACCCCAATGCCCTATATCCTACCTGCCTTCTCTTATACATATTCAACAACTGCTTGTTATCTTCATCTACATAGTCATATACCCGTACCTCAACCTTACCTGGATACTCCCTATTAAGCCTTCCTGCATATTGGGAGAGGGTACCTCTCCAAGATACAGGAAGAGCTAAGAACAACGTATCCAACACACCCTTATCAAAACCCTCACCAATAAGACTCCCCGTAGAAAGCAGGACCCTAGGACCCACCTTCTCATCAAACTCCACCATCACCTCTCTTCTCTTCTTCTTACCCATCCTCCCATGCAACACAAAGCAACCCTGTCCTATACCTTCCAACTCCTCACTCAAAGCAACCAGATGATCACACCTCTGTGACAACACCAAGATATTCCTACCCTCATCACAAGCCTCTTTAACATCCTCTGCTATCAACCTGTTTCTTTCTTTGTCTCCAGCCAAAAGCTTGAACACCTCCTGAATAGGAAGACCATCAGGGATGCTTACCACCCTGATCTTCTTACAAAAGACCAGCATATGCATCTCCGGTAAGCTCGACCTTTGCACCACATGCCGTATAGGACCTAGTTGCATCGTTACTATAGGATGCCTCCCATCACGTCTAATGGGAGTTGCAGTAAGGCCAACAACAAACTTGGCCTTTACCTGCTTCAGAAGTGACTCAAACGAGAATGCCCCCAAGTGGTGACATTCATCTACAACAATCATCCCATACCGATCAAGGACTTCTTCTCTGTCATCCTGCCTGACCAAAGACTGATATAGCAGGACATCAATCTTGTACGAAAGCTTCCCTTTCTTCCCAAGGATGCCTTCTATAGGAGACAAGAAGTTCCTTAGCCTCTCTTCCCACTGCTTCTTCAACTCAGACCTATGCACAAGGATAAGTGTACTCACTTTCCTTTCACCAATAAAAGCTGCAGCGATCACGGTTTTGCCAGAAGCCGTGGGAGCATGCAATATCCCACAATCAAAATGGAGCATAGCCTTAAGGGCTTCAGATTGCTCAGGCCGTAACTTCCCAGTAAAGGAAACCTCTATAGCCTCACCACAGCCCCTCTTGTCATCAATCACACAACCTATCCCATTCTTTTCCAGCAAGCCCTGTACAGCCTCTAGGCAACCCCTGGGAAGTCCTACGTACTGCTCGTAGTTCTCTGCACACGATATGAATCGTGGCTTATCCCATACAGAAAGACGCATAGCCTGGGCCTTATAGAACTCAGGGTTCTGGAAGGCCGCTAACCTGATAAGACGATTCAACAATTGTTGGGGGAGATCCTTCTTCTCTATGAACAACATATTGGCCATAACTACAGTCAATTGGGAGGGAAGGGGACAGGTAAGCTTCTGATCAGCCTTGGGTTTACTCTCCCAAGGCTTGCTCGAACCACTCTCAGTGACAGCCTCTTCTACAGGAGGAAGTTCACTATCAAGGTCAGAGGCTTTGGTCTTCTCTAGCAATACCCGTACCCCTTCAGCATCTAACTTCTCAACATTACTGAGCAAAGCCCACTGATCAGCATAGGCATTCCCTTGATCATCAACAAAGACACTAAAGCCTTGTTTTCTGGGAACCATCTGCAGAGGAAGGGCTATCAGATTACCAAACCCTCCTGAGGGTAGGGTATCCTGATTGGGAAAGAAACGATCATAGCTGGTCAATGATAGTTGTCGAATACGATTACAGGTAAGGGTGATGACCCTCATACCCAACTCCCTTGCCTCCTTGGCAAGTACAGCTTCTGACCCAAAAAGGCAAACAAGGCATCCAAACATGACTTCCATTGCCAGAACGAGAAACCTCAGATAAGGCTGGTATCCCTAGTTCCCTACAGGTAGCAACATACCCCCTTGCATCAGAGAGCCAACCTTCCTTGTCAAAGTCACAGGCTAGGAAATAGCAGGTGTTGTCATCAAGGAGGGGATAGACTCCTATGGTTATATTCCCAAGCAGGTGCTCCCTCAATACAGAATGGGTAAGCGGTATCAGATCACGATGCTTACAATCACCGCATTTGGTCTTTCTTTTATCACAGACCCCATAGACACCCTCTTTCCTACAAGCAGGGGAGTACCCTTTCTTCCCACTCTTAGCTGACTCCCATCGTCTGGCATACATGTTCCGACCTCTAAAAAGCGAAGCAAAGACAGCTATTCTTTCTTCAGCACTCAAAACCTTCTTCGATGATAAAGCCTCCTGGGAAACCAGGGGGCTTTTGCTATCTAAAGGGGTTGGTGGTTTATTTCTGGTTTTACTAGAAGTATCGTTTTTTACGGGGTTATGACCAAGATTTAGCTCAGTTTGTTGGTTTTCTGACTTTTCATTGGCCTGCTGAATATTGCTGGTTGTATCTGTCTCTGGAAAGACTATCCCACTCTTACGCAGGAGAGCCTTGAGCTCAAGATTCTCCTGCATAAGCTGTTCAATGATGAGCTTTGATTTGGAATCCATCAAGATTATCCTCCCTCCTAATAAGCATACTGTGGGCTAGGGAGGATTGCAAATGCTTGCACCATCTTGAGTAAGCTGCCAAACAACAGAAGGATCACAAAGGAAACGGGGTGACGTATTGATGTTTCTTGGTGTTTTGGGGGAACATGCATCCTTGTGGGAACGTGTTCACTACCAAGTGCCGTCCAGTCTCTTTGACTTCACTGGTGGGAAGGGGCTAGCAAGCATGGAGCAATCTCTTCGTTGGTTTTTTCTTTGTCTTCTGCCAAGAAGCATCGAACAACCCAGACAAGCATCCCTAAAAAGACCTGATGGTACATAGCCCCCATTCAATAACCTCTCTCTTGTTGTTAGGATGATGGGAAGAATAAGGTTAGCATGCAGCTCTATAGCTGAACAAAAGGCAGAAAGAGTTTTTGACTCCATGTTAGGAAAGAATTCCCATCATGTGGGTTTTTTTGTTTATAGGGTGGCTAACCAAGTAGAAATATTAAAAGTGTTATTTACTGCCTATTAGTACAATTTTGAATTTAAGGATTTACATATAAAAGAATTGACAATCAATTTTTCAGGTGTTAACCTTAAAGTCATTTAATAATATCAAAAGGGAGAAACACATATGGGACTTTTGAATGAGACTATACTTGCTAAATTAAAAATCTTGAAGCAAGATTATTTGCCTGCATTAGCTGGCGAGATTTATTATGCAAGTGGATGTGGATGTTCAGGAAATTGTGGTCAGTCATGCGCTGGCGGTTGTGAAACAGGATGTTCCGGAAACTGCGGAAGAAGCTGTAGTGGTTCAGGAAGCTGATATTCTACATATTTGTTTTTAGTGGGTTTGTGAAAGCTGTCTTCCAGAGTACTGGCAGACAGCGAATTTTTTTTATACAGAAGGGATTAAATAAATGAATGATATAAAAAAAGGAATCAGATTTTCTCCTAGTCTTTGCTTAACACATAACTGTAATCTCGATTGTATATATTGTTATCAGAATCATGATGGAAATAATAGAATGTCATTTGAGACAGCATGTAAAAGTATTGACTGGGTTTTTAGCAATATTCCGGATGACATGAATGGAGTTGAAATCACATTAATCGGTGGAGAACCATTAATTGAATTTGAATTAATTAGAAAAGTGTATAAATATACTCATGATAAATATCCGAATGAATCTTATATCTTTTATGCAACGACAAACGGTTCTTTGTTAAATGATGAGATGAAAGCTTGGTTTACTGAAAGAAAGAATAACTTTGTTTTGGGGTTAAGTCTAGACGGAATGCCGGATACACACAATCATAATCGAAGTAATTCATATGAACAAATTGATATTGATTTCTTTTTGACGTTATGGCCAAATCAAGGTGTAAAAATGACATTATCTGAATATTCACTCAAGAATTTTGCAGATAATGTTATCTATATTCACAATCTAGGATTTAAGGAAATTTCTGGGGTAAACCTTTTTGAAGGTGAGTTTGATTGGAGTGATGAACGGTATGTTCGCTCAATTATTCCTGAATTGAAGAAGTTGGTAAATTTTTATGTTGATCACGATTCTTTGATAGTTGATCAGATGCTTGGTCGTCAAATTGATATGTGTCAGGAACCAAATAGACCTAAAAGAAAATGGTGTGGAATTGGAACAGGCACAATATTTTTCGACACAGATGGTACAAGATTACCCTGTCCTTTTGTTACACCTATGACATTCAACGAGGATGAACTTAAAGAGATAATGGAAACTGATTTTGAAGATAACTCCGTGTTTGTAGACGATGAATGTTTCAATAACTGTTACATTTATCCAATATGTCCAATGTAATTATCGGTACCAGGTACAACTTCCACACTTTCCACAAAAACCACTGAAATGAGGCATCTAGGACGTGATTTGATGGTTCGAGGTACCGGGTAGGAAATCCACGGGTATGGGATTCCCTTTCGGGGCATACTCAACTCCATTGCTCTTGAAGTTCCCAATGATTTCTTTTTTCTCTGTATCACTGAAATTACAGGCTGAAGCTCTTTCATGAAGGACTTCGCCATGGCATTGATATACAGAAACGGCTCATCTCTGTCCACATGGGGCTCTCCGACTTGGATCGCCTTCTGGTTGAACTGCAGGCTGTAGCCCAGGACCTTAAGAAGGTCGCCAACCTTGACGTGGCTTATCTGATATCCTTGGAGCCCAAGCTCTTTCTGGAGGTTCCTGAGGCTCTTTGTTGTCCAAAGAAGGGGGGTGAAAGTAGAGTGGATTTGGTATAACTTGGGAATGTGAAAACTCATTCTTGATATTAATATACCTAGTGGTGGTATTATGAGTTGGAATACTTCAAGATTAGGAGGTCAGTTTTACAACTGTAGGGATGCTACTAAAGATTACAGTTGCTGCTGTAAAAAAAATGATATACTTTATAGTAATAAAATTACGGTGGCTAGTACCGAGTATACAGTTACGCTTCACTCCACCCAAATTGGCCTGTGGGCAACTTCGCATATTTATAAAATATTATCTGCAATGATTCATCAAGGGAGGTTCTTAAATTGAAAACTTTTTCTCCAAATTCTGTTCTAGCTTTAAAAGAGGCATTAACGCATATTTATTGGCGTAAAAAAGACTTAAGAAGTTTTGTCTATCATACAATAGAAAACAAGAGCATTATAGCAACTATAGATTGGGAAAATAATTTAAAAAATGAGAGTGCCTTCCAATTAGTTGATAGAATGGTTAATAGATTAGATATTTATAATGAAGATCTTTTACAACTTTTTGATGCTGTAATGCACATGGATGATTTTTCACATTTAAATCAATGGGAAGATTCAGAAACGAAAATTAAAAAGGCTGTAGATTCTGTAAGTGCTCTTCGAACTCATGCTCATGGGTATTTTACGTTAAAAGAAGAGAAAGAACGTTCTGAAAAAAGTAAAACTGCATACCAATCAATGATTGCAGAAAAGCTAAATAGTCAGCAAAAAATTGTAGAATTAAGGAATGATTTTTTTGAACTTTCTTTAGAAGAAAATACCCAAAAACGAGGCTATTTATTCGAAAAGTTTTTAAATACCATATTCCTTGCATTTGAACTTGATCCAAAAAAATCATTCAAAGTTGTTGGAGAACAGATTGATGGTGCATTTACATTTGATAATCAAGATTATTTATTAGAAGCTAAATGGCAGAAAGAACCGATTAAAGCCTGTGACTTATATAATTTTGGAGGAAAAATTGCTGGGAAATTTAAACTAACTTTAGGATTATTTGTTTCTATAAACGGATATTCTGAAGAGAGTACAACCGTTGATTCGCCAGTCATAAAGTCAATGATATTAATGGATGGTACTGACTTAATGGCAGTCTTAGATAACAGGATTAGTTTAAAGGATATGCTTTTTAGGAAAAGGCGTAATGCTTCTGAAAAAGGAGAGATCTATTTCCCATACAGTAGATTTTGATGAAGATACAGCAGAAAACAGGGTATATGTGGCGTCGCCCACGTTCTTGATCTGCGGCACATTTAAGTCAATGATTGCTTATATCCAAAAATCCGCACTATTTTACAGCATACAGCTTAGTTCATTCTGACTGTATCTATACATTTTTCCCATCTTCTACTAGGTTGTGTCCAAAGGTCGCATACATTTCTTTTTGCTGTTTGGTCGGTGCCCTGAGCAGTTTGAAACCGTCGGGAATGGTTGTGAACCTCACATTTGCCATCCCTTTGCTCAAGTCAACGTACCGCTCTCCTACAATAAATGGGTCTTTTGGTTGTGCCAAGTACGCAATTATACCTTCCCTTTGGAGGGTGTTCCTGAAAGGTTTTTATAAATCAAAATCGGATCGCACCTCCAAAGAACCCACATTAAAAAATTCTAATGGAATGAATTACCTTGTCTTGCACCCAGCCATAGCCTTGACAGATTCCCTAACGTAAAGACCTTTTCATTGTCCATTTCTCTAAGCCTGATTAACCACCTCTCCACTCCCTTTCTCCTGTCATCGCCCTCCAATGTGAAGATGAAGAGAAATGCATCTCCCGAAGGGGTAGCCTCGCATTGGCCACCTCCCCCTGCGTACCGTAGGGCAGCAGAACCAGGGGAGGTGAAAAGCCAATAGAGGCGTAGGGGAAGACCTTCCCCTCCAACCCTCCCTAAATTCTCCCTATCACCACAACTCAGCACCCTCAACATCCAACATCCACATTCTCTCCTATATCCCATACTCAACCTCTCTCAATCCCCTTAACCCTTACCTATCTCTCCCAACTCCCCCCTATCAACAAACCCATCCCCCCCCTACACCCCCTCCCTCCTATCCCTCATTCCCCCTATCAAAAGAATCCTCTAGCTCTTCTCTCTCCCTATACCCCAATGCCCTATAACCTACCTGCCTCTTCTTATACATATTCAACAACTGCTTGTTCTCCCCATCTACATAGTCATATACTCAAACTTCGCACTTGTATCATGAGCATTTTTTCAGTTGATTTTTCATCAAATCGGGTAGGTCATCGATGAAAAGGTCGGCCATCATATATAGCTTTTGCTGGAGGTGGGGTTCTGACTGACAAATCTTGTCAACGAACATATAGAGGATTATTTCCATCGCGTTATCAAAGGCAGCAT
>JAVERP010000036.1:0-42103 GCA_034007055.1 Sphaerochaeta sp.
AAAGAAGAAGGATGGGACGGTGATTGTTGAAGTGCCGAACAAGCAGGTCAGGGATTTCTATCATGAGCTGAAGGTGAAAGTGCCTGCTTCGGTAGATCTCGGAACGTTCAAGGCTGAAACTCTGAAATTGAAAGCTACCGTGTCAAAAAAATGAACTGATTTATGGTTCTACTTTTGTGTTTATCGTAGGATCATTATCCGGTGGTAGCGCTTCTAAAACAATGAGAATAACTCTTACTTGAGGATAAACCGTACCGGGTATCGAAGCATGACCGGTACCGCCTTGCCATCAAAGATAGCTGGCTTACCTTTTAAACCAGTAAAAGCCTTGACAGCAGCTTGGGCTAAGCCATAGCCTGGATCTTCTTCCACCTCAATTCGTTCCACCTTTCCAGAAGAAGAGATAAACAATCGTAACAGAACAACTCCCTCTATCCCTTGCCGTTTCGCAAGGGCTGGATATTTAATCTTTGATGCCAGAACAGTTCTATCGAAGATTGGGCCTTGGTCAATGCTTGTTGCCTCATAGTACCCATCGACAAGGGAGGGACGGGGATCAGAAGAAACAGCAGAAGCAGCGGCAGAAGCTACAGATGAGTCTGTTGAGGGCGATTCATCAAGAGAAGAGGGAGTAGGTTCAACTTCTGAATCTAGAATAGGTTCTTCCTGCATAAGGGGATCTTGTTCTGTTGATGGTTTAGAAGTAGGTTCAGGATCAACCTCAACAGAACCGATACCCTTGTCTGAACTAGGAAGAAGCTCTTCTACGGCGGGTGAAGGTATAGAAACAGGAGGCTTTATAACCTCTGTCTTTGCTGTTGTTGTTTTCGGTTGTTCTGGAATAGAGGGGATGCTCGCCTTTGCTGAGGGGAGACTGTCGACAAGGGAGATTGTCGCTCCTGTTGCCCTTTGGGGCTGTTCCGCAGCCGCAGCCATGTTGAGGGGAATGAGAAGGGCAGCTAAGGAAGCTGCTATGACTAGAATTGTTATCAGTGACGTTCTGAGGATGTTCATTGGCTTTGCTCCACAACGCAGTGGAGGGTAGTGATTCCCTTTTCTTGCAGGGCCTTGATAATGGGAGCAATTTTTTTGAACGGGGTGTCCTTGTCCGCTAGGAGGGAAAATTCTTCAGTTTCAGGCAATTGATCGAGACTCGTTGGATTTCCTTGGTAGTACAGATCCCCATTGGGGCTGACCAGGAGAAGATGTGGAGGCTCATCTGTTGTTGCAGAGCTATCACTCTGTGCAGGAGTGAGGGGTATGGGAAGGACATGGGTGGAGATGGCCAGGATGAGAAAGAAGAGCAACAGTAAGAATGCTATGTCAGTCATGGCAGTGGGGGCAGGGGAGCGTTTCTTTCTCATAGGGCCATCTCCCTTTCCTGCTTTAGAGGTGTTCCTTCACTGCTGTCATTAGCCATTGTTAAAGACAGCCCTGCAATCTGTCTCTGCTCAGTGAGGGAGAGAAGATCGACCACCTGCTGCCAGGAGGTCTCCCCCTCCACTTGCAGGTGGAGAGTCGTGTTGGGTGTTAGTTGTATGGCGAACTCAAAGGGAGTATATGCACTATCATCAAGCAGTATGGTCCCTTGTTGGGTAAGCAGGGCTTTGAGGATTACAGTCTCCTTCATTGTCTCTTTACTAGTGCTTGTACGTAGATCAATGCTCTGTGTGGTGTTGATGCCTGCGAGCAGCAGGAAGAAGATGATGAGGAGAAAGGCAATGTCGCTAGGCTGTCCTAGGTCTCGTCTTTTTCGCATAAGGCTCCTGCTGCCATGTCTAAGAGAAACCCTAGTATCGTTGCAATGATGGAGATGATGAGGCCGAAGGCTGTGGTGAAGAGGGCTTCATAGAGACCGGAGGCTACGACCTGCAGTTGTACCGATACTGCTTCCGATACACTTTTGAAGGCATTGATCATCCCGGTTACGGTTCCAAGGAATCCTAACACGGGGCTGATCATAGCCACGAGGTCAAGCACTGAAAGGGGCGCTTCCAACTTCTTAAGGGGAACTCTTTCGCCTCGTTTCCAAAGCAGGAGGAAGGTAATGCTCCTTTCCAGTGCTATGACCACCGTTATGACCAAAAGGGCATAGAGCGGCCACATGACCGCTCCCCCCTTTTGCATGAGTGAATAGAGATTCTCTGTCTTCATGCTAGAACTTCAGGTTTCCGCCAAGGCGGATCTTGGTGCCGGGCATGGGATACCCACTTTGTAGTTCATAGGAAGCATTGAGCAGGTTGTCCAATGCAACATAGACTTTAAGAGCTTCAGTGACTTGTGCATTCACACTTAGGTTAAGAACGAAAGTAGGATCATATTCAGTTGTTGTAACTCGATATTTTCCTAGATATTCGCCACTGATTACTGCATCGAAAATGTTGTATGCAAAGGAGGCTGAAGCTTTTGCAGTGTGGTTGCGTACATAGTTAACTTCTTCATTGTCATCGAATGTATTACCATTAGAAAGATCGAAGCTCTTGTTGTACAGATAGCTGGCAGAGAGGGCAAACATATCAGTCAGATTCAGCGTGATAGCTTGCTCTGTACCAAAGTACACACTGTGGCCAATATTTTGAGGTACCCATAGACTATCATTCATAATTGCGTTGTAAATATTTCTAGCAAACAGAGTCCCTTCATAGGCTATAGCGCTCAGTTTTGTGCTGAAGCCAAAATCTCCTTGTAGTCCTTTTTCTGTCTTTAGATTGCTGTTACTCATACCTGGCCAGTAAAGTTCACTGAAGGTAGGTGTCCTTTCTGCATAACTTGCATTAGCTTTCAGTGCGGTATTCTCGCCGAGGTTGTAAATGGCTCCAAATGAAGCGTTGGGAGATAGCGCTTCCATGTCGCTGAGGTAGGCTAGGCTGACACTTGGGTGTAAGGAAAGCACGCCTTCAAGCAGATAGATGCTTGCATTGGCATACAGGGCTGGGTTGAAGCGAAAGTTTTTGCCAACATCAGTGCTGTCCACATTGTCGAATGCAACGTCAGCGCCAGTGACTACACTGTATGCTTCACCAAAATCCCAGGCTCCTTCGATTAGGAAGTTTCCCTTATCCTTATTGTGAGTGCTATCACCCCAAGTCCCGTGGAAGAAGGTTCTGCCATAGGTGTAATTGAGTTCAGCTTTCACACTGTCTAGGGTTTTCCCAAAGTCGGACAGGGTAATACTGTTATTTGTGCTTAAGAGCATATCATCCTGGTATTCATCAGGAGTAAGACCCCACGTGTAACTGCCGGGTGAGTTGTAGTGCTTGTAGTTGGCTAGGTTTTTTGAAGATACCTCTACATTTTCTCCAAAGCCCCTGCTTGCGTTGATACCGCCGTGGACTGAATACATCCCAGCATTGTCTCTGAGTGCCTTGACTGTGGTGGCGTCTGTGTAGGTATAGGCATTCTGAGCAACAACCCCACCGACATTGGCAACAAGGTTGGTACCCGCGAGGGTATTGGCAAATAGTACATCAACTTTCTGGCTATCGACGAGTGATAACCAGTTACGTGTATCAGAAGTACCATAAGCTTCAGGAAGGAATGATCCGTTTTCAACAGTGATGGAGAAGGGTGTCTCTGTTGCTGTTCCCTGTTTGGTGATGATGTTTACCATACCACCAATGGCATTGGTTCTTCCAAGGTTCCCTGATCCGCTTTTGACTATTTCAATGCGCTCGATGGTGCTGACAGGGATGATGGAGAGGTCTACCGATCCGTCATGAGCTGAGGAAAGAAGGACTCCATCAAGGAAGACTAGGTTCTTGGATGAACTTGCTCCACGTATGACTACTGTTTGCGCAGCACCCAAAGCTCCATAGGAGTTGAAGGATGTTCCTATTGCTTTGTTAACTAGTTCCCCAGTTGATTGTGCATTGTATGCCTCTATCTGTTTTCTAGTGATAATAGAGACAGAAGATGAGTTGTTTGTTTCTGCTTGTGCGAATGCTACGTCTGATATGACGAGTTCGTAGGCAGTTCCGATGTCAGTGGTGGTGGTTTGTGCTGCAAAGAGAGTAGAGAGGGCAAGCAATACGACCAGGGAGAAGATTCCGCGCTTCTTCATGAAGGGCCTCCAAAAGAAAAGATGTGCTTCTTCTTCGTGGAGGTAGGGCATGCCTATAGGTATAGCTAGGGTGCTGTCTCTTTTTCCACGAAGAATTCAATCTGAAAACGTCTCCTGACTTACGATTCTTCTTACTGACAGGCCTTCTCATCCAAGCGGACAATGGCATCATCTGTGTTCAGCATCGATTACAGTGGCGGGACCGTCGGGGATTCACACCCCATTCCGTTTTTCCAGAACCAGCATGCATATGCTAGACCAAGAATGCGACCTTGGTCAATGGACAGAGCAAAGGCCTCCGGGTGGAGGCCTCTGTGGACAGACAATCGTGTATGGTGCGTTGCCTTGTATTAGGTAGCTTTGTAGTTGAAGGTCACTGTTCCAACATATTCGCCGGATACTGCTGCATCGAAGGTAGTCTTGTCAACGCTGAGCCTTATCTGCTGTGAATCGCCGGTGAGAGCAGCCAAGGAATCTACATCGATGATTTTGACAGCGGTCGTTGTGGTAGTAGCTCCAGCTGTAGTGATTTTATCAAGTCCACATTCAACTGTGTAGTCGATATAGGAAGTGGCGGAACCTACGGTGCTTGTCATGGGTGTAGCAAGCATGGTGACTTCAAAGCCTGAACGATTGTTGGAAAGGGTGGTCAGGTATGCAAAGAAGCTCTGATCGCCACTGGTTGAAATGCCAAGGTTGCCAAATTCTTTAGCATCAGCATAGGCTTGAGCTGTACTGTCCTTGATTTCAAGTGCAGAAACCTTCATAAGTCCAATCCCTTCGATTTTAGTTGTCACATCGAAAGAGTCCTTCACGGCAAAGGCGCTGGTGGTTGCGATGATCAGAATCAGTAGGGTTGCAAAAAAAGTCTTTTTCATAGTGTTTTCCTTTATGAAGCATTGCTCCTGTACAAGTTGTTGTTTCAATGCTTTTTCCTAAGCACATCTGCATAATACAGATTAAGAAGACTTATGTCAATACCTGTTATAAAAAAAATATTAAAACTTTCTAATTGATTAAAGTAAATAAATAAATATATATATTATATATAATTAATACACAATTTGCATAAACATACCTATGACATTCCAACGGAAAGGGTTACAGTTGTAAGAAAAGGGAAAACATGCACCTCCTGGTTACCTTATTAATATAGCCAGATATGTTATATATATATGACATAGGTTTGACGGATGTTTTTGATTTTTGTAGTAGGGTTTTTAGAATTTCGCTCCAGTTTCACTGTAATAGTGTCCAAAAGGCAACTTTTCTTTGTAAGGAGTGGGCAATCTTGAAGAAGGTGCTTTGTTTCTGGAACCGGTGCGGTCATGCTTCTCCGGTGGGTAAGGGACGAATCTGAGGCCTCCGCTTGGAGGCCTCAGTGGGTGGACTGTTGTATGAGCACATATTTTTCGGATGGGATGACCTCTATTTCCCCTTGTGCCTCTCGTCGCTTAAGTCGTTTTTTTTTGAACTCGTTTTCCTGCTTCAGATATGTAATTTGCTGCCTGAGATATACGATCTCTTCCTCGATCGTTCTTATTTCTTCAACCTTATTAGAGGGCTTGGGAGGTCCCATCGGCAATTTGTGGAGTTCTCCGTCATTGCCGGCTCTTGCCTGGTATCGTTTCATGCATATAACTATACCCTGCCTCCGCTTTTTTCCAAGGACAGCAGGGTCGATGCCCAAGCTTACAAGAATATCATGCACATTTTTCCCTTGTGCATATTCTTTCGCGAGTTCGTTATAGAACTCGTCTGTATAGGATATGGATTTCTCTGAAACCCTGGAGATATACTTGTTCTTTGAGAGGGTTAGCTGTTGTTCTTCTGTTAGATACTTGTAGCCTGAATCAATACCTGATTCTCTGAGTTTCTTCTTTTGGTCCTTACTCAGCCAATGTGCGTCGATGCCTACGTCAAGCAGAATGGTCGAAAGGCTTTCTCCCTCAGCAATTTTTTTGATAACCATGACATGCAAGGACTTTGAGAATTTGATTCTGCCCTTTGAGGCACTCACAACATAGGGGTTCTGTTGCAATCTTGAAAGCTGATCCTCTGTAAAACCATCTCTAGACATGATGCCTCCCATTCATAGGACAGCATCAGTATAAAGAAAAAGTAGACCCTGTGGTGGACAGAGTCTACTTTTTAGAAGGGGGCCCTTTTTATTCAACTGTCCATTTTATAGGTACCAGTTTACGTGGGAGGCCTTGTATGTGTCCGGGGTGTGTATGGATCAGTTGGCAGTGTAGACGAAGGTTACGGTTCCTGTGTAGGAGCCGGAGAGCGCTTTGTCGAAGCTGTCCTGGTCCACCGTGAGGTCTATCTTGTTGGAGGTCGAGGTAACCTTGGAAAGGGAGGGGTAGGCTACAACGGGTTTTGTTGAGCTGACTACCGATCCGTCTTTGGTGGTCACAGAGACGGTGTTGCAGCTGACGGTATAGTTGATGTAGGCATTCTCGTTGCCGGCAACTGAGCTCTTCATCGCTGAGGCCATCATGCTTACGCTGAATCCGTCCCTGTTGTTGGATAGGGTGGAGAGCCATGCGTTGACGGTCTGGGTTCCTCCGGAGGTGATCACCAGTTTTGTGAAGGGGGTGAGTTTTCCAAAGGTGTCGACGGTGGTTCCGGTATATTCAGTGGTTGAGACGGTCATCAGGTCTACGTTTCCTACAACGGTTGTAACGATGAAGTTGTCCGTGGTGGCGGCAAACAGGGTGGATGTTGTGATAAGCAGTATAAGTGCGGCAAGTAGTATCTTTTTCATGGTAATTCCTATGGGAAGTCTTGGCTTCCGTGCAAGTTCTATACTTTTTTCCGAAGTACATCCGTATGATAGTAATTAAAGAGACTTATGTCAAGACCAAGTTGTTATTCAACATTCTTTTATAATAAATTATCTGAAAAAAAACATAATTCTATCCTATTAAGAGAAATAAATATTATTACTAACCTGATCTCTTATGTCAGGTCCTGTTGTTGTTATATGTTTATGAACAAAAATGAGGTTTTGTGAATATTGTTTTGATGAGGTGTATTATATGCATAAGCATACTTATGCTATATGTTTGGGATAAAGAATTTCCAGACGCCTGTGATCGAACTGAAGTATTACCTGGTGTACGATGGCATGTGGGTAAAGGATAGGATAGGCTGGTTTGATGCAGTTCAGGAGGATGGTCCTGCTTGTCCCTTGGGGGTAGTCAAGGCCTGGAAGATGGTGTGTGCTGAGTAGGATATGGCCTTGGTACAGGCAAAGATGCAGGTTTTGGAATATGCGGCTAATCGGAGATGTGCAATATTGATGCCTCTGGGCAAAAGAAAAACCTCCATGCGGAGGTTTTCCTTTTATAGTTATGGGTTGTGATATTAGCTGCCGACTACGGTGAAGGTGATGGTAGCTGTATACGTTCCAACTGGTGCAAGACCAATTTGCTCTTCATTACCCTTGACTCTGATCTTGAGGCTATCAAGTTTGCCTCGTACGCCACCTGTGGCGCCTGGAAGCTGTATGCTTGCTCCTGCTACGGCAGTGTCAACATTAAGCTCAAGCTCGATCGATGGGTCAGTAGCAACCGCTCCCGTCCTTGTCAGGTTGGTAGCTGATGCTGAAAGGTATACCATACTGTCCGTATTGTTAAATCCAGAAAGCCACCCGATGGTTTGCTTTTCTTTCAGTGTGTCAATATCTGCAATCGCAGTTGTTATATTGTCTGCTACTGCATTGGTAAAAGTTTCCCAGTCGGCAAACTTACCATCGCCCAGCTTGGATTCTGAAACGCCAAACAGTGCACGTCCGGTTACTGCGGTGGTCAGTTTGATTGTTGCCTTATTATCTAATACCGAGCCATCAACACCTGTTGCAAACAGGCCAAATCCGGCAAGTATGAGAACCAGTAGAATAGCAATTGTCTTTTTCATGTTGTTTTCCTTTTGGAAGCCCTTTTGCTTCCGCGTCGTCAATTTTGTTTTAATGTACCCTTTTCCCTGAGCACACCTGTATAATACGGATTAAAGAGACTTATGTCAATACAAAAAATAAAAAAATGGATAAAAAGTATAATTATTTAATAAATATTTATAAAATTATATAATGTATTGAATTAATAATATTTATCTGATTTGGCTTGTGACAACACATTATAGAAGTATAGGTGTTTTACTTGCCAAGTGAGGTTTTCATGCTTTGGGTTACATTGATATTTCTTGTCTTTTAGGAGAGTTCCGTGAGAAGTAGTGTATAAGCGTTGCATGAGAGCAGCCGTGTTTGCAAGAATATGCAGGGTATGGGGTTTCTTCTTCCTTATTATATATGGGGAAGGGCATGGTTGTTCTCTTTTGGTCCGAATTCTGGTTGTATGTGGCTTTCTGGGCTGATAAAGCCCTATGGTACGCCTTGTTTTGAGGTATATCCACATTTTTCCCATCTTTTTTCATATTTTTCTTGTGTCACAGGGATTTAGTAGGCAATAATGAGTGCATCAATTGTAATTGGAGGACTTGTATGAAGAAACTGACTGTTATCTTGTTAGTCATACTTCTTTTTGGATCTGTGGTGTTCGCTGGTGGTAGCAGCGAAGCCAAAGGTGGTGTAAAGGAAGTTGTTATTGGTGTATTCCAGCCTCTTACCGGTGAGAACGGTGGTGGGGGATACCAGGAAGTCTTGGGCATCAGGTATGCCAACGTCGTGTACCCCACTGTGCAGATCAACGGTGAGACGTACAATGTAAGGCTCGTCGAAGCCGACAACAAGAGCGACAAGACCGAAGCTGTCACTGCTGCACAGAGTCTCATCTCCAGCGGTGCTTCTGTCATTATCGGCTCCTACGGTTCTGGTGTGTCCATCGCAGCTGGTGACATCTTCCTTGATAACAAGATCCCAGCCATCGGGGCATCCTGCACCAACCCCCAGGTTACCCAGAGTAATGACTACTACTTCCGCGTCTGTTTCCTCGATCCTTTCCAGGGAACGGTCATGGCCAACTATGCTTGGCAGGAAGGTGCAAAGAAGGCCGCTGTCATAACCCAGCTTGGGGATGACTATTCCTCAGGTCTTGGCAACTTCTTTAGCAAGGCTTTCAAGGACCTTGGTGGGGACGTGGTCAGCGAACAGCGTTTCCAGACCAACACCACAGACTTCAAGTCCATCCTGACCAACATCAAGGCAGCCAACCCCGATGTGATCTTTGCCCCGTCATCCATCGCCACGGCCCCTCTTATCATCAAGCAGGCCCGTGAACTTGGCATCAAGGCCAAGATCATGGCTGGTGATACATGGGAAAACTCCTCCATCATCGAGAATGCCGGCATAAGTGCCGAAGGCATTGTCCTTTCCACATTCTTTGACGATGCAGACCCTGCCACTGCAGAAGCCGCTTCCTTCATCAAGGGCTTCAAGCCTTACCTGGTGCAGAACAAGCAGGACCAGATCATCCCAGCAGTTTCCGCCCTTGGCTACGATGCTTACATCACAGCCCTGAAGGCCATCGAAAAGGCTAACTCCACCAAGGGCCCTGCCATTCGCGATGCCCTTGCCGGTGTCTCTGTTGAAGGTGTGACAGGCAAGATTACCTTTGATTCCAACGGTGATGCCGACAAGGATATGGCATTCATCAAGACAGTCAAGGACGGCCAGTTCAAGTTCCTGAAGACCGTCAGTGTTCTATAAATCATCGTTCTAGGTTGTGTCGGGATGGGCGACCATCCCGACATCCTTGCCCTCTGGCTTCTGCCCAATTTTGGGTGGAGTTCTAATTCTTTTAGGTACCTGTTTCTGTGTTTAGCTTGTTCCTGATCTGTCAGGTTGGTAGTGTAGGGCGCAAGAGAGTTGGTTACCGCTATCTTTCTATTTTATTTGTTCGTTCTTTTCTGTTGATCTGGTAATCTCTCTTTTCTTGATTGTCCCCCTGGCCAAACCCATGCTACTATCACCTTGGCCCTAACCCCATCGAAAAGCGAACCGTTCTCCTCTATTGAGAACACCAAGTTCGGATATGGAGAACTTCTGATGAGTATGACAACCATCCTGCAGCACTGCCTGACAGGAATTTCCCTAGGAGGAGCCTACGCCCTGATCGCCATCGGCTACACGCTGGTGTACGGCATCCTGCGTCTGATCAACTTTGCCCATGGAGACATCTTCATGATGGCCGGCTATTTCATGATCTTCGCTCTTGCCAGCTTCCCCTGGCCTGTGGCCATCATCATCACCTTGGTTGTCACCACGGTGATGGGGATAGGTATAGAGAAGTTTGCCTACAAGCCGCTTCGCAACGCACCCCGCATGTCCATCATGATAAGCGCCATCGGTGTCTCCTACCTCTTGCAGAACCTGTCCACCTACGTCTTTACTGCAATTCCCCGTGGCTATCCCGAACTGCCCTATCTCAAGAGGATCTTCCGCATAGGGGAGCTCAGCGCTTCCTTTGTCACGCTACTTACCCCCATCCTTACCATCGTGCTGGTTGTCATCCTGATGATCCTGGTCAACAAGACCAAGACCGGCATGGCCATGCGCGCTGTCAGCAAGGACTTCGAGACTGCCAAGCTGATGGGCATAAACATCGACCGCATCGTTTCGGTCACCTTTGCCATCGGGTCCCTGCTCGCTGGCATAGGATCGATCCTCTACTTCACCGACCGCATGTCGGTCACCCCCTTCTCAGGGACCCTGCCCGGCTTGAAGTGTTTTGTTGCCGCAGTCTTCGGAGGCATCGGCAACATCCCAGGTGCTGTGGTGGGAGGTTTTTTCATCGGCATCGTAGAGACGCTGCTCATAGCCCTTGGCTATTCGACCTTCTCCGATGCCTTTACCTTTCTCCTGCTGATAATAATGTTGCTTGTGAAACCGACAGGCCTCTTCGGTGAGAAGAATGTGGAGAAAGTGTAGCCATGAAGATTAAACGAAATACCCTCCTAACCACCATAACTTTCGCCTTGCTTGTCGTCTTCCTCTACTGGCTGAGCGCCAACCGCCTCCAGCACGGCATGCTTGTATCAGTGCTGCAGAAGGGCGTCATCTTTGCCCTTGTAGCTGTCTCCATGAACCTGCTCAATGGCTTTACCGGGCTGTTCAGCCTAGGGCAGGCGGGCTTCATGTCCATCGGTGCCTATACCACCGCCATCCTCATCATCCCGGTCAAGAGCCTTGATGGTGTCTACTATATGAATGGGGTGCACCCCGGCATCAGGGCGCTGAAGATGATGGTAGCCGAGTCCCCTGCCTTTGTGCAGAGTGTCTTTCCCTTTATCGCCCTGCTGCTTGGAGGCTTGCTTGCCGCTGGTATTGCAGCCATTGTAGGTGTTGCGGTCCTCAGGCTGAAGAGCGACTACCTGGCCATAGCCACCTTGGGGCTCTCGGAGATTGTGCGTGCCATCTTCTCCTCCCCCCAGTTCGACCGGGTCACCAACGGCTCCTACGGCCTGAACAAGATCCCCAACTTTCCTGAGATGGCCTGGGGCCTGATACCCTCCTTGCTGACACCCTTCATTGTGGTAACCTTGTGCATAGTCTTTATCCTGCTGTTGATAAACTCCTCCTACGGAAGGGCCTTCAAGGCCATCCGTGAGGATGAGATAGCCGCAGAGGCGATGGGCATCAACCTGTTCAAGCACAAGTCCATGAGCTTTGTGGTGAGTTCTTTCTTCTCCGCCATCGCCGGTGGGCTCCTGGCGATGTACATGCGTTCCATCGAGGCCAAGACCTTCTCCATCACCCTGACGTACGACATCCTGCTCATTGTGGTCATCGGGGGCATCGGCAGTGTCACAGGCAGTATTCTCAGTGCCTTCCTGGTAACTGCAGCAAAGGAGTGGTGGTTGAGGTTCTTTGACCAGCCGCTCTTCATCGGAGATTGGCAGGTCCCCTTGTTCAGGACCGGCTTCAGGATGGTCATATTCTCCATCCTCCTGATGGTGGTGGTACTTGTCTACCGCAAAGGGTTGATGGGCAGCACCGAATTCAGCTGGGACCGTCTCTTAGGACGCTTCAGGCGAACCAGAAAATCCAACGGAGGTGCAGCATGAGCAATATCCTCCTCAAGACAGAGCATATAACCATGCAGTTTGGTGGTGTCGTTGCTGTCGATGACCTCAACATAGAGATTCCCGAAGGGAAGATCACAGCACTTATCGGGCCCAACGGGGCCGGTAAGACCACTGCCTTCAATGTCATAACCGGTGGCTACCAGGCTACCAACGGGCGGGTGACCTTCGACGGTCACGTCATTGGGGAGAACTATCCCCGATCGAAGATGAAGAAGATCTACAACGGGACGTACAAGACCTTGAACGAAAGGCAGGTCATCAACACCCCGGACAAGATTACGCGCCTTGGCATGGCAAGGACCTTTCAGAACATCCGGCTGTTCAAGGACCTGTCTGTGTTTGAGAACGTCCTGATCGCCAGGCACTGCCATATCAAGGCAGGCATGTTGCGTTCGACCTTCAAGCTCAATGCCGCAGAGGAACTGATGATGAACCAGGAGGCTGACAAGCTTCTGCACACCGTCGACCTGCATATGCACAGGGACGAGAAGGCCTCTTCCCTTCCCTATGGCAAGCAACGCAAGCTTGAGATCGCCAGGGCTCTGGCAACAGGGCCCAAGCTTCTTTTGTTAGATGAACCGGCGGCAGGAATGAACCCCAAGGAGACTGAGGAGCTCGCGCTCTTCATCCAGGAGATCAAGGATTCCTTCTCCCTTACCATATTCCTCATCGAGCACCATATGAACCTGGTCATGGACATATCTGACAAAATCTATGTGCTCGACTATGGCAAGACCATTGCACAGGGAACCGCAACAGAGGTTCAGAACGATCCTGCCGTCATCAGGGCATATTTGGGAGTTGAAGAAGCATGAGTCTATTGGAAATACGGGATCTGAAAGTATGTTATGGCGGTATCGTGGCCCTCAACGGCATCTCCTTTGATGTCAACGAGCGCGAGATCGTCACCCTTATCGGCGCCAATGGCGCCGGTAAGTCCACCACCTTGCGTTCCATCATGGGCTTGGTGCCCCTTACCAGCGGCACCATTTTCTACGATGGGGTGAAGATCAACGGGATGGACACCCGCAAGATTGTGGAGATGGGCCTTGTCCTGGTTCCCGAAGGCCGAAGGGTATTCCCCAACCTGACCACACTGGAGAACCTGAAGATAGGTGGGTACCTTCAGGACGGGAAGAGAGAGCAGCAGGCCCTTGAACATGTCTATGAACTGTTTCCCCGCCTGTTGGAGCGGCATTGGCAGCTTGCCGGAACCCTCTCCGGAGGCGAGCAGCAGATGCTGGCAGTAGGGCGTGCCCTCATGGCCAATCCCAAGGTCATCATGATGGATGAGCCCTCCTTGGGTCTCGCCCCCTTGGTTGTGAAGGACATCTTTTCAATTATTCGCAAGATCAACGAGGAGGGCGTCACCGTCCTGCTCATCGAGCAGAACGCCAACGTCGCTCTCAAGACGGCCAACCAGGGCTATGTCATGGAGACAGGGGTGATAACCAATCATGGCACTGGGCGCGAGCTGTTGGAGAATGTGGATATCAGGGCTGCCTATCTCGGGAAGAGCCGATAGGGGTAGCTGAAGAGTTGGAAAGATTTTTTGATGAACAGTGTCCAGGAGGGGGAGACCCCTCCTGGACTCATGTAGCTCTATAATAGTATTTTTT
Organism: Sphaerochaeta sp.; assembly: GCA_034007055.1. Lineage (GTDB taxonomy): Bacteria > Spirochaetota > Spirochaetia > Sphaerochaetales > Sphaerochaetaceae > Sphaerochaeta. The sequence continues at coordinate 13,729 of JAVERP010000036.1, forward strand.
GAGAATTGAGGGCAATGCAAACCAGCTCCTATATATCCTGTGCACTACCACGGTGCCCCAATTGCAACATGACATTCATGCTCCTTCCCAGAAGCCTTCATTCTATGAGGGGCCCATTGCTACTGCGATATGGTTTTTGTAGTGTCTGGTCATGTAGATTTAGAGCAGACCCTTCGACACAATGGAAATAGTCGAGGAGTGGCTGGGTTAGAGCCGGTTGAGGACAGGCAAACCTTCTATCGGAATACCTGCACAGGAGGCTTCACCTATGTAGGATCGAGCACAATATTCCCCTTCGGCAGCTTCAAGGAACGTTTTGACAAAAGGATTGAGAAGGCCTGTCTCGATGGGAGGTATGGGGCAGTGCTTTTGATTGTGTGAGAGATACGATAGGGTAGGGGAAAGAAAGGCGATTTCATCTGGATACGAATAATCTCGCATGTGCAAAATAACAGCCTGCCGATATCGGCAAACACAAGGTCAGTCCTTCTGTACAGGGAAACAGACCAGTGGATGCTATCAGGGATGAACATTGGGTGTTTTTCCAAACTCCCGAAATACACCCTTATTCAGGTACTGCCCGGATAGGGGTGTATTTTGAGTAGGAGCAGTGTTATTGGCTTCGTCCTGGTTGCAGGAGCTTCTTATCATACAGCAAATCATGAAGGATCAGATGGTTCTCTTCAGCATACCCGGGTTCCAAATGGTAGTTTATAGTAAGGTTGCCCCCCCTGTTCTCCTCAAGAACCTGCTCAAGCCAAGATTTCATTTTTTCTGGATCGACCCCCTCGAGAAACAATTCGACTGGAGGCATGAGGTCAAGCTGGAACTCATTCCCAAACAGGGAACGAACTGCAGCGACATGGGTACCGTTACCGGTATCAAGAGCAGCTAGCTGTGTGTTCTTGGCGATGAGGGGGAGGAGATGAGTACAATCTCCGCAATGGTGGAGCCTGACTGGAGCTATTTTTTCCGAAAACCTCCTAAGCGAAGGTATGAGGAATTCCTCATATTCGGCTGGTCCTAGCATTGTTCCTGAGCATTCACCGATATGGAGCGTTCGTACCGGAAGATCTGCAGCCTCTGCAAAATGATGCACCAATGCCCGGTTCACATCCTCATACCACACGAAGAATTCATTGATGAAATCAGGGTCATCGTAAATTTTGAAAAACAGATCCTCTCCAAAAAACTTCAGAGCACTGGTAAGGGCTCCATGAATACTCACCCTGCCGCTGGTATCCCAGAAGAATGGTGGAATGACGGAGGGCTCTCCACTCCGGCGAAAGTTGATGATTTCGCTATGCCACCGGGTGATCAGAGGGTGTTGCAGCAGTTTTTCAGCTGTTGGCAGATCTGCAATGGAGTTGAGCCCTGCCAGTATCTTTTCACTTATATCGGCATCCCTGTCAGGATAGGCGATAAAGTCAGCTCCAAGCAACATTCCAAGAATCAAGTTCGGCTGAATTGCTCCCACCATCAGGTGATGTGGAGAGTAGTATTCAAGCGCCACCAGGTTTGATTCAAGATTGAAAAGCCTATATCTCGGGAAGCGTTCATCAAGAAATTTCGCAATTTCCAGGTCCTGCTCTCTCCGTTCCATAGGATTGAAATAGTATGTTTCATTGAACTTCATTCCGGCTTCTCTGTTGAGCCAGCCTTTTGAGACACTTGCCTGTATGCGAATCATCTGATGCTCCTCTCTTAATTCTTTATCTATATGGTAGGGGGAGAACTTCGATCGGTAAAGGCGGATTTTCAATGATACCGCACCATGATATCTCTCTGGTTTAGGGGCTGTTTACACCCTCTTCTATGCAGGGTATCACACTGAGTCATACCTTTTGGTAGGAGCTTTGGTAATAAGAGAGAAAAAAATGCACTATATTGATACTTGTGGGATATGAATTTACGCTTTTATACTTAGATCATCAGCCTAAAGGAGGTTGTGATTGAAACGTAAGAACACCAGGATGATTATTCTCTTCCTAAGCCCAGCTTTGATGTTATACCTATTGCTGTTTCTCTATCCGGCATTGAGGGCCTTCTATGTTAGCCTGTTTGACTGGAATGGTTTTACTGCGAACATGCAGTTTATTGGACTGGGAAATTTTACAGAGCTTTTTTCGGATCAGCATTTTTGGAAGGTGGTGATGGCCAACACGTTTGGCATCATTTTCTTTGGTGGTGCTTTGACGTTCGGGATTGCGTTTTTTCTCAGTGGAATGATTTCAACCGATCTGAAGGGAAAAAAGTTCATGCGCGGGCTTATATACTTTCCTTCAATCATAAACCCAGTTGCCATAGCCATTCTCTGGTCTTTTATCTATAACCAGCAGTACGGCCTTTTGAATGGATTTCTCAAGGCCATCGGGCTTGGGATGATTCAACCTACCTGGACCTCTCCCGATGTTCTTTTTTGGGCGATCTTAGTAGCAATAGTATGGATGTACTCAGGTTTCTACTTTGTGATTCTCTCATCAGCTCTTGAGCGTGTTCCCGTAAACCAGATTGAATCAGCAAAACTCGAAGGGGCATCCGAATTCAGGATTTTTTTCACCATTAAAATCCCCATGATCTGGGATGTTCTCATTACTTCAATCATCTACTGGTGCATCACCGCAGTAAAGGAATTTTCCCTTCTGTATGCTTGGGGAGGTGGAGTGGATATACCTCAACCTGGTGCACAAAACCTTGCAACCTACATGTATATGACCGCTTTTGGAAGAAGGCTGACCATGTACCGTATGGGCTACAGCACCGCCATGGGTGTGATTATGTTTTTCATTGTCGTTCTGTTCTATCTTGTTATTACTCGACTGACCAAGCGTGATGACATACAATATTAGGAGTCAAGCTGTGCAATTATTCAAAAAACATGTTACCACATGGGATGTAGTATCCCGTCTTGTTATCTATCTCTGGTGCGGCTTTTCCATATTTGTCTTCAGTTGGGTTATCAATAGCTCGCTGAAAAGCAACCACTCATTTTTCTCGGATATCTGGGGACTGGTTGCCGCCCCGAATATGGGTAACTATGAGAAAGTATGGAATAACTATCATCTTAACCGCTATTTTTTGAATTCAATACTCGTGGTCATTCCTTCGGTAATTGGCCTGATCGTAGTGAGCGCCCCTGCTGCATATGTTCTTGCTAGAAAAGAGTTCCCCTTGCAAAAGACCATCACCCGCCTTGTCTCATTCGGGATGGGAATTCCCTATCAGCTCCTTCTAGTACCACTTTTCTTCCTTCTGTTCAATCTGCGGCTTATCAACAGCAAAATAGGACTTGTCCTGGTATATATTGCGCTATCGATTCCCTTTACTATATTTCTACTTCTCGGGTATTTCAAAACTCTTCCCAAGAGTCTCGAAGAGGCGGCTGAAATTGACGGATGCGGACCTATCAGGACCTTTTTCCAGATCATGCTGCCCCTGGCCCAAAACGGCCTGGTCTCGGCGGCCGTACTCAATTTCGTCGGTCTGTGGAATGAGTTCCTTCTGGCTCTTACTTTTATTAGTGGGGATAGTAACTATACTCTATCCATGGGGCTAAATGCTTTGCAGGGAAGTCTTCAGTACACCGGAGACTGGGTATCGCTTTTTGCAGCCTTTACCCTGGTTGTGATTCCAACTTTTATCATGTTCATTTTTCTTTCCCGTTCAATTGTGGCAGGTATGACCATGGGGGCGGTAAAAGAATGAAAAAATATCTGGAGGTACAGGAATGAGTAAGAAACTGTTAGTTTTCAGCATTATTGCCATGGCAGTAGTCGGTTCTCTTTTCGCTGCTGGTGAAAAGGAAAAAGCAAAAAGCAACACTATCGAATATGTGTCGATGTGGAATGCCGGAGAGCCTCAGGCACTCTACATGGAGGAGATGGCTGCTAAATTCAAGGATGAGACAGGCATTAAGGTTGAGATTTCCTTCGCAGGAAGAGATGTCTTGACCAAGATACGAAGCCGGTTTCTCATGAAGGATGTGCCCGATCTTATTGACCATGACTTCAGCGAACTATCAGGGGCGCTATTGAAGGATGATAGCATTCTGGTGGAACCGCTCAATGCTTTCCTCTATGACACCAAAGGCCCTGAGGGGCAAGCCAGGATGATGGATATTTTCAATGAGGATCTTATAAATCTTTATGCAAAAAACGATTTGATTTATTTTTTCCCCTATGAATTCATTACTTCCGGTTTCTTTTATGACAAGACACTGTTCAAGGCCAACGGCCTTTCAATTCCCAAAACATGGGATGAGTTTATCAAGCTAAATCAGACCTTGGTCGGTAATGGTATTCCCGCCCTTGCACTGGATGGAAACATTTCATTTTACAATGCCTATTATTATTACTGGGCCCTTACCAGGGTAATGGGACCTGGGAACCTGAAAAAGGCAGCATCCGACCCGACCGGCAAGGTATGGGACGATCCTGGTTACCTCAGGGCCGCTGAAATGGTTCATGAACTTAGTTCCGGAGGAAAGGGATTCTTCCAACCTGGTTATTCAGGAAGTAATTTCCCTGCAGCACAGGCAGATTGGGCTCTTAATAAGTCCGGATCAATTCTCTGCGGTACATGGATTCCTTCCGAAACACGTGCACAGCAGGTTGCTTCCTTTGACGTTGGCTTCTATCCATTCCCCTCCGTACGCGGCGGTGCTGGAAGCACAGGGGATGTTGAGGGGTACCTGATCGGATTTGCCATTCCTCAAGGTGCAAAGAACAGTGAAGGCTCCAAATCTTTTATGAAGTTTGTCAGCAGAAAGGAAAATGCGGAAAAGCTTGCTAAGGATACAGTCAATATTGCCGCCCGGAATGATGCTGAGTATCCTGCCTTATTAGCAGATGTAAAGCCGTTATTGGACAATGCAAAGAATTTCCACGTCTCCTATGATGGGGCCATGCAACTCTACCCTGAGTGGTTTGCCAACGTTTTCTATCCAGCAGACAACGATCTCATATTCGGAAAAACAACTCCAGAAGAGTTTATCAAGAACATAAAGAAAAACAGCATCAGTTTCTGGAAGAGTAAAAATTAGGATACATCCAACGTATAACCGCGGTATGAATGCCGCGGTTATATGGTATGATGGATTACTATGATGTACCTAATTGTTGTGTATCTGATTTTTTCATGTATAGTCATACTCTACCAACAGAAAAGCCTTAATCTATTGTGGTTTCTCATGATGCCCATAGGTTTCGCCTTTGCCTTGTTTGGCCTTATGTTGTTTACTGAATATGTCTCCTTCGCCAATTTTATAAAGAACCCTCTTTTTATCAGCATGGACCTCTTTGTATGGAAGATTAACTATTATCTGAATATCTCCATATTCGGAATGTATCGAATGATGAATATTGGCATTGCGCTGTATATGATAGGTGCCATAGGATTCCCACTCTCCTTGCATCCACGACGCGAACTTCTGAAAAATGGAATCCTGCTTGTTGCAATGCCAGCTCTCCTCATCCTCCTTGCCGACCCTAGTCTCCTTCAATATGCATTCAAACCTGATAATGTTTTTCAGGGAATGCAGAATGTCCTCCTCGGGCTGAGAATTATGAACCTGCTTTTGAACTACCTCTTTAAGGCGGCTCTTGTTGCAAGCATCATTCTCTCGCTTTGGATTCACCAAAAAACACCGAAGATCTTTCGCAAGCGATTAAAGCTGATCATCATAGGCCTAGTGCCAATTCATATCTTGGTGTTTATGCTTTTCTACTGGTTCCCCAGTCATTCGATTCATACATGGCGATTTGCTACATTAAACCGCATCAGTCTTCCTTATTCGCCTTTTATTGCCACCCTTATCTTTTTTCTCTCCTTTACGTCGGTTGGTGTCTTGGTCTATACGAGCATTGTCTATAACTCGTTTGAAATAAATGCACGTCGGCTTCGGTCTGGATTCAGGGCACGAATGAGGACAGCAGGCTCCGGCTTGAGGATTTTTTCCCATTCGATAAAGAATCAGTTCATTGCAGTAAAACTGCTTGCAGAGCAAGGAGCCGTCTCAGGTTCAGGAAGTGCGCAACTGGAAAGCATCCAGTCGATCTGTACAAGGACCATTGAGCGGTTAAGTTCGCTCCATATCCTTCCTGACCGGATTACTTTCACCTATAAGGCACTCTGCACATCGGCACTTACCTATAAGATCGAACGAGAGTTCAATGATATACGTATCCAAAACACAGTTCCTGATGCAGTTATACGCATTGATGAATACTATTTTCTGGAGGTCCTTCGAAACCTGATCAGCAACAGTAGGGAAGCAGTACGCAACAATGAGGATTTTGTTATAGTGCTGCATTGCAAACGACAGCTCAACTATATTATTTTCAGCATTGAAGATAACGGGAAGGGAATCGATCCCGCTATTCAAAAACAAATTTTTGAGCCGTTCTTCTCCACGAAGCCTTCGATAAGCAATTGGGGAATGGGACTTTCTTTTTCCCAGCAGATTATCGAATCCTTCGGCGGAGCTATGAGAGTCGAGAGTGTGATAGACCGATATACAAAAATGGAAATATATATCCCGGAGGTGCAATATGAATCCTGACAAAGTGATAGGCTGTATAATCGCTGAAGATTTTCTGGAGCTAAATCAAATTTACTGCAGCATTCTAGATCATGAGCCTAATATCTCTGTCCTTGCTTCCGTGCGTAGTGGCTTTGAACTGGTCAAAGCAGTTGAAATTCATCATCCTGATGTTATTCTCATGGATATAGAGATGGAAAGCCAAAATGCCGGTATTGAATACTGCCGGCTTATCAACCAGAGGTTTCCTGAGATACGTATAGTAATTCTTACCTGTCATGAAGATGAGGAGAGAATCCTAGCGGCTTTTGAAGCAGGTGCAGTGGATTATCTGCTGAAAACCGATTCCATGTCCAATATTATTACCTCTATAACAAATGCATATAACCGAACTTCTCCAATACATAGCCATGCCGCCTCAGTCCTAAGGAAAAAAATGAAGGAACTGGGCAGTTACAAGGAAGCGCTCCAACAATTTACCCAGGCATTCATGACTCTTACTCCAGCAGAAACAGGAGTCTTGAAACTACTGCTGCAAGGAATGAAGCAGCGAGAGATTGCGTCGAAGAAGTGTATAGAACTGGTCACCGTAAAAACGCACGTAGGTAGAATTCTGAAAAAGTTCGAAATGCACAGAACTAGTGATGTTATGGAGCTAATTCAAACTCTTGACGTTTCAGATTTTGTAGAACAGTCTAAATCTGTATAACATCCTGACAGAACAATTCATGAGCACCAGGGTATTATGGAATATAGATCTGAACTGTCTATATCACCCTTTATAGAATTGGTTCCTATGATAAGCTTGGAGGCAGGTCTAGCAAGTCAAGGCTAAAGTTTTCAGTTCAGTTTCTTGATAGGATAGCGATTGCTATCGAGAATGCTTCAAAGCATGCCATTTGTTTGGAAAACCTGAAGAACTCTATTGGTACCAATGTAGGTGGGCTGATTGAGTTTCTGCAAGAGAAGAAAACCCTAGAGAGCTGAAGTTGTATTCACCAGCGATAATCTGAGCATGCTTGCAATAGATGATGCGATTGTATTTTCCCATCATTGGCAGGTATCCGATATTTTCGGATACCTGAATTCCCCTTTACAATAGGAACAGCCGCTGATTGCTCAACGGCTGTTTAGAGGTGCCAATCGGATTCGAACCGATGTATGAAGGTTTTGCAGACCTTTCCCTAACCACTTGGGTATGGCACCATGTTTGGGTCAATGTTGACCTTACCAGTTTTCTTTATGATAATCAAGAGATAATTGTGGATCATTGAAAAGGAGTTTGCCATGTATAAGAAGTTTTTCTCCTTGCTCGGTTTGTTTGTTCTCATCAGTGGTTCCGCCTTTGCTTCCATACCGGAGAGTTGGGTCAACAACTCCATAATGTACGGCCGGTCCTATAACTCAGAGCTTGCTCTCAGCAGTGGGAGTACCGATACCATAGGATACGATTTTTCCTGGTTCGGCTTCCCTGATGGCTCACAAGTTGGAATAGCCACTCACTTGGGTTTGGGCTTTTCCTTTGATGCAGCTCCCTCCTTCACCAGCCTGCACGCATTCATGGGTCCCGCTTTCAACACTGTCCTGGCAGGGGGGGTGATAGGATACGCTGCCATCGGACCTTCCTACACTTTTTCAGGCTCTGACCAGATGTCGAGCTTCTCCGAACAGCAGCTTGGGGTAGGGTTTGATGTGGGCGCCAGATTCAGGTTGGCTGAGAGCGAACGGTGGGACCTGGGCATCATTGCAGGGACCTTAGGGGATGTTACCCTTCTGCATCTGGTCAACTCGACCCGACAGCCGGGCTTTTCGGCCAACCTCTCTGCGTATATCGGATTCTCGTTTGGTTCGGCCCTGACCTTTCCCTTCTACGGTCTGTTCGCACCTTCTGTTTACTACCGGCATTGATTCTCCTTCTATTTGAAAAGGAGGGGCTTGCAATTCGGTTTAGAGAGAGAGGGTTTCTCCTAAGTTCATGGAAGAAAAACAGTTGATCTCCTCTGGTTGGCCTATGATACTCAATGCATACGTTACCGTTCTGATGATAGGAGTGTGCTGTGAATAACAAAGCAGTGATGCTGGTGCTTGTCATTTGTGCTGGTTCTCTCTGTGCTGTCGCCCCAGGAAGCCGGCTCAACGCTTCGCTACAGCTGGACGGATGGCTCTGATGCCCTGGGCCTGGATCTTTCCTAGACTGGTTTCCCGGCCGTTCCTGGGTTGGGATGGAAACGTGTACAGGGCTTTCCTTCTCCTTGGGAGAGTCATCTTCCTCCTTTGTCAGCATATTTGTCTTCATTGCCCCCGCCTTCAACCCTCGATCATGCTCTGGGTGTAGGCATTGATGTGGGTGCCAGGTTTAGGCTCCTGGGCTCTGAGCGTAAGTGTATATCTGGGCTTCTCGTTTGGCTCGGGTTTCTCTGTGCCAAGGCGTGGTTTGGTCACTCCTTTTCTGTTTCTCTAAAAATCCAACCCATTAGGGTGATATGCCCCTCTTTCTGTACGAAAGAGGGGCATTTACATTGACATATGAATGTTTGTGGTTGTATTATGAAGGTGGAAGCAATAAATGTTCAAAAACATTCATGGAGTATCACATGTCAACCATTCCAGCAGGCAGACACCAGTACATCCTCTCCCTGATCGAACAGAATGGGACCGTCAATGTAGGTGAGCTTGCAGAAGAGTTGTCTGTGAGTGAACTCACCATCAGGCGGGACTTGGACCAGCTGGCAAAGAAAGGCCTTGTCGAACGCACCCATGGTGGTGCGACAGCACGCAGGAATCTTCCCATCGAGCCTGACTACCTCCAGAAAGCTTCTGAGTTTCCCCTTGAAAAAGCAGCCATTGGCGTTGTTGTCGCCGCCATGGTGGAGGAGGGTGACACCCTCTATATCAACAGCGGCTCGACAACACTGGAAGTCATCCGTTGTGTTGCCGCCCTTGGCAAGAAACTGACCATAGTTACAAACAATATGGATGCACCTTGGATTTGCAAGGATTCTGATGATGTCCGACTCATCCTGGCCGGAGGTGTCTACCGTCCCCGTTCCCACTCTGTATCGGGTTCGCTCTCATCGCTTCTGGTCTCCGAGGTCTTTGCAAACAAGGCTATCATCGGTGTTGATGGCTTCTCTCCGACAGCTGGGCTTACCACCCCGATACTGGAAGAGGCCGAGACCACCCGCGCAATGATAGAGCACACCGTCGGGAAGGTGATCGTGGTGGCAGCGAGCAACAAGATCGGGGTGGTCTCGAACTTCAAGACCATCAGCCTTGACCGTGTTGATGTGCTGGTTACCGATAAGAAGGGCGGACTTCTTCTGGAGCAGATGGAGACCCCAGAGGGTCTGACGATAGTGATAGCAGATATACAAGAGTAGGAGGAATATATGAAATTTATGGATGAGTACGCAAAAGATTACGCAGATTGTGCTTGGGTAGGTTTCCCTGAAATGGAGAAGTTCATGGAAGAGGCTCTGATACACTCTGGAGTTCCGGCCGCCGATGCGAAGATCATCGGTGATGTCCTGATCCAAAGTGACAAGCGTGGTATCGACAGCCATGGTATCGGGCGCCTGAAGCCGATCTATATCGACCGCATCGATATCGGCATCATGAATCCTGTAACCAAGATTGACGTGCTGAAGGACAGTGAAGCCACTGCAGTGCTCGATGCCAACAACGGCATGGGCCATGTTGCAGGGTACAAGGCCATGGAGATGGCCATCGAGAAGGCAAAGAAGTATGGGGTGGGTATGGTTGCTGTGCGCAACTCCAACCACTACGGTATTGCCGGTTACTTCGCCACCATGGCAACTGATGCCGGGATGATCGGCATCACAGGGACCAACGCAAGACCCTCCATTGCCCCCACCTTCGGCGTGGAGAACATGCTGGGTACAAATCCCCTGACCTTTGGCATCCCCACTGATGAAGAGTTCCCCTTTGTACTCGACTGTGCCACCTCTGTAAGCCAGAGAGGGAAGATCGAGGTATACGGAAGGGCTGGAAAGGACCTTCCTGCAGGATGGGTGCTCGACAACGAAGGAAAGACCCTAACTGATACACAGCAGGTGCTCAAGGACCTTACCACCGGTAAGGCAGCTCTCACACCCCTAGGGGGCATCGGTGATGTCACCGGTGGCTACAAGGGCTTTGGGTATGCGACTGTGGTGGAGATCCTCTCAGCAGCCTTGCAGGATGGCGCTTGGATGAAGGCCCTCAACGGTTTTGATGACGATCATAATCCGATCCCCTATCCTCTTGGGCATTTCTTCATAGCGATCGACCCCGAGCACTTTATGGGCCTTGGCATCTTCAAGACCATTGCAGGGACAATCTGCCGTGAGCTGAGGGCGAGCAAGAAGGCTCCGGGGGAAGACTATATCTTCACCGCTGGTGAGAAGGAATACTTGGCCTGGCAGTTCCGTAAGGAACATGGCTGCCCTGTTCCCCCATCCTTGCAGAAGGTGATGGTTACCCTGCGTGACCGCTTCAAGATGGATTACAAGTGGGATTTTGAAAACAAATAACAAGACGAACGAATAAGGAGAATCTGGTAATGCTAAACCAAGATGAATTGAAGAGAAGGGCACTGGAATACCACTGCCTTGATGGAGTTCCCGGCAAAGTGTCGGTAGTACCGTCAAAACCCTGTCAGACCGCCGATGACCTGGGCCTTGCCTACACCCCTGGTGTGGCAAAGGCAGTGCTTGCCATTGAAGAGAATCCAGAGGATGCATACAAGTATACCTCCAAGGGCAACCTTGTGGCCGTCATTTCCAACGGTACCGCTATCCTCGGTCTTGGTGACCGCGGTCCGCTTGCCAGCAAGCCTGTCATGGAAGGCAAGGGTGTCCTGTTCAAGAGATTTGCAGACATTGACGTATTTGACCTTGAACTGGACGAAAAGGATCCGGACAAGATCATTGCCATTGTAAAGGCCCTCAGCCCGACCTTCGGTGGTGTCAACCTTGAGGACATCAAGGGTCCTGAATGCTTTAGGATCGAGCAGGAGCTCATCAAGAGCTGTAACATCCCCATATTCCATGACGACCAGCATGGCACTGCCATCATCGCCACCGCAGGCTTGATGAACTGTTGTGAGCTTGTCGAGAAGAAGATGGAAGACATCAAGATTGTGGTGAACGGAGCCGGTGCTGCAGGCATTTCCTGTTCCAAGATGTTTGTTGCAGCAGGCGCCAAGCTTGAGAACATCATCATGTGCGACAGCAAGGGTGTCGTCTACAAGGGAAGAACCGCTGGGATGACCCCTGAGAAGGAGGAGTTTGCAACCGACAACAAGGCTCGCACCCTCGCAGAGGCACTGGTTGGTGCTGATGTCCTGATGGGCCTCTCCGTAGCTGACTGTGTAACACCAGAGATGTTGCTCTCCATGGATAGGGACCCGGTGGTCTTTGCCATGTCCAACCCCAATCCTGAGATCGACTACGAGTTGGCCATGGCAACCAGAAGCGACCTCATCATGGCGACCGGGCGAAGTGACTATCCCAACCAGATCAACAACGTGCTCGGCTTCCCCTTCATCTTCCGTGGTGCTCTGGACGTCCGTTCAACCATCATCAGCGAAGGCATGAAGATGGCAGCTGCCAAAGCTCTTGCCCAGCTGGCCAAGGAACCTGTTCCTGAGTCTGTTTCCAAGGCGTATGGTGGGAAGAAGTTCAGCTTCGGCAGAAACTACATCGTTCCCAAGCCCTTTGACCCAAGGGTTATCGAGTATGAGGCTGTTGCAGTTGCAAAGGCCGCATGCGAAGAGGGCCTTGCTGCCAAACCAATCACTGACTGGGAGGCCTACAGGGTTTCCTTGGTCAAGAGAATGGCGAAGTACTGGGAATAGGGTTGAGAAGTGAATGAGCGGTTGGCCGTCTGGAAACAGGCGGCCTCCCTTGTGTTGGGGCAAAGATGATACTATAAGCAATTCTCTAACCATATGGTCCTGAGCACCTATTGGTTTGGTTACAATGTTGCAGGATTTTCAGGTAATCTTGCCATATGTATATTCGAGTGATTGGATGTCATACACTGATACATGTATGCATTGGAATTTTTCTGGATAGAAAATAGCAACATTAGATCCAGTAGTGGTGTTTGTAGAATGTCTGCCAAGTAGAAGCTTGTTCAATAATGTATTCTGATAGACATACTCATTACGGTAGTGTTTAACCATGAACTGGTAAAGTTCAGCGAGTACCTCGTGGTTTTCCAAGAGCTCAGGAGTAGAAACATGTGCTCTGATAACAGGATCATAAGAAGAGAGATCTTGTAAGGCAACTAAGGATGCAAGGGAGCTTTTTGTAAACAACGTATTTAAGGATTGCATTAAGTACTTCCTTCTATTTTCTCATCATATCACCTTATGGTGATTTTCCCTACTATTAGATAGACTTGGATTCAAGACCGATCGCTTCAGATACGGAGAAAAATCTGATGCCCAAGATGCCTATGATACAACCATTTTTACTATGAACAATAAGGAGATTGATATTCCCAAATAGAAAGAGGCCCTTTCGGACCTCTTCTTTTGGTATGCTAAGGATTCTCTTTTCTATGCTATCTTCAACAACTCTTTCAGCTGGTCCTTAGCCTGGTCCAGGATGGCGTTGTACTGCTCATCCAGCTGGGCAAGGTTCTTGTCCAGCAACTTCATGAACTCAGGATCCTGCTCGGGTCTGAGGACGAAGTTGGGTCCGTACTGTTGGCGCATCTGTGCCTGTTTCTGTTCAAGGTGAGGGCCGAACTGCTCTTTCATCCGTGTTATGAGATCCTCCTGGTTCTGGAGGTACTGGCTGAAGAACCCCTCAACCTGAGAGACTAGGCTTGTGATCTGCTCATCACCTTCGGCTATGATGGTCCCCAAGGCAAGGAGGTTTGGAAAGGCCTCCTTGAAGAGGGGAGTCCTGGGAAGTGCGAGGTTGGAAAGCAGGGTAAGGGCCATACCCTCCCTGATAGTCTGCTTCTCTTCTTCAGGAAAGGCGTCATATTTCGCCTGCGTATCCTCTTTATTGACATCGATATCCATCAGGAAGGTTGCGGCAATCTGGCGTCCTTCCTTGATCTTCAGATCACGGCGTATCTTTACAGGGTCAGCCTCCAAAGTTGCTGTCTTCTCCAGGGCAAGTTCCCAAGCTGATTTTATAATGGCCATTGTGTACTCCTTTCCACTTTTACTAAGATAGCCAACTTCTCTCTCTTGGACAAGTCTGCCATTGGTGATACTCTCAACCCATGCTAATGGAACATACGGTAATCTATGCTTTTGACCTCTTCGGTACCTTCATCTTCGCCATAACAGGTGCAGTCAAGGGTGTTCGCTGCAAACTCGATATCCTTGGGGTTGTTGTCTTTGCCTGCACCGTAGGATGCGGGGGAGGGATGTTCAGGGATATGGTGATAGGAGCAACCCCTGTTGCCGCTTTGACAAACAGTTCGTATATTATACTATGCGTAGCTACCGGCCTCGCCGTATTCTTCCTTGCCCCCAAGTTTGTGGGTAGGTGGAGGGTCATCCTATTCTCCGATGCCTTGGGCCTTGGAGTGTTCACCGCCATCGGCGTGGCCAAAGGCGCCTTGTACGGCATGGGACCGGTGGGACAGCTGTTGTGCGGTGTCTTCTCTGCAGTAGGAGGGGGCATGGTCAGGGACATCATGAGCCGGTCAGTACCGACGGTCCTCACCAGCGACTTCTATGCCACCGCTTCCCTGCTGGGGGGTATCGTATACCTCCTGTTGGAGATGACGGCTCTGAGCCTGCTACCCAAGTTTCTGATCACCACGGCGGTGGTCTTCATCATTCGCCTGATTGCCATCAGGTTCAAGTTCCAGCTACCGGTGGCTAAGACTGCATTGCCAGTGGAAGACCATCTGAACATGCATCGAATCGATTAAGGAAAGACCATGAACTCTAGGCCCGTATACTATGAACAGCCCTACTTGAAATCAATAGAAGCCCTTGTCGTCGCCATCACCGAAGACGGGGTGATCCTCGACAAGACCATCTGCTATCCCGAAGGGGGTGGCCAAAGCGGTGACAGGGGAACCATTGGCGGCTGTCCCCTGCTTGATACCGTAAAAGGTACCGGTGGTGAGATTCTGCATAAGGTGGAGAGTCCCACCTTTGCCGTTGGTGATACAGTCCTGGTTGCACTGGACTGGGAGCACCGCTACCACTACATGCAGATGCACACCGCCCAGCATATAGCCAGTGGCATCCTGCACTCCCGGTACTCCATAGGGACGGTGAGTGTGCACCAGGGGGAGAAGATCCTCACCATTGAGACCGACCGCTCAGACATACCCACGTTGACCTGCTACGCCTTGGAAGACCTGGTCAACCAGAGCGTACGAGAAGCCCATCCCGTCCATTACAGGGAAGAGTCACTCCACGACGCCCACAAGCTCGCCTTGAGGCGCTCTGTGAAGGTTGCAAGCGATACGGTCCGATTGGTAGTTGTCCAGGATGTGGATGTTACCGCCTGTGGTGGGCTGCATCTTGCAAACACGGCTGAGGTCGGGCTTTTCCAGTATGAAGGCCAGGAGAAGCTTCGTGGCCATATTCGTCTCATCTTCTCAGTTGGGGGGCAGGCGCTCACCTCCATACGTGAGAACCGAGCCCTGGTCGAAGGGCTATGCACACTGCACTCTGCCCAGAGGGACACCCTCCTTGAGGTTGAGACCAAGCTCATGGAGCAGGTGGCCCAGGAGAGGTCCCTCCTGGCAAAGAGTTCAGAGAGGGTAGCTTCACTGATGCTGGCCTCTCTCATACCAAAGGCTGCCCGGTTGGGCGATGTTCCTATAGTCCTATGGGAAGTCGAAGAGGACATCGACATGAAACAGGTCGCTTCTGCTTTTTCCCACGTGGAGGATCTCGCCCTCTGTGCGGCAAAAGTGGAGAAGGGCAAGCTGCTGTGGCTGGTGGGCATAGGGGGAAAAGCCTCAACCCTTCTGGATTTCAACACTTCTAGAAAACTTTTGTTGGATCCCATCTCCGGAAAGGGAGGCGGGAAAGGTTCCCTCTTCCAGGGTGTAGGTGCAGGTGAGCCCAAAACACTCTTCTCTGCGTTTGCCAAGGTTCTCCATGAAAATAATTGAACGATTAAAACCCCTCTTCAAGAAAGAAAGCTACATGCTTGACGATGGGACGCTGGATATGAAGCGCCTCCTACGGCGAACGCTCGCCTTTACCGTATCAATTCTTGCCCTCTATCTGCTGGGAATGAAGTTGTTGTCCCTCACCACCCTAGGGAAGTCTGAGGCATTGAATCAGTTTGTCCTTAATTTTGGGGTGCAGGGGGTCGCCCTGTATGTCTACTTGGTGGACCTGTTGGTGGTACCCCTCTCCGTTGATTTCATATGGGCCTTTGTCATGTCCTGGCACCCGCTTCAGGCAATCCTTGTCATGGGCACCAGCTCGGTGGCCGGAGCGGTCAGCGCCTACCTGATAGGGCGTCTGGTTGGGCTTATCCCTCCCATCAAGCGATGGGTCATGAAGGTCTCGGGAACCCATGCTGAAGAGCTCATAACCAAGTATGGAGTCTGGGCGATCGTCATCAGCGGCCTCACGCCCCTTCCATTCTCCACCATCTGCACCGTTGCAGGGGTGGTGAAGCTCAAGCCACACCTGTTCTTGTTAGGGAGTCTGATACGGTACGTAAGGATGGGAATCTACTACTTCATCTTTGCCGGCCTGATCTACATCAGCTAAGGGCAGATTTCACCTCTTCAAGTATCATCCTAGTTCTCAAGGGAGCATCACCGACATACTCCTCTGCATTGAGGGAGGCGAGCACCTCATCCTTCTGCATGAAGGAACGGACAGTCTTGTCGCCACTGAGCATTTCAGCGAGGGTGTTGGACTCTCCCTCCTGCACCTCTGCCCAAGCCTTGAGGCTGTAGTGGCGGATAAGCTCATGCATCTCCTGACGGTCGGCACCACGTCGGCCCAACTCCATAAGCAGGCGTTCGCTCGCTGCAAAGAGGCCGTAGGTGGCAAGGTTACGCTTGACCCCAGTGCGGTGGATCTGCATCCCCTTCACCACCTTGGTGGTGGTGGAAAGGATCTCATCGGTAGCCAGGAAACACTCAGGAAGGGTGACGCGCCTGTTTGCACTGTCATCCAGAGTCCTCTCCAACATGGTGGAGGCGGCATTCTGCCAGAGCACCTCGCTCTGGCTTGCTACAAAGCGACAGAGGCTGTCGACCTTCTCGCAGTTGATGGGGTTGCGCTTGAACGGCATTGCAGAAGAGCCCACCTGCTTAGAGCCGAAGGGCTCGCTCCACTCTCCGATGGGGGGGCTTTGCAGGAGCCTGAAGTCCAGGGCGAACTTGTACAGCGTGCAGCAGAGCCCTGAGAGGGCGGTGATGATCCTCCAGTCCTGCTTTCGGGGATAGACCTGGGTAGCGGCGGTAAAGCTTTTCAGCCCTATAGCCTCCATTACTTCACTCTCCAGCTCAAAGGCAGTCATTCCCCGGCCCTTGAGTAGCTCAGCATAGCTTGCACTGGTTCCCACAGCCCCTTTGATACCCTTTCCCCTAATCGAGGCGGCAACGTCCTGGAGGGCCTTCAGGTCCTCAGCGAGGTCCTGGGCACTCTGGGCAAAGCGGTAGCCTATGGTGGTGGGTTCAGCAGGTTGGATATGGGTAAAGGCCATGCAAGGCACATCGGCATAAGCCTCCATCTTTTCGGCGAAGGCTGCAAGCAAGGCTTTGGTCTGTTCTATGATAAGGTGTGTTGCGCTTCGAAGGCGCAGGGCGTCCATATTGTCCAGGACATCCATGCTGGTTGCCCCGAGGTGGATGATGCTACCCCCTTTGGGACACTGCTCAGCAAAGGTTTTGATCTCGGCCATCAGGTCGTGGTGGATCTCCGCCTCGATCTCTGAGGCTCGCTGGATGTCGATGTTCTCTTTGTTCTTGATAAGCTCGGCAAGCTGTTCGTCGGTCACCAGGCCAGCTTTTTGCTGTGCGGTTGCCAAGGCGATCCAGATTTCTCGCAAGAGGCGACGCTTGGTCACCTCGCTGAAAAGGCCCTTCATGGCAGGGCTGCCATAGCGCCAGGTAAAGGGGGAAATGTAGGTTTCATGGGTGTAGCTGCTCATAGATGCCTCGCTTTACCCATGAATGTACCCTGCATTTCTTTCTAGGTCAATGATTGCTAATTTACGTACCTGATGCTCTCCCAAGCCTTGTTGTACATATCAAGGTTGGCTCCCAGGTCATCTTTCAGCTCGTAGTTCTTCAGCATATCAACTGTATAGAACGGCTTGGTGGTGGTGAACTCTTCTGAAGCGGTGTTGACCGAAGCGGGGAAGTGGAATCGATCCAGGAACTTGGCATAGTTCGCCGGCTCATGGATGAAGTTGATGAACAACAGGGCCAGATCATAGTTGCGCGCTCCCTTGGGGATACACATCGAGTCGATGTACATCGGCC
Source organism: Sphaerochaeta sp. (assembly GCA_034007055.1). Lineage (GTDB taxonomy): Bacteria > Spirochaetota > Spirochaetia > Sphaerochaetales > Sphaerochaetaceae > Sphaerochaeta. The sequence goes on from JAVERP010000036.1 coordinate 31,715, forward strand.
CTCCGTCCAGGGGAAGGAAGAAATCGACATTGTCCCATTTCTCTTCAGGGAGCTCTTCGAAGATAGCCTCGGCATACCCGTGCGCTACCCAGTACTCGCCTGAGGCAAAGCCCTTGGCAAACCCTTCGGCATCAAACTTGACGAGGTTGGGCTTCCACTTGGTATTGACCAGGACTCGGGCCTCTTCGAGTTCCTTTGCACTGGTGGTGTTCACCGAGTAGCCGAGGTAGGCGAGGGCATCGCCAAGTACCTCGCGCATGTCGTCCATCATGACCATGCGGTCAGCGAACTTCTTGTTGGCGAAGATGTTCCAAGTCCTTTCATACTCCTTGGCCATCTTCTTGTTTACAGCGATACCGGATGCTCCCAGGTAGTAGGGGACCGAGTATTCCATCGCCGGGTCATAGGTAGCTTTCTCAATGGCAAGATCCGATATGTATTGCAGGTTGGGGATCTTGGTCGTGTCTATTTTCTCAAGCATCCCTTCGTGCATCATGATGGAGGTATAGTCCCCTGAAGGGAAGATGATGTCGTAGCCTGCATTACCGCTGGCCTTGAGCTTGGCGAACATCTCCTCGTTTGAGGCGAAGTAATCGAGGACCACATCAACTCCATACTCTTTCTCGAATGCTTCGATGACGGAGTCTGGGGTGTAGTATGACCAGTTGTAGACATAGAGCTTCTTGCTCTTTGTGGTGTTCTTCTCATTGGTTTCAGCTTTGCTGCACCCTGTGACGAGAAAGAGGGTCAGGACGAATAGCACTAGGGAGACAAAGAGATGTTTTTTGGTAGGTCTGCTCATAGCAAAACCTCCTCTACCATGGATTCTGCCCGTCCAGGACAGCATACGCCATACCCTGGATCGGTGGTTAGAAAAGAGGCCTTGAAGACAAGGCACGGCACAACTGTGGTTAGGCTGGAATAGAGAGGAGAGGTATGTATGTGCTGATTTGAGCTACCATTGATCATCTCCCCCCAAGCTTTGAAATGTAGCCCCATAATTGGGTATTTCCTCCTGTGAGTCAATAACATGGAAGACAAAAAAGGGAAAAAAAGAGAATATTTTCACAAACAATAGCAATTTCTTGCTTTGCATATAGTTGTTCAGAGAGCTTGAGCCACTTCCCTCATCCTTTGGGCCTTGAGCTGGAGGGTAAGGAGTGTATTGCTTGAGAGTTTTTTATGATCGAACTCCTCAAGGGCGTTACTTTTGGTGGCATTGGCCTTATGACGGATTATGAACATGCAGTATTTCGTATACAGATTGGTAGCATCTTGTGCATCAGAGTATTCCTGGACCCTGGTTTGTTGGAACTCTTTGTCATCGAGTTCAAGGCTGGCTGCGATTTCTGTCATTTCCCTGTACAATAGGTCCAGAAGTTCTTCATCTGAAATAAAAGAACAGAGGTAGGCATAGTTTTCCAAGAGGATCGGCTTGAACAGGTCCAATTGCAATTGGGGAAGACCTGAGCCCATATAGACATTCAATACACTGTTTCTCGTTGAGCACGTCTGTGATATCTCTGTTGCACTGTCCGAAAGCAAATCGCTTATCATGGCAATGGTCTTTTCCTTAAGCATGGGGAACCTCTCTTCATACAAGATAGTGATGTGAAGGCCTAAAGGCAATGCAAAACCAAGTAATGAAACCAGGAATACAAGGCGGAAGTGGTGGGAATGGTCGCACATCATGCATCAATGATGATTGATTGCTCTTCCTATTCCGTATATCCTAATGCCAATGCCTGAACATACTGAACGAGTCCAAATAATAGCACGGATACAGATCATCACAGCGATGGTGGCCTTCGGCACCATCGGGGTGTTTGTGAGATACATACCCTTGCCTTCGGCCGAGATTGCCTTATGGCGGGGCGTCATTGCATTTCTGGTCCTATCGGTGTTCATGTTTGCCAGCGGGAGATTGTCCGGGCTTTCACAATACAGGGCCAAGCTGGGCAAGCTTTTCTTTGCAGGAGCCGCGATGGGGTTCAATTGGATCCTGCTGTTTGAAGCCTACAGGTTCACCAGTGTGGCGCTTTCGACTCTGAGCTACTACTTTGCCCCGGGCATTATGGTAGTAGGCAGTTTCTTTGTCTTTAAGGAACAGCTCACGAGAAAGCAGATACTCTGTTTCATGGTCTCAACTGCAGGTCTTGTCCTGATAATAGGGGTGTCAGGGGGAGGATCAAACGATTTGATCGGCATCCTCTTTGGCCTCGGAGCCGCGGTTCTCTATGCCTTGGTAATCTTGACCAACAAGGCAACAGGGGAGATCGACGGCCTGACACGTACATGGATCCAGTTTGCCGCTGCCATTGTCGTTCTGCTTCCGTACACCTATATAGTCGGGGGCTTCCACATCCTTGAGCTGGAAAGAACAGGCTTTATAAGTCTCCTGATCCTGGGAGTAGTCCACACAGGGGTCATGTACTACCTCTACTTCTCAGCTCTTGCCCATCTGAAGGGCCAGCAGGTGGCCATTTTAAGCTATGTGGACCCGATAGTTGCTGTGGTGCTATCGGTAGCAGTACTGCAGGAGAGTATCACCATGTTGCAGCTTACCGGCGGACTTCTGATACTGGGGGCCACATTGGTCAACGAACTGAAGCGAAGGCCTGGCATTACCTGACACAAGGTCCTTTGGGATCAAGGTTAGAGAATCCATTCAATACAGCATACATAGGAAGAAATCGAAGCACTCTCTATGCAGGTATTGATAGTTTACTGTATGGAGTAATCATTCTGTTTTATTCTTATGAATTACGGTATAAAGTAATCGTTTTGTGTTCTATGTTTTAAATTACCGTATGAAGTAATCTATATACATGGATTGTTTTGGTTTACTATGCAGAGTAATCGGTTGAAAGCATCAAGAAACCCTACGATACTCAAATAGATGTCATTGTTCGGATTACTAAGGAGTCTCTAAGTATATTTAACGAAATGAGTATATGGGGCAGTTCAGACCTTTTTTCCACAGGGATATAGTAAGAGTTCTTACCGGTATCAGGCGCTGTGGTAAATCTGTGATGCTCCACCTTATCCAAAATGAGCTTGAACAGGGCCAGAAAGTCTATCTATTCTTTGATGAGGTACAGGAGTTGGAAGGTTGGGAAAAGTTGGTAAATTCCTGCATGATAGATTTCGCTTGCGACATCTACATCACAGGTTCGAACGCTACTTTGTTGTCAGGTGAATTAGCAACCTACCTAGGGGGCCGATATGTCGAATTTCCTATTTTCCCTCTTTCCTTCAAAGAAGTGTTACCGACCTGTGAAGGTTCCAAGCTGGAAGCATTCCAAACCTACCTCCAGCGTGGGGGTATGCCCTTTCTGTATCAGGTTGCAATGAATGAGGATGCTTCGACTAAGTACCTTGAGGATATATTTGATTCCATCATCATCAAGGATATTGCACGGCGTGAAAATATTCGTGACATAGAGCTGCTACGCCGAATAATCCTCTTCCTTATGGCCAATATGGGCAACACCTTCTCAGCTCAAAGCATTGTAGCGTATCTGAAAAGTGAGAAACATACCTTATCCATGGAAACCCTCTACAATTATATTGAGTACGGCAAGCGAGCCTTCCTTTTCCAAAGTATCCCTCGTTATGATATTGCAGGGAAGGCTCTGCTGTCCTTCCAAGAGAAGATATATCTTACCGACCATGGATTTAGAGAAGCCTTGTTGGGATCAGGGCGTACTACCATACACCAAACTCTAGGGAATATTGTCTGTCAGGAACTGCTCAGGAGAGGGTTTACGGTAAGGGTAGGGAAACAGAAAACTAAGGAAGTTGACTTTGTGGCTTTCAAGCAAGAGGAAAAGATCTATGTGCAGGTCACGTACCTGCTAGCCTCACCTGAAACAGAAGAACGGGAGTTTGGTGTACTGGAGGCAATACAAGACAACCACCCTAAGTATGTGCTCAGTATGGATCCCATCCTAAGAAATAGAAGTGGCATAGTTCACCAGCATATCATCGATTTCCTGCTGGGAGTGTGGTGAAGACTCTGGGCCTGCTACGAGATACCGGCTCATCAACCAGGAATTGGAATTATTCCATACTGGGGTGATGTATTACCTCTACTTCTCAGCCCTTGCCCACCTCAAGGGCCAGCAGGTGACGATCCTGAGCTATATCGACCACATTCGCTGTAGTGCTCTTTGTAGCGCTCCTGCATGAGAGTATCACCATGCAGCTGCTTGCAGGGGGCTTGATGATCCTAGGGGTAACATTGATCAATGAACCGAAGCGAAGGCCTGGTTCCAAGTGACAGTTGGATTCGGCTCCTGTATAGGGTAAGAGTGTTGTGTATGAGCAAGGAGACTCAGGGGCATTCCTTCGAAAACCCCTTCCTCAAATAGAGTGACAACTATTGACCACCTGACTTTTTATGCAACGAGCAATACTAAAATCTTCTTTCTTGTTACAAGAGCTTACATCTGTGTGTTTGTTTGGAGGTGTTTTATTGTAGGGTAATAATGTAACTCAACGTATAAGATAAGGTTGCTGGATAGTCATGGAAGGACATGAAGATTCTCTGACCACATGTACATTGACAAGGCCAAGAGAGAGATGTTATTACACCATATATGTAATCAAAAAAAGGAATAACTCACCCTCATCAAGTTCGCAGAAGCTCTTGTTCTGTTGTGGGTGTGTACAAGGAGCATGGAATGAAAAAAAACAGATATGGCAGGATTATTGGTATTCCCGTCATTGCCCTCATTATTCTCGTAGTTGCTGGCTGTGACCTCTTTTCAGGGATGGCTCATGCCGTCGATCCTATCGTTGCTGCTGGTGATTACCATGCTATGGTTCTCAAGGAAGATGGCACTTTATGGGCGATAGGCGATAATGCATATGGACAGCTTGGCCTTGGGGATGTAGATGATCGAACTGCCTTTACAGAGGTTCTGGTCAGTGATGTGATGGACGTTGCTGTTGGTGCATACCATACCATAATCCTCAAGACTGATGGCACGCTCTGGGTAGCTGGACGTAATGATGACGGCCAACTTGGACTTGACAACACAGCTGATCAAGATAGGTTTGTGCAAGTCCCTGGCATCTCTAATATAAAGGGGGTATCTGCTGGAGTTGCGCACACCATGGTCCTCAAGCATGATGGCACACTCTGGGTAACTGGAAGTAACTTTGACGGACAACTTGGACTTGGCACTAGTGAAGATCAAAACAGTTTTGTGCACGTTTCTGATGTTGCTGGGGTAAAGGCCATTTCTGCTGGAGGAGACCACTCCATACTTCTTAAAACTGACGGCAGCGTGTGGGTTACCGGGGATAATGATTATGGTGAACTGGGTCTGGGTGAAGATGTAGATGAAGTAACATCTTTTACAGAGGTTCCCGGTCTTACTGACGTTATCGCCATTGATGCTGCATGGGACAATAGTATGGTTCTAAAAAATGATGGAACAGTGTGGGCGACAGGGTATAATGGAAATGGTGGACTTGGTATCGGAGATACAGATGACAGTGACATATATACTTTTACTATGGTTCCCGATGTTGCTGATGTACAGGCCGTAGCCATTTCAGAGTACCACTCCATGATTCTTAAAACTGATGGCACCCTGTGGGCAACAGGGGATAATGAAGAAGGAGAGCTTGGCCTCGCGGATACTGATGACCGGGATACCTTTACCCAGGTTCCCGATATTTCCGGCATACAGGCTTTTGATGTAGCCTACCAACATTCCATAGTGCTCCTAAACGATGGCACTATCCAAACTATAGGCGCGGATTATGATGGCCAATCCGATGAAGATGATGATATAGAATAATAGCTTTCGCATAGAATAAAATGTCAGTACTTGCTTCGTAAGGTATGGGCTCTGGCCAACCCCCCCCGGTTGGCCATCCCTATCTTTGGGTGATGGCAAAGCGATACTGTATCAGACAATTGCACTGGTCATCGCAAATGCCATATCCCTTTGATTGGTCGCTTGTTTACCATGGGAACATGTCCTTTAGGTAATGGTGTTGACCTATTCTGATCTCTTCTCATCTACAGTCCCCCTCTCGGGTAGTTTGAACAAATTCTCCTTGCCCCATGTTGAATAAATCTCTCCAATATCCGATACTATATACCTGTACACTATGAATATACAAACCTACACCCAGGAGAGGGTAAACCTCCATACACATAGCTACTACTGTGGCCACGGATTTGGTGAAGTCACCGAATATGCCCAAGAAGGCCTAAAGCAGGGCCTGCAGGTGCTCGGAATGAGCGAACACTGTCCAGTACCCGACAATCGTTGGGGAGGCAGCCGCATGCCTTTTTCGGTGCTTGGATCCTACATTCAGGATTGCAAGGAGACCAAAAGGGAGTTTGCTGGAAGACTGGAAGTCCTGCGCGGCTATGAATGTGACTACCTGCCCCGCTATGACTCCTATTATGAAGCCTTGAAGGAGGAGAGTGACTATCTCTTCTTTGCAATCCATGACCTCTCCTTGGACATTGACGATGAGTACTCCATATTCTGGAACCCCATCACCAAGGAGGACCTCTTTGCCTACACCAAGCTCTACCTTGACGGCCTTGAAAGTGGTCTTTTCCTCTTTGGAGCCCACCCTGATGTATTCTGTCACTCCTACCGAGCGTGGGACGAGGAGACCATCGCCTGTTCGAAGGACATCATAGCATGTGCCATCGCCAATGATGTCGCCTTGGAGATCAACGGAAACGGGATGCGCAAGGGTATGGTCAAGACCTCCTACGGCAAGAGATACCCCTATCCCCACCATGAGTTCTGGAAGCTTGCCGCAGAGACGACCCTCAAGGTGATCTGCAACAGTGATGCCCATAAGCCTTCACAGGTACATGATAGTATGGGCCGGTGCCTCTCCTTTGCCAGGGAGTGCGGCATCACGTACTCCTCCTTCCAGGTGGAGAGCCCCCTTGATGGGCAAACAGAGGGGCGCAGCTCCCTCACCATCATTGGCTCTGAACATCAGGCTCTTGCCAGGGGGACAGCCTCTCGCTAATCACTCCTTTTGTCGTAACCACGTCTGCCGTCAAGGATGCAAAAGAAAATAATCTTATGCGAATAGAGGTGATGGGATATACACGTACGAACAAAGAGAGAGGCTGGTCCATATGACTGGAACAGCCTCTCTCTTTGTGCAGACCAATATTTCAATGTTTTACCATCTCAACGGATGCGCATACCCCTACTCATCAGGGTGGTTATGCTCGTGGCATACACTGCCGGTACTCTTCAGCTCGCCGTTGAGATAAGCAGTTGCCATATCCTTGGCTGTGCCCTTGGCTCCCACGATGACCTCGATGTTGTGCTCGTTGAAGATTTCAACAGCACCACCACCCATACCACCGCTGATGATGACGTTCACACCCATATCATTGAGGAAGTTGGGCAGGAATCCAGGCTTGTGCCCAGGGTTTCCCACTGAAGTTTCATTGAGGATCGCACCCTTTTCGGTTTCGAAGATCTCAAAGGTCTGACAATGGCCAAAGTGGCCCGATACACTCTTGTTGTCGCTCGCAACTGCAATTTTCAACATAGGTTACTCCAAGTTTTCTAGTTTTTTCGCTACGTTCTCCAGATGGGGGACGTCATATCTTTCGATAAGGCCCGCATCGCAAGCCTCACTGATTTTAGGGTCAATAGGCATTTTTGCCAATACCTCGAGGTTATGCTTCTCGGCAATGGCGTCGATATGGCTTTCGCCGAACACCTGGTACCTCTTGTTATTGTCAGGACAGAGGAAGTAGGAGAGGTTCTCCACCAAACCCAGGATGGGGATGTTCATCAGCTCCGCCATGTTCACCGCCTTGGATACTATCATGGAGACCAGCTCCTGAGGAGAGGTCACCATGACGATGCCATCGACAGGCAGGGACTGGAATACGGTCAGGGGGACATCTCCTGTGCCGGGGGGCATGTCGATGAACAGGTAGTCCAGCTCCCCCCACACGACATCGGTGTAGAACATCTTCACCGCATTGGCGATGAGGGGGCCCCTCCAGACAACCGCCTGCCCCTCATCTTCAAGCAACATGTTTATGGACATCACCTTGATGCCGCTCTCTGTGCTCTCAGGGGTTATGGATCCCTCTTCCCCGGTTGCCTTCTTGGTCAGGCCAAATGCCTTGGGTATTGAGGGCCCGGTAATGTCCGCATCAAGGATGGCACACTTGTACCCCTTTTTTTGCATGGTGGTGGCAAGCATGGAGGTCACCAGTGACTTGCCGACCCCGCCCTTGCCACTTACCACCGCTATGATGTGCCTGATGTTGCTCAGCTTGTGGGGTTGGGCGCGAAAGTCATATTCTTCTTTGTCATTGTTCATTGTGCAGCCTCCAGATCCAAGGTTCTTCCACCGCTGAGATACTCCACCTTCTCCCCCATAAAGGAGCGCAGCATTTGGAAGTTCTCCTCTCCGGTACAGTGGCAGGTGTAGTAGGTAGCCCCGCTTTGGAGCAGGGCCTGGGCTATCGAGTGCAGGGTCTCTTCGCTTTCGGGCTTTCCCGTCCTGTGGTTGTAGAGGTGGAAGCCTCCGATGACGTGGGAAGGGTAGTGTCCGAAGAGTGCTTTGTAGTGATCGACTATGTTCACTATGCCCCTATGGGAGCATCCGCTTACCAGCAACCGTATCCCCTGCTCTTCAATGACAAGGTTCTGCTCGTGGGAGAAGTCGTCCTGGATATAGCCATCCTCTGTCTTCTTGAGCAGGCTCTTGTTCCCTGTGGGGAAGAAGCGCTCCCCCCTGACGTTGGAGAAGAGTGAAATTCCATCCCCGAGGGGGGTCTGCTTTCCTGTGAAGATGACACGGTTGCTGGTGATGAGCCCCTCATCGATGCCGATGAAGCCATACTCACCATTTTCGCGTTGGGAATAGAAGGGCCCGAAGGCCGACTTCCTCAGGTAGATGGGAGCTGTGCTGTTCTTGGTGAAAAACGTGTTGATACCGCCACTATGGTCATAATGGCCATGGGAGAGGACAGCCAGGTCGACCTCTGCGAGGTCAACCTGGAGAGTCTCTGCATTCTTGGCAAAGAGGGGTGAGTACCCGGTATCAAAGAGGATTGTCTTCTCAGCAGCCTCGATGAAAAGGGAGAGGCCGTGTTCGGCTCCGATCCCCTCTTTGCACGAGGTGTTTTCTACAAGGGCTGTAATCTTCATCTTCGTATTGTCTCCTTGAGCATCTGCACCGTCTTTGCATAGACTTCCCGTGTTGCTGTTCCACTTATGCATGGGTAGTCAATGACGGTCTTACCCTCATTGACAGCTTTGATGGCTATAGGGTCAAAGGGTATCTTTCCTACAAAGAAAATCCCTTCCTTCCAGCAAAAGGACTCGATCTTGGCGGTGAGCTCGTCGTTAGTGTCGCTTTTGTTGACACAGACGGCGATGGGAACCCCGAGCTTGGCAGCTGTCAGGATGATTCGCTTCATGTCGCTGAACCCTGAAATGGAGGGTTCAGCGACTATCAGGGCCAAATCAGCTCCGGTAAGGGAGGCGATGACTGGGCACCCGATTCCAGGCGATCCGTCAATGATGGCAAACTCCGACTCCAAGGCCACGTCCTTGAGCTGCTTCTTTACTTGGGTGACCAGCAGCCCTGAGGTGCCGCTGCCCATTGCAAGGGTGGCGGTGGAGAAGTGCGTATTGTTGTCGCTGTAGAGCTTCAGCTCCCCAGCCTTTGCCCTCACCATGGTGATGGCCTTCTCCGGACAGAGGTATGCACAGAGTGTACACCCCTCACACGAGATGGCATCGACTATATGTTGCCCCTCCTGTACCTCGATCGCATTGAAGCGACATACATCGCTGCAGATGCCACAGTTGGTACAGAGCTCGGGATCTATCACCGCCTTATCCAGGCCGTAGTAGTCGCTAATCTTTTCTGTAGGGAATGGGTCCATGACCAGGTGGAGGTTAGGAGCATCGACATCGCAGTCGGCAAATGCCTTTGCCTCGGCAAGCTTGATGAAGGCGCTGGCGATGGTGGTCTTTCCTGTTCCGCCCTTACCGCTGAGGATCAAGAGTTGTTTCATGGTTGGACCTCCTCCAAAGCTCGTTTCAATATGGTGGAGAAGACATCGTGGTAACGCTTGTCCTCCCTGGCGGCAATCTTACCCACGGAGTTGAGAGTGCCCAGATCCTTATCAAAGGGTATCCGTCCAATGATGGGTATGTTGTTCCTCTTGCAGAACTCCTCGGAGGGGTTCGCCCCTTCCATAACCTTGTTCAGGACAACACCGTTTGGCTTGCCCAGCAACGTGACCAACTCGTGCACCATTGCAAGGTTGTGGGCTCCGAAGATGGTGGGCTCGGCTATCAGGATGCAGTAGTCGGCCAGGCGCACACTCTCGGTGACCAGGCAGCTGCT
>JAVERP010000037.1:0-41049 GCA_034007055.1 Sphaerochaeta sp.
CGTCATAGGAATGCGGGCCCGAAGGCCCACAGTTGCTATTCTGAAATAGTCCACCCTGTCATCTCTCGCAAACGAACGTAGCTTATCTCATCTACTGTTCATCACTCGGTAATTGACTGGGAAGCCCTAATGCTTCCCGGAAGCTTTCGCTTCCACGCTTGACCAACGACCGTTACCGGCAATCGTCTTGCGTATATCTTCTCTTCTCTTCTCTCATATATCTGTCAAAAATCTGCTTCTGAGCTTTTCTGTGGCTCAGCGTGCTCAGACAACATAACAAAATAGACTCTTTAGTGTCAAGCGTTCTTTTCAAAGTATTGCAGAATTATTCACCTTACACCGAAGTAGCGCCTCTGCTATCTCGAAAAATCCTGCACCGCCGTCTGATTTAGCAATATACCGGGGCAGGTCATGCATGCCCTGAGTGTGCTTTCGGATATTACCCACCCCAAAGCTCAGGGGAAAATGGGAGAACATCACCTGGTCATTGGGGGCATCCCCACAATAACAGCAGATCTCCTGCAGGATCGCCCCCTGAAGGCCGAGCACATCCCTGAAAAAGGCCTCAGTACCCCGCCTCTTGTCAAACTCCCCGAACCAGGCGTTCACATGGATGGAGCTTACCGCAGTGCCGGCCCCCAGGCTTTGGCAAATGTCTACAACCTTTGCAATCTTATCCTTATGCAGAAACGGAGGCTCACTGCCATGGTCAAAGGCAATATCATAGATGCGGGCAAACTGATCGCTGGAGATCTTGGCCTCGGGAACAAGGGAAAGGACTTTGGCAATGAGCTCCTGTACCCTCTGCTTGTACCCCTCTTTCTTGATGGAGGGGTGCACATACTGCCTGATGACCCCGTCTTCCCTATAGAGGCAGACAGCCCCACTTTCACTGAGCACAGCCTCAACAGGCCACTGCCTCAGATAGGTATCGCCCCAACCGGCCGAGCCTCCGGTCACACAGATGACCTTCAGGCCCGAATCATGCAGCTTCCAAAGGGCAGCAAGTCCCTCAGGACGCAGTTTTCCGCGTGTGGTAATCGTATCATCGACATCGGTGAGCACATACCGGAGGGAGGCGACCTCACCCTCGGTGAGGGTATCCAATTCTCTCATGCTGGTTACCGGGACATCGATGAGAGGCTTCCATCACGGATGATGGCCCTCACGTAGGTAAGCAGGGAGGCTGCCGAGGCAAAGGCTGCCAGGGCGAACACGACCGTCAGGCCCGTTGCAATTGGGACGAGCCATGAAGCGCCTACAAACCAGCGCGTCAGGGCGATGTACAGCACCCCCGCCGCCCCGCTGACGGCATAGAGCACCGCCTTGCTCTTGCCCCAGATGTTTGCAGCGACAGGCTTGCCCTTGCCCATCATCAGCATCCTGAGGAACAGGATAAAGAACTCCCTCCACATGATGATGATAAATGTCCATGAGGGCATCAGCCCATAGGTGGAAAGACAGACAAAGTAGGTAAGCCGGGAGAAGGTGTCTGCAATGGATCCATCACCTTGCCCAGGTCGGTGACCTGGCCATATTTTCTTGCAATGATGCCATCAAGCAGGTCGCTCAACTCTGTGAAGAGCAAAAGCACTATGGTGAGGACCGAAGAGAGCTTGCCCAATTCAGGGCCAACCCAAAGAGGGAGGTTGAAGGCGATGAAAAACAGCGGGGCCATGATAAGGCGGGAGACAGTGAGCTTATTCGGAGTATTCATAGACATCCTCTAGTAGCCGAACAAGCGGCTGAACTTATCCTCAAGGTAGCTTGTGAAGTGCTTCGCGTCAAGAGGTTTTCCGGTTGCCTCAGCGAGCAGGTCCCCAGGCAGCAAGAGGCTTCCCTTCGTATATATGCGCTCATTGAGATAAGAGTGCAGTTCCCCCAGCCTGCCCTCACGCAGCAGGGAATCCATATCAAGGCCTTCCTGTGCCTTCTGCCAGATCTGGGAGCCATAGAGATTGCCCAAAGCGTAGGTAGGAAAGTATCCGAAGTCCCCGCTGCTCCAGTGCACATCCTGCAGCACCCCCTGTGCATGCGTCGTGGGTACCACACCCAACAGCTCTTTTGACTTCAAATTCCAAGCATCAGGAAGATCATCGACTGAGAGACTACCAAACAGCAGCTCCTGTTCCAGTTCAAAGCGCAGCATGACGTGCAGCGAGTAGCTCACTTCGTCGGCATTGACCCTGATAAGGGAGCGCTGCACCTTGTTGGCCCCCTGCAGGAACTTCGCAAGGGTCACCCCTTCGGTCTGGGAGGGGAAGAGCGTACAGAACAGAGGGTAGTAATGGCGCCAGAATCCCTCTCCTTTTGCGACCATGTTCTCCCAAAGCCTGCTTTGGGACTCATGCATCCCGTGTGAGGCGGCATTTGCCACACTGGTGCCCTTCAGCCTCCCGCTGTTCATACCCATCTCATAGAGGGCATGGCCCCCCTCATGGATGGTCGAGCTAAACGAATCCAGCACGCTCGGGTCGGTGTAGCGGGTGGTGATGCGCACATCATCGCCTCCCAGGGTTGAGGTGAACGGATGGACTGAGACAGCCATCCTTCCCCTAGTGAAATCAAAGCCCATGTCCTTCAGGACAAGGCGGGAGAACTCCTCCTGCCTGGCGATGGGATAGTCCAGCTTGAGGAAATCATCGTCAATGCTCTTCTCTGAAAGGGTCCCTACCAAGGATACCAGCGTAGGTTTTATGGAGAGGAACAGAGCCTGTACCTCAGAACTCTTCATCCCCGGTTCAAAATCATCAAGCAGAACATCGTAGCCGCTAAAGCCCTCACGCCTGTAGCAGGACTCCTTCTGCCTCACCAGCGCTATAATCTCTTTCAGATCATCTTTGAACAGGCTCCAATCATCGCTCTTTCGTGCCTGGACCCAGCTTTCATGCGACGTGGAGGATTTCTCACTGATCGCTTTGACGAGGGAGACGGGCATGCTCCTATGCTTGTCCCAATGGCGGAAGCGAAGCCTGATCAGGGCCTTCTCAAAGGCATCCTCACCCAATCCCTCAGGATTCTGGGCATCTGAGCCAAGGTCGGCCAACAGATCCCCCATCTCGTTGCTGCAGGCAGCTTCGTGAGATTGGGAAGCGAGCCAGCCGAGCTGGGAGGAACGCTCCTCAAGCCCCTTCTCTGAGATGCCCATCTCCTGGTCCCAGGAGAGGACCGAACTCATATGCTCGAGCAGCACCAACTCCCGATCGATCTCTTCCAACCTTCTGGTCGCCTTTTCTCGTGTCATCATATCCTCCAAGGCAAGAAGCCGGATCGCTCCGGCTTCTTGGTCCTCATCATCATCGCCTTACAGCTGTTCCTTGCTTGCGATCACAGCCTTCGCCGAGGCGATGAACGCATCGGTGGAGAGCCCGTTCTCCTGCTTGCCACTTCTGTAGCGAACGGAGACCAGGTCGCCCTCAGCCTCACGCTCCCCTATGATTACCATATAGGGGATCTTCAAATTCTGGGCATTTCGGATCTTGGCATTCATGCGGTCGTCGCCGAGGTCGGCAGAGACCCGGAAGCCCTCCTTGCGAAGGCGTTTCTCAAGCTCCTTGGCATACTCAAAGAAGTTCTCCCCGACAGGGATCACCTTGATCTGCTCGGGAGCCAGCCATGGGGGGAAGGCCCCTGCATAGTGCTCGATCAGGACACCGAAGAACCTCTCAAGAGAGCCAAGCAGGGCGCGGTGGATCATGTACGGCCTCTTCTCCACCCCGTCGCGGTCCACAAAGGTCATGCCAAAGCGTTCGGGCATGTTGAAGTCGAACTGGACGGTGGAGAGCTGCCACTCACGCCCTATGGCATCCTTAACCTTCAGGTCGATCTTCGGACCATAGAAGGCACCACCACCTTCATCGACCTCATAGGAGAGGCCCTCAGCAACAATTGCCTCGCGCAGGGCCTCTGTCGCATCAGCCCAACGCTCAGGCTCTCCTACAGCCTTTTCAGGCATGGTGGAGAGGTATGCCTGTATATCCTTGAATCCAAAGGACTTGAGCATATGAAGGGAGAACCTGAGCACTTCGAGGATCTCCTCCTGCATCTGGTCAGGGGTGACAAAGAGGTGCGCATCATCCTGGGTAAAGCCCCGCACCCGCATCAGGCCGTGCATCGCACCGGCCTTCTCGTATCGGTAGACGGTTCCGAGCTCTGCCCAACGGAAGGGAAGGTCACGGTATGAGTGCTTGCTGTTGTTGTAGATCATGATATGGAACGGGCAGTTCATCGGCTTGGCATAGTAGTCGCTCTTGTCCAGCTCCATGGGGGGATACATACCCTCCTTGTAGAAGCCGAGGTGACCGCTGGTCTCCCACAGCCATGCCTTGCCGATGTGGGGGGTATAGACCATCTCATACCCGTTTGCGTAGTGTTCCTCTCTCCAGAAGCTCTCAATGGCCTGCCTGATCCTGGCTCCCATCGGGTGCCAGTATACAAGACCGGGGCCCGCCTCCTCATGCAGGCTGAACAGGTCCAGGTCCTTGCCGAGCTTGCGGTGGTCGCGCTTCTCCACATCCTCAAGGTGCTGCATATAGAGCCTCAGCTCCTTTGCATTCGTCCATGCAGTGCCGTAGATGCGGGTAAGCATGGGGTTGGTCTCCTTGCCCCTCCAGTATGCACCTGCAATGCTCATCAGCTTGAAGGCGTCGCCCTTGAGCTCTTTGGAGGAGTCGACATGAGGTCCGCGACAGAGGTCGGTGAAGGCTCCGATGCTGTACAGGGAGACCTCCTCATCCTCAGGGATTGCATCGACCAGCTCAAGCTTGTACGTCTGATCGGCAAATATACGCTTTGCCTCTTCACGGCTTACCACCGTACGGACAAAAGGTTTGTTCTCGGCTATGATGGCGCGCATCCGGGTGGATATCTCCTCCAGATCATCGGTGACAAGCTGCCTGGGCAGGTCAAAATCATAGTAGAACCCATTCTCAATCGAGGGTCCGATGGCAATCTGGGCGGTTGGAAACATCTCCAGGACAGCCTCGGCCATTACGTGCGACATTGAGTGACGGATTTTGGAGAGTCTCTCTCCCACTTCCTCTTTAGCCATGTTCTATCTCCTTACAAAACCATACAAAAAAAAGAGCCTTCATGCCATCGTCTTCCCGTTACGGCATGTTCCGTATCCGGCAAGGACGAAGACATGAAAGCTCTCATGTTTCCGCGGTTCCACCTTGCTTCCCCACCAGCTCTAAGGCGCTGGATAGGACGCTCATTCTCCCTGTTTCGCCAGGTGTGCGGCATGGCCTACTACTGGGTAGGGTTCGGCCTGCGGCTCAAAAGGGGTTTTCATCGGGCGCTTGTCAGACTCCTCTCAACCACCTTCGTGGGAGTCCTCTCTGTCACACCGCTTGCCGACTACTCGTCTTTCTCAATGCCTTGGCATAAGAATGCGTACAAGGGGCGCATTAGTCAAGACCAAAGCCTGTCAGCAAGTATCAAAACAACAGACTCCAACAATTTCTGGTCTTCCTCGGTAAAACGGCCCTTGAGGGGGCTGTCCACATCAAGCAGGGCAACCAGCGTATTGGCTTCATCAATGATGGGGATGACCAGCTCGCTGCGTGAAGCCTCGTCACAGGCGATATGACCGGGGAATTGATGCACATCAGCTATTCGCTGGCTCTCTTTAGTTGTTGCAGCCTTGCCGCATACTCCGCGCGAGAATGCGATGTCGGTGCAGGCGACCTTCCCTTGGAAAGGACCAAGGATAAGGTGGTCTTCTCCCGGTTCCCTTATATAGAACCCTACCCAGTTGATCTTTTCGAAATACTCCCACAGTAAGGCCGAAACGTTGGCGAGGTGGCAGTACCGGCGTTCGATACTGCCCTGCCATGGTCCAATAAGAGAATCGACCTGTTCAAGAAGCGTTCCTGTCAGGTTGAATTCACCCATACCCTACCCCCGCACCATCGGCTCGCGCATCGCCTTTACAGGCGTTGCGGCCTTGTTTCCACCGCGAAGGCGTTTGGCGACAGAGGCCTTGACCACAGTCCCAGGTCCACTGATGCACCCGCCTTCACAGCACATCACCTCGATCAGGTCAGCTGCCGGGGGACGCTTCTCCCAGATCTTCATCGTCCTGAACATCTTCTTGTCAATGCCGTCGATGGCGAGCACCTCCACATCCTGGGGGTTCTCCAGCCTCCTCAGGACACTGGCGGCAACACCGCTTGAAAGGGCAAACTCACGGCAATCCTCAAACAGGGAGGTATCGCCAAGGTCCGAGCCCTCCATCTCACGCACGTCTATGCCCTTGGCTAGAAACAGCGATGCAAGCTCTGAAAAGGTCATGACCCCGTCGATGCTCTTCATCCGCGCAGCCTCGACCTTCTTGGCAAGACAGGGTCCGATGAAAATAGTTTTTGTATCCTTGTTCTGCTCCTTACACCACTGGGCTGTGTAGCCCATGGGGGAGAGGGCGGAGGAGCGCTTCTCTGCCAGGAAGGGGATATGCTTGTCCACCATCTCCATATAGGCAGGACAGCAGCTGGTGGTCATATAGCCCAGCTTCTCCTCTTTTCTGCCCAAGAGCTCATCAGCCTCATGCACGCTGGTGGTCTCAGCCCCTTGGGAGACCTCCACCACCGACGAGAAGCCCGCAGCAAGCAAAGCGCTCTTTATCTGGGCGAGGGTACCGGGGAACTGGCCCTCAATGGCCGGGGCTATCATCGCCGTCACATGCTCCTTGGCCTTGAGCATCTTCACCACAGGGATGAGCCCTGATCGTTCCACTATAGCACCAAAGGGACAGCTCATGGCACAACGGCCGCAGCTTATGCACTTCTTGTAGTCGATCTCCACATACCCATCCGCATTCTTCTTCACCGCGTCGACCGGACAGGCCTGTTCGCAGGGGACAGGAATATGCACCACGGCATGGAAGGGACAGACCCCTTCACACTTGCCGCAGCGTATGCACCGGCTCTCATCGATATGGGCCTTGCCGTTGATGAAGGTGATGCAATCCTTGGGACAGTTGGCAAGACAAGGTCGGGCAAAACACCCCCTGCACGCCTCACTGATGAGGTAGCGGTCAGGTGGGCAGGCAGAGCAGGCGGTGGAGATGGTGGTGAGGATGGGAACAGGGGGCTTGTCCTTTACAAGGACCTCCTTGACATACTCACCCAAGCTCTTCATCTCGTCGTCATCCTCTTCGATGTTGATGCCGAGCATCGCCATGATCCTGTAGCGGATCATGGCACGCTCCTTGTAGATGCAGCATCTGGCGGGGATCCTCTCCTTGGGGATGATGGCAAAGGGTATCTTGTCGGCATCTTGCTCCAGCGTCCCGTCAAAGAACTGCTTGAGGACCTCAGTCTGCACCCTCGCCCTGATCTGGTTGTACTGGTTATTCATCTCAAGCATGGACAGCCTCCGCAACGAGCTTGCAGAGCTTCTCCTCTGTCATGTCCCCATGGATGACATCTCCTATCTGAACAAAGGGAGCGCCCTGCTTCGAGCCGGCCTCCTTGCATCTGCCCAGGCAGGAGACCCCTTCAATCTCACAATTGGCGAGGTCTATCGGGTCAAGGAACTCATCATAGAGCAACAGGTCGGCCCCCCCTTGTACAAAACAGGCGGTCCCGACACAGATTCTAACAGTCACTTTCTCTCTCTTTGCCATGAAAAACTCCTCTCCCCTACAAGTACTCTTGTGAGGTTTCCTTCAGATAATTATCCTCGAGAGCTTTTCTCAGTCTCCCGATTATCGTTCGACGGATGCCTATCTCCACAGGGATGCTAGGGTCCTGATGCGCTTCGTTGATCTTCGTACCCACGATGAAGTGGACCTGGTCGCTATCCTGCATCACCTCCACAAACTTGCGTACAGCATCGTTTGGAAGGGTGCGCACAGGCGTTTTCTGCTCCAAGGCCGTCGCCACCTTGCTCAGGGTAAGCATACCTTCGGTGACCAGGTCAATGCCCTCCATGATGGATACGGGGGGGACATCAGGTGACCAGCAGGAGAGGTCGACCTTCAGCCTCTTGTTGAACAGGCGCGAGACGATGAGGGCTGTGGTGCCCCCGCTGAGGATCTTCTTGCCTTCAAAGGCACGTATCTTCTCACCGAGGATCTCATCCTTCTCCTTGGTGAAGGGAGGGCCGGTAACCACCAGCGTACGCCTGGGCCTGCGCACATAGACCACCATGACGGTGATGTCATCCTTTGAGGCGAGCCGGTCCAGTCCGTTCGCCTTGCGGGCGATGGCCCGGCTCAGGTCGTGGCTGGAGATGCTCGGGTCGCGCTCTATCTGCTGCCGGACAAACTCCCGCACCCCCCCGAGGCGCCATCCCAGGGGAAGGGCCTTGCCCATCCCCGCCTGGGTCACCCCATCGCTGAAGACTATCAGGCGGTCCCCCACGGACATCTGCAGCGAGGAGCGCATAAGCTCCTCCTTCTTGAAGGCACCCTCACGGTGAAGCGCAATCTTCTCCCGATCCCACACGATAGGGGTGCTCTCCCTGAACAGCAGGGCAAGGGGGTTGTCGTACTCTACAAGGTTGACCTGGATATCGTCCAGGGAGGGGTGACGGATATCAACGATGGTGAAGGTCGCATAGCTGATCTTGCGCTCCTTGCACACAGGCAGGGTGTTCATGATGATCTTTGCCGAGTGTGTGAGGTCCATCTCGCTGAAGCTCAGCTTATGTGCCATATGGGCGGTGAGGCTTGCCAGCACATTCGCCTTGACCCCACTGCCAAGGCCGTCACTGAGGGTGCACACGATCTGCTCCCTGTCGGGGTTGCGCGACAGCAGGAAGACATCGCCTCCTATCTTCTGCCCGTTCTTGTAGATCTGGGCATAGTCCACATCAATGAAGAGGTCATTCATGAGAGGTCCTGCTGCTCATCGCGCGTGAAGCCCTCGACCTCCCCATTGCCGGGGACCTTGAATGCATCGATGAGGCTGTTGAGCATGATCTCCGTATCGGCGGCATTCTCCCCTAGCAGGGATGCTATCTGCTGCACGGTCTCAAGACTCTTCTGGATGACGTTCTCGGCCTTCTTGATGACCGTCTCCCTACGCACCGTCGGTGTGGTGATATCCTCAAAGAGCGCTCCGACTAGACGCTGCTTCTCCACTGAGAAAAAGGTGACACGCAAGAACTTATCCTGGTAGTGCAGACGGTACTGCTCTGTCTTGGCATAGGTGAACTGCTCGCGGAACTTCTCATAAAACGGGACGAACCGCTCCAGGGGCAGGCCTGCAACCATATTCATCGCCGCCTCCTCAAGGGGGAAGTCAACCTCGGAAAACAGGCGAAGGAAGCCGCTGTTGCAGTCGACGATCTTCAGCAGGTCGTCAACGATTACCACCCCTATGGGGATGGTGCGCAAGAGCACATCCATCTTGCTCTGGGCCTCCTTGCGCATCTTGGTCACACACATCTCAGGCTCGGCCATGCCGTCCAGGTAGGCGATGGCCATCTCACGGCAGCTGTTGTACCCGCAACCACCGCAGTTCAGCTCCTCTTGCTTGTCGGCCTTGCCCAACAGGTGCAGGGCCTGCTCGATCTCCTCTTCATTGTGGAGCAGGCCAAACTGGTATGGCACCGACAATCCATCACCGCCGGCCTTCTCGATCAGGGAGTAGCCACCGTCCAGCAGCTCGGCGACAAAACCAGGGTCGCCCTTGAAGGTCTCCTGGGGGGCAGTGATCCTGGAGCGGGTATAGCGGGAGGCAAGCCCCTTCTTGGAGGCTGAGGAGCGTCCGGTGGCCCCACCGGGGCCGTTGATGCACCCCCCTTCACAGAAGAGCAGTTCAAGGAAGTCGGTATTCCGGTTATCCTTGGCCATCCCCTGCAGGGTGCTGACCACCTGCTCAGAGCCGCTGATGGCCACAGCATGGGTCTGGAAGGGGTCGTTGCCCCAGGCCATCGACGCTATCATGCCTCCCTCAACAGGGTAGAGGGTGGACTTGCCCGCAGCGGCAGGAAGGAAGGGGGGGACGCTCTCGGCGCCAGTCACCACATCACCTGCGATCAGATCCAGGTCGATGTGCTCATCCTCCAGCCAGGAGCGCAGCTCCCCGAAGGTAAGGGAGAAATCAGGATAGCCGGGAGTCTCGTCAGCCTCTATCTTCTTTGCTATGCACGGCCCGACAAAGACAATGCCGATATCCTGGCCGTAGAGCTTGCGCAGGTATGCGCTGTGGCACTGCAAAGGAGAGGGGACCTTGCTCAGCGAGGGGACGAGTGTGGGGTAATATTTCTTGACGATCTGCACGACAGTGGGGCATGCACTTGAGATCCAGTCGCAACGCCCCCCATGCTCGGCGGCATACGCTTCAATGCTTGCATTGACCAAGGCAGCCCCGATGGCGGTCTCGCTGGTTGCGAAGAACCCCAGGTGCTTGAGGGCTATGACCACAGAGTCCACCTGGCCGGGGAACTCAGAGGAGACCGAGGGGGCAAGGGAGCAGAAGACCTTCCTTCCGCTCTTGAGGAACTGCTTCACCCGCCCGAGGTCATTGCGGATCTTCTTCGCATGCGAGGGGCAGGTATCGACACAAGCGCCGCAATAGATGCACCGGTCCTTCACCACCACAGCAGAGCCGTCACGGACCTGGATAGCCTTGACAGGACAGGAACGGACACACTTGTAGCAGTCACGGCACTCGGTCAGTTCGGTATAGATTGGATAGATCATGACAGGTCTCCTCCCTCTTGCTGGGCAGCGAGGGCTTCACGCATCAGGTCGAGCACACACTCAGGGGCAAGGCCGCTGTGGGTGGTCTGTCCTATCCTGACGTTGGGACCTTCTGAGCATGACCCAAGGCAGAGATGGCCGATCAGCTCAACCTGGTCGCCAAGGCCCTTATCTGCAATATAGTCCTCAAGGAGGGCCAGTGTCCCTGCATTGCCCCGTGCAAAGCAAGAGCTTCCCATACACAATTCAACGGTTATCTTTTTCATAGTACCTTCCCTCTTGCTCTTCACTACCGACATGGTATCCATTTACCCCTCGATAGTCAACTAAAACAGGAAAAAGGGATTTTAAATTAAGTATTCTTTATGTTTGTGTATATTAAAATATCAATAGGCCCATATTAATATCCTTAAAGGAATATTAATACGGGCCCACTGTCCATACGTGCACATATATACGGCAACATCTACCACTCATCAATCTCGCTTGCAAGGTCCTCATCGGAAATCTTGCGCCTCACCTTTGCAGAAAGGACTGCAAAGCTGGTGGCCAGATCGGTACGCTGGACCACCACCCTCTCAGGGAGCTTGAGGTCCTTCGGGGCGAAATTCCAGATAGCCATGATCCCACAGCTGACCAACAGGTCGGCAACCTCCTGGGCATGCATGGCAGGGACGGCGAGCACACCGATGTTCACATGGTGTGCCTTGAGATACTCCCTGATGTCGGAAATGGAATAGACGGGGACCTCCCCCAACCTGGCTCCCCATTTCACCTCATCGATATCAAAGGCGGCCACGATTTTGAGCCCGTAGGTATCGAAGCCCTCATAGCGGGCAAGGGCCGAGCCCAGGTGGCCTGCCCCCACCAGGATCGCATCGGTGGAGTTGTCCCATCCCAGGGTGTGGATGATGGCGTCGATGAGTCGTGAGATGGTAAAGCCCACCTTGGGCCTGCCCTCTATGCCGGTGCATGAGATATCCTTGCGCACCTGGATTGGCTTGAGCCCAAGCTCTTCGGCAAGGGTGGTTGCAGATACCATCTTCTGCCCTTCCTCAAGGTATTGCTTCAGGAGGCGGAGGTAGGAGGGCAGTCGCTTGATTGTGGGTATGGGTATATCTTTGTTGGGCACATCCATCACTGGTTCTCCTTTAGTTTGAACAGCACCGCATCTATGGTCACCTGGGGTGTAGAGGCTCCGGCTGTTATCCCCAGTATACCATAGGCTTTCATCTCAGGTGTAACTTCATCTTCAGTTTCTATGTGCCAGGCCTGCTTGCCCTGGCTGACTATCAGGGAGTACAACGCCCTGGTGTTGGCGCTCTCCTTTCCTCCAACCACCAGGATGGCATCACACTTCTTGCACAGCAGCAGGGCGGCATCACGGCGGCTGACGGAACTCGGGCAGACCTCGTTGCGGAACTCTATGTGATAGCCCTCGATCTTCATGACCTCCAGCGATGATCGTATCGACCTCCACAGGAGACGGTCGAAGGTGGTTTGGACAAAGACCGCATACACCTTCCCCCTCTCCAGTTGCGAGAGGTCGCCGACACAGGTCACAAAGATCGAGGGAAACAGTCCCCCATTCCTTTCGACACCCTGCATCGCCAGGGTTTCCGGGTGATCCTCGTGCCCGACTATGACTATCGTCGCATCCTTCTGGTTTTTGGCGATAAGGTTGAGGTTGCGCGAGACCACAGGGCAGGTGGCATCCATGACGGTGAAGCCGGACTCGACAAAAGCACGCCTGAGAGCATCAGTGACCCCATGGGCCCTGAGGACGACAAGGCCCGGAGGGTGCCCTTCTGGTGAGGAGATGGTCACCAGCCCCTGGTCGGCAAAGGAGGAGCATACCTGACGGTTATGGATGACCTTGCCAAGCGAATAGACAGGCAGACCCCTCTGCTGAGCTTCCCTGATAGCCTGTTCAACCATGGAGATAGCCCTGGAGACACCTCCACAGTACCCCATCGTATCGGAGAGTATAAGTTCCATCCTAACCTCCCAAACGAGAAACGCCACCGCAAGGAGACCCCACGGCGGCGCTTTCGAATACTATAGGCAACTTACTTGGTCGTCTTGACCTTTTCAACCGCCTTACCCTTCTTCTGCGCCTTGCTGATCCAATAGAGCATCGCAGGAGCGAGCATATTGGAGGAGAAGGTGCCGAACAGGATTCCAAAGCCCATGTTCACCGCAAACATCCGGATATCACCGGTAGCAAAGATTGCCAAGGGCAAAATGGCTACCAACGTAGTTGCCGCACTCATTATGGTACGAGACAACGACTGGGTGACGCTCCTGTCGATCTGATCGGCAAGAGACTCGTTCTGGTACAGGCTGACATTTTCACGGATACGGTCAAAAATTACAATGGTGTTGTTCAGCGAATATCCAATGATTGTCAAAAGAGCAGCGACGGTGGTGCTGGAGAACTCGAACCTGAAAAGGGCGATTACTCCAAGCAGCATAAGCACGTCATGCACCAAGGCAATGAGAGAGGAGACCGCATAAGCAATCCTAAAGCGGAACCAGATGTAGACCAGGATCAAGGCCATGGCGACGATGATGGCAAGGATGGAACTGGAAACCAGCGTCTTGCTGAACTTCGCCCCAATGTAGTCACTGGCAAGGACGACCACGCTGCCTTCACCGAAATGAGCGGCAAGGGCGAGCCTGACAGCCTCTTCCATGGAAGCTTGGGTGTCCTCGTCCTTGATGCCCAGGCGGACCTGGAACATCTGGGCGTCAGAGGCACCCATGGTCTGCACCTTCACATTGCCCAGACCGTCAAGGGCCTTGCGGATCTCCTCGATGGAGACACTGCCGGAAGCCTTGAAGTTCAGGTTGGTGGGCTTCTCACTGAGTGTGGCAGGAAAGCCATACCCAGAGAGCAGGGCAGAGGTCTCAAAGGAGCCGTTGAGGGCTGTGGCATCAATTTTATCAACCGCATTCAGAGCTGCAGCCAAATCGGCGGCAGTCGGATATGAGGCAGACTTGAACGTCTTGACCATGACACCTTCAGAACCGCGCACCTCAAGGGTGAGGGCGGAACCGGAGATGGAAAGGACGGCGTCTTCGCTACCGGAATAGTTGACAGTCAGGCCGATAGGTGCAACCTGAATGCGCTGGCTCAAGCCGCTCTCAAAGTCAACGCCCAGGTTAAACCCACCGTTGACCACAAAAGAGCCACCTCCGACTAGCAGGAGGACTATTGCCAAGATCCAAGAAAACCAACGGTATCTGATGACAGGAATATCTTTTTTAGGCATTTAGTTTTTCCTCCAGCTGATGTGCAATTTTCTGCCTTTGCGATCGGCAACGGTTGCATCAAAAATCAAGTGAGACACAAACAAGGCGGTAAAGACGGAGCTGACAATACCAATTGCCAGGGTATTCGCAAAGCCCTTGACGGAACTGGTACCGAGCTGTGAGAGGACCAGGGCCGCAATGATGGTCGTGATGTTTGCATCCATGACTGTCCAGAAAGCCTTGCCGAACCCTGCCTTGATGGAAGCGATATCGCTCTTGCCCATCCGTCTCTCTTCCTTGATACGCTCAAAGATGATGACGTTGGTGTCGACAGCCATACCGAGCGTCAGGATAAGGCCTGCCACACTGGTAAGGGTGAGGGTAAAGTTAAAGGCGGAAAGCACGGCGATCATGATGAACATGTTGAACAGCAGTGCAAGGTTCGCCACCAGGCCGCTGAGGCTGTAGTAGGCAAACATGAAGATGACAACCAGGAGCAGACCGAGGGCGATAGCCTTCAGACCTGCACTTACAGCATCCTCACCAAGGGTGGCTCCAACAGCCTGCTGGCTGGAAACAGTCAGCTCGATGGGAAGGGCGGCGGTGCGCAGGACAATGGCGAGGTCATTGGCCTCAGCAGCATTGAACCCTGAGATCTGCACAGAACTGCGGATGCCCTGGGTGATGGTTGCCATCGCCTTTACCTTGCCGTCCATGACCACTGCAAGCGTCTCATTGACATGGGTGGAGGTCAGTTTATAGAAAACATCACCACCGACGCTATCAAGCTGGAAGTTGACCACAGGACGTCCGGTAATACCGTCGGTACTGGTGGTTGCGCTTTCCAGATGCGTGCCGTCGAGGCCTACCTCTTCTTCAATGACCACATAGCGTTCCAGCTCATCGATGCCGTAACTGTCGCTGACGTAGTATCCTGCTGCAATCTTACCTGCAGGGAGGAACTCGGGCTGCTTCAGTGCACCGGTGTCGGTGTACACCTCTGAGGGGTTGGCCTTATAGAAGGCAGAAAGCTCATCGGTGAGGGCAGTGTCGACGATCTTGAACTCCAAGGAACCCTTGCCCCGCAAGAAGGAGTTTACCCTCTCAGGGTCGGCAGCACCGGGAACCTCAATGAGGATCTGGTCTGTTCCCTGCAGCCTGATGACAGGCTCGCTGACACCAAACTGGTCGATGCGCTTCTCCAGGATCTCAATGTCCTGTTTGACAGCGGCAGTGATCTGAGCAGAGGATGCCGAAGCGCCCCTCTTTGCCTCATAGGAAGCGACATCAGCCTCCAAAAGGATGCTCATGCCTCCGCGGAGGTCCAGACCAAGCTGCAACGCCTTGCCACTCAATTTCTTGAGCTCCAGCAGTTCGGTACGATAATACTCTTCACAGGTGTCAAAGAGATCCTGCTCATTGTAGAACCCACCGAAGAGGGCTTCCATTGTCCATGTCTTGGGTACAGGTTTCTTCATGGCCTTATAGTTGGCCTTTGCCTGCACTTTCAGATATCCATACTCGCTAGGAAGAGTGGCAAGGGGATCCTTCGCCACCAATTCCTTTAATGCACGAAGGTCCCGCGAAGCTTGTCCGCGTGAATATTCCTTGATTTGCACGTTCGAGCCTGTTGCCAATTCTTTGGTGCTCTGAGGTACCCCGCCGTACCACTTGACTGTAGGATATAGGAAAAATCCACACATCAAGATCACCAGCAGAACAATCACCAGACGACTCCGTTTTTTCATGATACTCTCCAGATTGTCTCTATAGTTTATTTTTTAGTGTCGGTTTCGGGGGCCGTCTCTACAACGGTCGCATCAGTAGCCTCTTGCTTTGCCTTTGCCTTGCTCTTCTTGGCGGCAGGTGGTGCCTTGGGAGCCTTGGGTTCGGCGACAACGGTCTCTTCAGCCTTCTCCGCTTCAGGAGCGCTGACCTTTTCAACCGGTGCTTTCTTTTTGGAAGAAGCAGTCTCAGCCTTGCGGTTCACAATGCTGCTGATAGCACTTCTGGAAAATTCAAGGCGGGTGTTATCATCGACCTTCACCACAACCGTAGTCTCCTTGACGACAACGACAGTCCCGTGGATCCCTCCAATGGAAACGACCTTGTCACCTTTTTTGACCGCTGCGAGCATCTCCTTGGTTTCCTTGTCCCGCTTCTTCTGCGGACGAATGATCAGGAAATAGAAGATGACGATGATAAGACCAAATGTTACAAACGTGGTCATCATGGAACCGGAAGAACTTGCAGCACCACCCTCGGGGGCAGCCATAGCGCTAAGTAATGACAACATGGATATATCCTCACTTTGATAGAACTCGGATGGTGGAAACAGTTGCAAAAGCAATTTTACAGCAGATTTTCCAAGTACCGATTAAAGTAGCATGTTCAAGCTATGGTAGTCAAGTTTTACCATCCGAGCAAAAAAGCATGCAACAAACACGAAGAAGGCCGCAAAGAATCACTTCCTTGCGGCCTTCCTCTCAAACTAACCTTACATCATGCCGCCCATGCCGTCTGCTCCAGAGGGCATTGAGGGTGCCGGGGCAGGAATATCGGTGATGGCGCACTCGGTGGTAAGGATCAGAGCCGCGATGGATGCAGCATTCTGCAACGCACTGCGGGTAACCTTCACCGGGTCGATGATACCGCTCTCAAACATATTGACCCATTTGAGGATTTCAGCATCAAAGCCTCTGCCGACACTCTCATTCTTGCACTTGTCTGCAATGAGCGAACCGTCAAGGCCTGCATTCTCTGCAATCTGGCGGATAGGCTCCTCAAGGGCGCGGCGCACGATTTTGTAGCCGACCTGCTCCTCGTCTGTGAGCTTGGAGAGGTCATACTCGCCAAGAGCCTTGGCAGCCTGCACAAGGGCAACACCACCGCCGGGGATGACTCCCTCCTCGATGGCAGCACGCGTGGCGCTGAGGGCGTCCTCGACTCTGTGCTTCTTCTCCTTGAGCTCGACTTCGGTAGCGGCTCCGACATTCAGCACAGCAACCCCGCCTGCGAGCTTTGCAAGTCGCTCCTGCAGCTTCTCACGGTCGTAGTCACTGGTGGTGTCGCCGATCTGCACCTTGATCTGTGCAATGCGGTCCTTGATGTCAGAAGCCTTGCCATTGCCATTGATGATGGTGGTGTTCTCTTTCTCAACCTTGATGCTCTTGGCCCTACCGAGCTGGGTAAGGTCTGCGTTCTCAAGCTTCAGACCGAGTTCCTCGCTGATGACCTCACCGCCGGTGAGCACTGCGATATCCTCGAGCATTGCCTTTCTGCGATCGCCGAAGCCAGGAGCCTTTACGGCGACGACATTGAGAATCCCGCGCACGCTGTTAACAACAAGGGTCGCAAGAGCCTCACCGTCTACATCTTCTGCGATGATGAGCAGGGGCTTGCTGGTCTGTGCGACCTTCTCAAGGATGGGAAGGAGCTCCTTCATGTTGGAGATCTTCTTGTCGTAGATAAGGATGAAGGGGTCGTCCATGACAGTGGTCATGGTGTCGCGATTGTTGCAGAAGTAGGCGGAAAGGTATCCGCGGTCGAACTGCATGCCTTCCACAAAGTCAGTGGTGGTCTCGATGGTCTTGGACTCTTCAACGGTGATGACACCGTCGAGGCCGACCTTCTCCATTGCATTGGCGATCTCGTCGCCGATGGTCCGGTCGTTGTTGGCGCTGATGGAGGCGACCTGTGCGATCTCTTCCTTGTCCTTGATCATCTTGGCCTGTTTCTTGATCTCGATGACAGCATCGATGACGGCCTTGTCGATGCCACGGCGGATACCCATTGGGTTGACTCCGGCTGCGACGCTCTTCATGCCTTCCTTGATGATGGACCAAGCGAGCACAGTGGCGGTGGTGGTGCCATCGCCTGCGACATCGTTGGTCTTGGTAGCAACTTCCTTGAGAAGCTGGGCTCCCATGTTTTCAAACGGGTTCTCGAGCTCGATTTCCCGGGCTACCGAGACTCCATCCTTGGTTACGGTCGGAGCGCCGAACTTCTTGTCGATTACAACCAGACGACCCTTGGGTCCTAGTGTTGCCATCACCGCACGTGACATCTTCTCGACGCCTGCGACTAAAGATTTGCGTGCATCTTCGTTGAACTGCAATTGTTTTGCCATAATTTATATCCTCACTTAAGAATATGTGGTCTTAAAATATACAGGAGGGCCATATTCAATCCCACCGTGAAATAACATACAAATAAAAATGGAGAGAAGCAAGTGTATCTGGGCATTTTATCCTATAACAAGGATAAGGGAGGCTCCGAGCAGCGTTGCTATCACGTTGCTCATCAAGTTTACCAGGTCGTTGTCGATCCACCGGAACCCACGCGCCAAGGACAATTTCTCCCCTCCGGAGGTGGGATGCTCGGTAAGACGGTCGCGATTCGGGTCAAAATAGTGGGCCTGGACGGTAGCCCCGAGCACGCTATCCATAAGACAGCCGAAGAAGCCGCTGACAGCAACTATCGAGGCGTAGGCAAAGTTCCTGCCACTGGCGGGAAGAAAACACCCCATCCAGTAGAGGGCGATGAACAGAGCCCCTGCAAGCCCGGCAAAGCTGCCCAGGGCACTGACCGCCCCGGAGAGCCCGGGTTTCATCTTCTTTCCGGTGATGATGGAGATGGGGCCCGTCTTGGAGAGGATGCCTATCTCACCGGCGAAGGTGTCACTTGCAGCCTCTGCCACACTTGATCCGAACATCACCAAGGCGACGGTGGAGGGTGAGAGGGCGTACAGCACCGCAGCAACGAGGGCCATGCCCCCATTTGCAAAGACCTGCATCCCATCACGCCGGCTACCCTTCTTCTGGATGGACGGGACATCGGTTTTGGTCCGTATCTTGGCTAACTTGCTCAAGACACCGGCAAACAGGAAGAAGAGCAGCAAGGTGGCCAATGCCCCGAAGCCAAGCACATAGGTCGGGACAAACCCTACGAAGAAAGCGACTGTCGAGCCGCTGGCCGTAAGCTGCCGTGCCATGTAGGCGGCCAGGGAGAAGGCGAGCATGATAAGAACCAGATACCAAAAGGAGTAAGGAAGGGCGAAGAACCAGAGGTCGAGCATACTGGTGAGCGAACCTGACGGGGGAACACTGTTCATACGAATGCTCCTACCAGGAATGCCGCAAGCAGTGGAACGGTGATGTTATCCAGCCCCAGAGGGGTTATCGCCTCGACAAAGGAGGAGACCAACCCGACAAGCAGGGCCAGGCCAAGCAGGGCTGAAAAAGGAAGTGCTGTGGTCAGCAGGGCGACGAAGGTGATGAGAAAGCTCACAGAGAACATGACGATGGTCCCAAGCCAGCTCTTCCCGCCGCTGGGGATGTTCAGTTTGCGCTTGCCCCATTTGCTGCCTATCAGGGCAGCAAGGCCATCACCATAGCCCATGACAAGCACCCCGATGGTGCACGCAATGGTCGGCAGGTATCCCTGATACTGGAATATGACCAACAGCAACAGCGTCACCGGAAAATAGATGAGGCCGTAGTTACGTTTCTTATCGTCCATGCCGATGAACCGACCCAGGTCAAGGAAGGTGAAGAGGGTGTTGGCAATGATGAAGAAGATGGGCCCGACAAGGGAGTAGGAGAGTTCGGTAAACAGGTATATCTCAAGGAACCACCAGTTGGAAACACCTATATGGATAATTTTCCTCATGGTTTCACTGCTTATATTTGTCTTTTTACCCAACATGATGGCAAAGACAATGACCAATCCAAGAAAGGCAAAGGAAGCAACTAATCCGACAATATTACTATTCATGTCAAGTATCATGCTGATATGAAGGAAGAAATGCAAGGGGAGAATGCGTTGCCAATATCAAAAAATCGTTATAGTCGATAATTGACAGCGGCTCAGCCTCATGATACCGTTAGTTTGCTTTAGTTTTTGTGTTGCAGCTGGTCCGTTATCTGAATCTTCTACGTGTGCGTTACTGAATCGCTCCTACTGACAGGTAAAAGCTCAAGACTGCGCCAAATAGAGCAATCATTGTATTGGACAGGCAATGCCTGTGAAGGACGCTTTAATGGCAAAGAAAATCTATGTTGGTAACATGAGTTACAACACCTCCGAAGAAGACCTTCGGGACCTGTTTGCACAGTACGGAACCGTACTTAGTGCTAATATCATCATTGACCGCGAGACACGCCGCCCCAAGGGGTTTGCCTTCGTAGAGATGGAAGAGGATTCAGCAGCAGAGGCAGCCATCTCCCAGCTTGATGGGAGTGACTTAGGTGGACGCAATCTCCGAGTGAACGAGGCTATCGCAAAACCTCGTCCGGAACGCAATAACTACCGCCATTGATCGGGGCAGTTTCGTTTCAATAAAGATTCAGTAATGGGAACGGAGCCGATCGGCTCCGTTTTTCATGCTCCTGCCCATACTCTTTTCTCTCAATCCAAGACCTATGCCCTTCCTACCCTTTCATATGCTCAAGAGCAGAGAAGCGACTGACAGGGATCCCATCCTTCACAACCGTCTCTACAAACATCTCATACGGACGGACCCAGAGGTCAGGGGAGTGCTCGGGGCGGTAGAGCACCATGGTCTGGAGCGTCTCGCTGTCGATGACCGTATCGACCACCTCATAGAGGCCCCCCTTGAAATGCCTGTACCACCCCTTCGGAAGGTGCTTTCGCTCGACTTGGGCCCTTACCATGCGCCCCCTCCTCCGCCTCCGAAGCCACCTCCGCTGAAGCCGCCCCCACCAAAGGAGGAACGAACCCCACCGGATGAGCCGCTCTTGGCCTGGGAGTAGATGGCACTTTCCATGACGTTGGTGTGGATCCTATGCGACAAGGAACTGTAGTACAAGGCATTGAAGGCAAGGTTCTGCCCATAATACCAGGAGGGTGGATTCAAGGCGATGGTAGAGAACTTCTTGGCCCACTTATCCTCAAGGCCGAGCACCGTTGCATATCCAAGCACATGATAGAAGAGTTCGGGATCATCATCGATCATCAACTTGAGCTTGTCCACCTCAACCTTGCTGATGAAGTCCCTGTACCCTATGGTCTGCTCCAGCATCTTATGGGCATAGGGGCTTCTCTTTGCGGTGACCACACCCAAGAAGGAGAGGTATGCGGGGAAGAAGACAACCGGAAGCCCCATCAGCAGGGAGTACGCCTCACCGTTGTCCAGCACCCCGTACAGGATGATGATCGCCCCGACATAACTGAAGATACCCAGCAACACCAAGGCGGCCATCTTGATGAACTTGGTGAACTTCCCGCGCATCTCCCAGTCGGTGGTGAGCCTATAGGCAATGACAGCGCTGATGACCGAGCAGAAAAGGCCCAGGACCAAAAGGGCCACGGTGCCTTCAGCCAGATAATTGATGCTGGCCGCCAGTGCATTGGCCACCACGACACCAGCTGCCATCAGGAAGATGGTGACGCGCTTTCGCTCGGCGACGGGGTCGTTGAGACGCCTCTCCTTCTTGAAATACTCCACCGTCTCGGCCCTGGCCTTCTCCATGGCCTGGCCAAACTTCTGCTTTTCCAGATCCTTGAGAGTGACGGTCTTCCCATCCCCTGCAGCAAAGAAGGCATTGAAGAGATTGCGTTCATGCCTCTTGTCGGTCTTGGGGTCCTTGAGGTGGTTGAAGATGATCTTCTTCTTGCTCACCTCCTCAATGGTGAGGCAGCCCTGGTCAGCCCAGTAGAAGATCAGGGAGGTCAGGTCCTTGTTGTCGACCCGGCCGTCTGCGATAAAGCCGACCTCCAGGGGAGAAAACCCCTCTGGCGGTTCAAAGCGGACTACGGGGACGAAGAGCTCCTCACGCCCATACCTCTTGAAAAGCATGGTGGCAAAGAACGCTGCAGTGATGCCCAGCAACAGAGCAAAGATGGATGCGGGTATGGTGTAGTCCCGATGGGCGGTAGCACCGACAAAGTACCCCTCCTCCATCTGGACCCGTATGGTCAGGGCCTCCCCAGGGGCAAGGTCCTTAGCCTTGCCGCTCAAGGTCTTCCTGTCGGCAGAAAGGGTGTAGGTTCCCCTTTGGGCCGTCGAGCCGTACACCCCTCCGGTAAGCCAGATCATGGAGGGGTCTATCGGCTTGGGAAACCTGATGGTGAAGGTGAAATCCTCTATGGTGGCCTGCCAACCCGGTCCCACCAGGTTGAAGTAGAGCTCGTCATAGTCGTCATAGTCATCCGATCCTATATCATAGGTGTAGGAGAGCGAATATGGCTTTCTCCCAATGACAGTCGTATCGGCAGAGCCGAGGCGGAAGGTGATGAAATCACTAGAGACCGAGTCCTCAATGATGGGGTCGCTGCTCTTCAGGTTCTCCAGCTTGATGCGCGTCTTGCCGAAGCGCACCGGAATCTCGCGAAAGATGCCGTGCCGGGGAGTCGAGAAGTTGGCGACAATCTCCTCCTCTATGGTATAGACGTTGCTCGCAGAGACAGTGATGTCCATATGGTAGGACTCAAAGACATAATCTGCGGCAAACAGGGAGAACGATGTCACCAAAACCAGCAACAGGATCAGGACTCTTTTTCTATGCATTAGAATTTCACCTTGACGTTGGCGCGAGCCTCATCTTCAATGGTAAGGTAAGGCTTCTTTGCAAAACGGGCTATCGAAGCGACCAGTGAGGAGGGGAACACCTCGACTGTCGTATTGAACTGCTTGATGATGGCGTTGTAGTACTTGCGTGCGGAGAGCAGCTGCTCCTCGATCTTCTGCAGCTGTTTCTGCAGGTCAAGGAAGCCTTGGTTGGCCTTCAGATCGGGATAGGCCTCGCTCAGGGCAAACAGGGACTTCAGCGTTGAGGAGAAACCCTTGTTGGCCTCATCCTTCTCTACAGTGCCGGTGGCACTCATCGCCTTGTTCCTGGCTTCGATGACGGCAGTGAGGGTCTCACTCTCATGCTTTGCATACCCCTTTACTGTCTCCACAAGATTGGGGACAAGGTCATAGCGCTGCTTCAGATGGGCATCGATGGCTGACTCAGCCTCTTCGCCCTGATTCCTCAATCTGACCAAACTGTTGTACACACTTACAAAATAGAGGCCCAGTGCCACTATAAGACCAATAATTACAAGAGAGATTACCATACGTCACTCCTTTTCGCTATGGATAGGATGCTATACTCTCCCTCTGCGGTCAAGCGTTGAATCAAAAAAAGAAGAGTGTCCAATCTTGCATTGCTTGCCATAGTACTGTATCTTTATTCGTATATTACGCATAAATATCCAATTCGATGCGAAAGACAGGAGAAGCCATAGAATGAGGCAACGACATAACCGTCTTACTGTTGTGAAGGAACTGATAAAGAGCAACAGGATAGACAACCAAGATACCCTGCTTGAGATGCTGAGGACCGAAGGGTACAGCGTGACCCAGGCAACCCTCTCCAGAGACCTGAAGATGCTGAAGGTCGGCAAGATTTCCGATGGTTGGTCAGGCTACTACTATGCCCTGCCCGACAATGACCTGATCAGCGAATCCGAGAAGAGCTATATCCAGGATGTGAGAAGGGGAATACTCTCCATCGAATTCTCCGGCAACTTCGGTGTGATAAAGACGCGCCCAGGTCATGCGAACAGCGTGGGCATCGCCCTCGATGTCCTCGCCCTCCCTGAGATATTGGGAACCCTTGCCGGGGATGACACCATCTTTGTAATCCTGCGTGAAGGGATGAACAAGGAAGACCTGCAGGACAGCTTCAAAACCCGCATACCAGAAATCGAAGAGTAAGACAGCCTTGCACTACCAAGCCCCTCCCACTACAATGGAGGGGTGTTTTTACATAAGGAGCCAACCTATGAAATTCAAGAATATTGACAAGACAGATGCATATGCACGCCTGATGACCCTCCAGCCAAAAGACCTTGCAACGGTGCTGGATGCACAACGCATCAAGGCATACCAGATCACAGCGGCAGGGGGCCTGAAATACAACTACGCAGCGATGCCTGTTGACAAGCAGAGCCTTGCAGTGCTGCAGGACCTCGCAGACGAGCAGCAGCTCATCAAGAAATACCGGGCGGTCCTGAGTGGGGAGACGATGAACACCGGGGAGAAAAGACTGGTGCTGCACCACCTTACCCGGGGCCAGGTGCTCAACGCTGTTGTTGCCGATAGTGAGGACAAAGGAGACTTCTACGCTAAAGAGCTAAAGAAGATCGAAGCCTTTTCAGAAAAAGTACGCGCAGAAAAAATAGTAGGGTCGACCGGCAAGCCCTTCAAGACTGTGGTTCAGATAGGCATCGGTGGAAGCGACCTCGGCCCAAGGGCCCTCTACCTCGCCCTCAAGGGGTGGTGTGCAGCAAAGGACATCCCTCTTCTTGATGCCCGCTTCATCAGCAACGTCGACCCCGACGATGCTGCCGATGTGCTCAAGGGCATGGACTTTGAGACTACCCTGTTCATCCTGGTCTCAAAAAGCGGGACCACGCTGGAGACCCTCACCAATAGGGATCTGGTGCTCAAGGCGATAGCCGACAGTGGCATCAAGGGTATTGAGCCTGAAAAGCACATGGTCGCAGTCACCAGCAAGACCAGTCCTCTTGCCGCCTCTTCCTCGTTGCTTGACGCCTTCTATATCGATGACTTTGTGGGGGGACGGTACAGTTCCACCAGTGCAGTGGGGGGGGTAATTCTCTCCCTTGCCTTTGGCTACCCAGTCTTTAAAGAGTTTCTTAGTGGTGCCCATGAGGCAGACATCCTTGCCCTAGAAAGCGACATCACTAAGAATGCCGCCTTGGCAGACGCCCTCATCGGGCTCTACCTGAGAAATGCCCTAGGCCTACCAACCACTGCAATACTGCCCTATGCACAGGCCCTCACCCGCTTCCCTGCCCACCTGCAGCAACTGGACATGGAGAGCAACGGCAAGCATGTGAACAGGGATGGAAAACCTCTCGCCTATAGCACCGGTCCCATCATATTCGGAGAGCCCGGCACCAACGGACAGCACTCCTTCTACCAGTTGCTGCACCAGGGCACCGATACCATCCCCTTGCAGTTCATCGGCTTCTCCTCGTCGCAGTACGGCAAGGACATCGTTGTGGAGGGCTCCACAAGCCAGACCAAGCTCAATGCAAACCTTGTTGCCCAGATAGTGGCATTCGCCATGGGCAAGGGCGACGAGAATCCCAACAAGCAGTTTGAGGGCAACCGCTACTCATCCTTGTTGTATGCAGATAAACTGGAACCAAGAACCCTTGGGGCCCTGCTCGCCCACTATGAGAACAAGGTGATGTTCCAAGGCTTTGCCTGGAACCTCAACAGCTTCGACCAGGAGGGTGTGCAGCTTGGTAAGGTTCTTGCCACCAAGGTGCTCAATGGCTGTGAAGGCGACGAAGTGCTCAAGGCGTATTCCGAGTTGTTCTAAGTTTATGAGGAAGAGCTACGTTCGATGACTACATAGAACAGGTATTCAGGTACAGGATGGATACCAACTGTATAAGAATCTTACAAGCTGGGCTCCCTACAAAGGGGGCCCAGCTTGTCCTGCATATGAAAAAGGATCCAGAGAGACCCCATTGGGATACCATACTGATTCCTGACACTATGCACACTTCTCACCATACATGATCTATAGCTTGATGAAGGCATAGATGCTGGGTCACCATAATGCGGGGTAGCGTACAATGGACTTCTGGTACTCCATTGTAAAACAGCATCTTGGTACATGGCAGATCATAGATTCAAACTCATCTTATCAATGACAATGCTCAAAATGAGGAATCATATCCTGTCACGATAAGCTATGATAACCTCAGTGATAGTACACCCCTTATGCTCAAAGACCCTGCCTTCACGCGGGCCTTTACGATTCTCACAAAAGCTCAAAAGATAGCCAACCTTCTGCTCTTGGCCCTGCAGATACCCAACTAGCTGGTCATATGCGTCGCTCGCGGCACGCTCTCCATGCCATATTTTTAGTTCCACTATATACTTTTGTAAACCGTAGAAAACTACAACATCCATGCGGCGGCTACCTCTGGTCTCTGGCTCTACCACATAATGCCCCATACCATTGATGATGGGTTTCAGGAAGCTGAGAAAGAGAAGCCGTCCCTCCCTTTCGATGAAAGAGCCATCTTCGTCCCTGTACTCGGACTTCAAGAAAGCGGCAAAGCGCTGCAGGACCAAGGCCATATCCAGCTTGCCTTCTTCAAGAAACCGGGTACTGCTCTGTGAAACGTATTGGTTGATCCGGCTCCTAGCCTTAGAGGTGGAGATATAATAGTTCAGTATCAGCGTTTCAAACATGATGTTAGAGACACATGCCTTGCCATCATTATCCTTGAGAATCCCGAACATCAGGCCGAGGTCAATATCAGGATCGCGAATCTCGAACGGGACATGTTCACCATCAAGAAGAATGCCTTTGACCATGGCACCAAAAGAAGGATAGTTTACCAGATTCTTTATCACATCATCAAACAGGGTATTGGTGGTTTTCAAGATACGCTTCTGGGCCTCATCCACACCTTCGCCAGTCCAGGACAAGCCATCTTCATCGATGCTCTTGCAAAGCAAACTCACAAGAAACGGATATCCGCTCGTATAGTAATACAATCTTGTGGAAACCTTTGCAATATCCATTTTCTTTTGATGCTGAGCCTCATATTCCTTAAGCATAGTCGCAATCTCTAAGGCAGAGAAGCTCATATCCACATCAAAGCGAGTGGCGATGTTCCAAGGACTGTTGTACCTGTGCTTCTCCTCGGGGCGAATTTTCATTCTTAGATTCTTGATATCATGCACACCAGCGAGTATTACACTCTGGAAGGTGAACTGAGAATTCCTTTGCGTATTCTTGGTAATATATTGATCACGAAGCCATCCCAAAAATGTCAAAAACAATTGATTGTCACAGGCTTTATCAACCTCATCAATGATTAACACAACCGGTCGGCCAGCGCCCTGACAAAGTTGGGTAGTCCGCCTACCTAAATCCTTCAGTGGAAATCTTTCGTCAATCTTTTCTTCAAACAAATATGCAAGAGCTGCATGTTGCTCAAGTAACATAGTATGGAAATCATCCCTGAGGCCATCTGCTAGAATTTCCAAAGAAGCAAAGTACTCATCCTTTCCCTCAAAGCTCAATTTAAATACTATGCATGTACCCAGCAACCTTTTGTAGAGGAGCTCAAGCGTAGTGGTCTTGCCGTATTGTCTGGCACGATTGATGATAAAGTACTCGCCTGCATCCACATACTCAGTGACTATATGGTCGATTTTTTTGTTGGTATCGACCATATAATGAACTGAGGGAATACAGGGTCCGGCAATATTGAAGTATTCCTGATTATCCATGCAAGGTTTTTCCTTTTCAACACATGTACGACAGATGTAAGTAAAGCTTATTATAGCATGGGTTAGCATGTTTCTCAATCAATGAGAAATTGATACCCGCTTGATACCCCCATGGTGAAAGCATGGGTCACTGGTATTGACGCATTCCTTACAGATAAGATTACGCCATGGTAGTACTGTTTTTTCTCCTCATACACTAGCCGAAGTGAGGTTTTTTCACTAGTATCGTTAGCAAGCTAACAATTAATACGAGGAGAACCTGTGCCCCATCACAACCAGCATATTGTCAAGACACTGAAGATTCTCACCATCCTCTTCAATCGCAAGTTCGAAGAGGGAATACGCAAGGAGGTGGAGAATCCCATCACCCCCGTACAGGCCCAGATCCTCAGCTTCTTTGGAAGGACTAAACGGGTTTCCATACCCCAGAGGGAGATCCAAAAGGAGTTTGGCATACGTGGTTCCACCGCTGCCAACATCCTCCGCCTGATGGAGAACAACCACCTCATAACACGTTCTCCCAGCCCGACCGATGCCCGACAGAATATGGTGAGCCTGACACCGACATCACAAGGCCTATGTAAGAAGCACCTGGCTTTTTTCCAGGAGTTCGAGCAGACCCTCAAAAGCGGCTTGTCTGAAGAGGAGCTCAAACAGTTCTTCGCCATAACCGAGAAGCTCAAGAAGAATTTGGAGTAAAGAAGAGTAATCATGTTACAGAATGTAAGAAAACAGACTAAAGGCTACAGGGTACCGGGATTTCTGACCTCCCTGTTTGTGGTCCTGGAAGTGGTCATGGATGTGTTCATCCCCTATCTGATGGCCAACCTCATTGACCAGGGCATCGATGCCGGAAATATGGACCGTATCTGGTACTGGGGGATGATCCTCCTGGGGTGTGCCCTTGTCGCACTCATCTTCGGAGTCCTTTCAGGATTTTTTGCCGCCATCGCCTCAACCGGCTTTGCAAAGAACCTCAGGCAGAAGATGTACTACTCCATCCAGGATTTTTCCTTTTCCAACATCGACAAGTTCTCCTCCTCCAGCCTCATCACACGCCTGACCACCGACGTGACCAACGTGCAGAGGGCCTACCAGATGATGATCCGCATAGCGGTGCGCAGCCCCTTCATGCTTGTCTTCAGCTTCTTTATGGCAAGCAGGCTCAACGCCAAGCTCTCGCTGGTCTACCTCGGAGCCCTTCCCCTGCTGGCCATCGGGATGGCCATCATCATCAAGAACGCCTACCCGCTCTTTGTCAGGGTCTTCAAGACCTATGACAAGCTGAACGCAGTGGTGCAGGAGAATGTCAGGGGGGTGCGCGTTGTGAAGGCTTTTGTACGGGAGGAGCATGAGACGGAGAAGTTCAAGAAAGTGTCGACCTCCATCTACGAGGACTCCAGCAGGGCTGAGAAGATAGTGGCCTTCAACAGTCCCCTGATGCAGGGCCTCATGTATATAAGCATTCTTGCCATATCCTATTTTGGGGCAAAGCTCATTGTCAGTGAAAGCATGACCACCGGCCAGCTGATGAGCTTCATAACCTACACATCGCAGATCCTGATGAGCCTTATGATGTTGTCGATGGTCTTTGTCATGATAACCATCAGCAGGGCCTCTGCTTTCCGCATTGAAGAGGTGCTCGCTGAAAAGAGCGACCTCGTCGACAAGGATGATGCACTTGCCCATGTTGCTGACGGAAGCATTGATTTCGACCAGGTCGCCTTCAGCTACACCAAGCGTGAGGACAAGCTCTGCCTGAAGGATATCACCTTGCATATCAAATCAGGGGACGTGGTGGGCATCATCGGGCCCACAGGAAGTGGCAAGACCAGCCTCATCCAGCTTATCCCCCGCCTCTACGACACCTATTCGGGTTCGGTGAAGGTCGGTGGCATCGATGTAAGGGATTACCAGCTCGACGCCCTCAGAGGCGCTGTGAGCGTGGTGCTGCAAAAGAGCGTGCTCTTCTCGGGGACCATCAAGGAGAATCTCAGATGGGGGGACCTTGAGGCCACCGATGAGGACCTTGTCAGGGCGTGCAAGATCGCCCAGGCAGACTCCTTTATCAGAAGCTTCCCCAACGGGTATGACTCCCATATCGAACAGGATGGGTCCAACCTCTCAGGCGGGCAGAAGCAGAGGCTCAGCATTGCCCGTTCCATCCTCACGCAACCCAAGGTTCTCATCCTGGATGACTCTACCAGTGCTGTGGACACCAAGACCGACACCCTCATAAGGCGTGCTTTCCGAAACGAGCTCAAGGATACCACCAAGATCATCATCAGCCAGAGGATAAACTCCGTAAAGGATGCTGACATGATCGTGGTCATGGATGAAGGCAGTGTGCAGGCAGTGGGGACCCATGACGAGCTGCTGGTACAAAGTGAGATGTATCGCGAGATATACGACTCCCAGAGCAGGGAGGGGGCATGATGAAGACCGACAAGCAAACAACAAAAAAACTGAAGATAGATAAGAACACCATGCGTCGCCTTCTTGAATATATATTCATCCCGTACAAGGGGCGCTTCATACTCGTGCTGGCCTGCATAGTGGTAAGTGCGTTGGCAGGGGTCGGAGGGTCGCTGTTCCTTCGCATCCTCATCGACGACTTCATCGTCCCCCTCTCGAGCCAGACAGACCCTTCCTTCATCCCCCTGCTCAAGGCCTTGGCCCTGATGGGAGGCATCTACGCAGCGGGGGTGGTGGCAACCTTCCTGTACAACCGTCTGATGATCACCATCGCACAAAGTGCGCTGAGGACCATCAGGGACGACATGTTCGCCCATATGCAGCACCTCAGCATCAGGTTTTTCGATACCAACTCCCATGGGGACCTGATGAGCCTGTATACCAACGATACCGATACCCTTCGCCAGATGGTAACCCAGAGCATACCGAACATATTCTCCTCCTCACTTACCGTAATCGCCATATTTTTTGCCATGCTCTTCACCAGCTGGATCCTGACGGTGGTCGTGATAATTTCACTCACCGGCATGCTTTGGATCTCCTCCAAGATTGCCAGACAAAGCGGCAAATATTTCATGGACCAGCAGAAATCCCTGGGAAAGACCAACGGGTTCATAGAGGAGATGATCCACGGCCAGAAAGTGGTCAAGGTGTTCACCTATGAGGATGAGTCTAAGAAGTCCTTTGACAAGCTCAACGACGAGCTCTTCAACAATGCAAACAAGGCCAACAGGTTTGCAAACATCCTGATGCCCATAATGGGCAACATCAGCTACATCCAGTATGTCATCGTGGCGATCGCCGGGGGCATGCTGGCCATCAGCGGATGGGGAGGGATCCTGACACTAGGGGCCATAGCCACCTTCCTGCAGCTGAGCAGGACCATCAACATGCCCATCAACCAGATGGCTCAGCAGCTCAACGCTGTGGTCATGGCGATGGCTGGGGCGAAGCGAATCTTCGACCTGCTCGACCAGACGCCGGAAGTTGATGAGGGGTATGTAACCATGGTAAATGCGGCCTATGACGGAAACGGGGCCTTGGAGGAAACCCAGGAGCGGACCAACATCTGGGCATGGAAGAACCCACGCAAGACAGGAGCCGAGAGGTATACCAAGCTCGAGGGGTATGTGCAGTTCTTCAACGTCGACTTTGGATACAACGAGGACACGCTGGTGCTTAAGGATGTTTCGCTCTACGCACGTCCTACCCATAAGATCGCCCTGGTGGGCGCGACAGGGGCGGGCAAGACGACCATCACCAACCTGGTCAACCGTTTCTATGACCTGGCTGATGGGAAGATTCGCTACGACGGCATTAACATCAACAAGATCAAGAAGGATGACCTGAGGCGCTCCCTGGGTGTAGTCCTGCAGGATGTGAACCTCTTCTCAGGGACGGTGATGGAGAACATCCGCTATGGGCGCCTGGATGCAACAGACGCCGAGGTTATCGAGGCGGCAAAGCTCGCCAATGCCGACTCCTTCATCCGGTTGCTGCCACAGGGCTACGAGAGCGAACTGGCCGGGGACGGATCGTCGCTATCACAAGGGCAGAGACAGCTTATCTCCATAGCCCGGGCAATCGTCGCCAACCCGCCTGTGCTCATCCTTGATGAGGCGACCAGCAGCATCGACACCAGGACCGAGGCGATAGTCCAAAAGGGCATGGATGCCCTGATGGAGGGGCGGACGGTCTTTGTCATTGCGCACAGGCTTTCCACCATCAAGAATGCCGATGTCATCATGGTGCTCGAGCAAGGAGAGATCATAGAGCGGGGAACACACCAGCAGCTGATGGATAAGAAGGGGCAGTACCAGAAGCTCTATACCGGGGTGTTTGAGCTGGAGTAAGGAAAAGGATCCAATAAGAAAAGCTTCGTGAGGAAGCTAAACAGGGATCATGACATTTCCAGAAATAACGAGGAAGTAAGCGGTAAAATGTGTAGAAAAGAGACGTACACGACCATGGGTGTGTCTCTTTTTCTTGCTTACCCAAATGCACCTTTCCTCAGCGCCTGCGATGGCGGAAACTGCCTAGCCTGTCGTCAAAATGCTTTTTCATACATGGATGTAGAGGTATTTGCGTATTTTCATCCTGGCATCGGGGGTTCACTTCACAGTACAGATACGGGGTGATAGTATTGTGATATAGCCGTTGTGGCCTTTTCAGGCATCTGGAATTCAGAGGACCACGAGAGAGTGTTCGTGTAACCCGAAGTTTGAAGGTAAAGATTGAAAACAACAGAGCCGTACAACACCTTAGGAGGGAGGTAGCACACAGTGAGTTGCCTTCAAGCATCAGCAGACACGACAATACCATGCTTGAAACAGTCGTGAACAATCCGTTGGGCACATGACGTTTCGAATGTCTTTGCAAAGAAAGGAGCATAGAGTATGACAAACAACCCTACACTTTCCATTGTCCAGCTCAATGACAGCCATGCGTATCTAGACCTCCACCAGGAACTGTTCTGGGAAGCTGACAAGGCTGTCTATCGCCTTGTGGGTGGATATGCTCGCATAGCCACGATCATACGACAGATTCGATCAGAACTTGAGGGTCGTGTTATTTTCTGTGATTGCGGTGATACTCTGCATGGCACCTACCCCGCCCTGCAGACTCAGGGTCAGGCTTTGATCCCAATCCTGAACGAACTAGAGTTCGATGCTATGTCATCCCATTGGGAATTTGCCTACAGTCCTGCGACCTTCAAGCAGCTCGCAGCACAACTTAGCTATCCGACCCTTGCCATCAATGTATATGACAAGGCTACAAAAAAGGTAATCTTCCCACCCTACAGGGTAAAGGAGGTCGGAGGTATTCGCATCGGCATGGTGGGTATCGCCTCCAACATCATAGACAA
Organism: Sphaerochaeta sp.; assembly: GCA_034007055.1. GTDB lineage: Bacteria > Spirochaetota > Spirochaetia > Sphaerochaetales > Sphaerochaetaceae > Sphaerochaeta. Next base: position 32,548 of record JAVERP010000037.1, read on the forward strand.
GACCATGCCGCCTTCCTTCAGCGAAGGGGTGCGCTTTACCCTAGGAAGAGAAGAACTGCCGACGTTTGTCGATATCCTGCGCATGAAAGAGAAGGTGGATCTCATCGTCCTCATCTCCCATCTCGGGTTTGCCCAGGATATGAAGCTTCTCTCGGAAGTTGATGGCATAGATGTCTGTCTGAGCGGCCATACCCATAACCGTCTGTATAAGCCTGTTCGCCAAGGAAAAACGCTTGTGATCCAGTCAGGTTGCCATGGTTCCTTTTTGGGACGCCTAGATGTGGAAGTACAGGAGGGGAAGATCGTTGACTATCAACACCAGCTGATCGAGGTCGAAAAGGGCATCAAAGCTGATCCTGTGGTAGAGAAGATGGTCAAAAAGGCTCTCTCACCGTTCCAGGAGGAACTCTCAAAGGTTGTGGGTGAAACAGAGACAGCTCTCAACCGTTCAACCATGATGGAATCGACTATGGATAATTTCCTGTTGCAGGCTCTTATGGAAAGTACCGGATCTGAAATGGCTTTCTCCAATGGATGGCGCTATGGCGCCCCTGTCGTCCCGGGAAAAATTACCTTGAACGACCTATACAACATCATCCCTATGAACCCACCAGTCTCAACGGTCTATATAACTGGTGAAGAACTGCTTGCAATGTTGGAGGAGAACCTGGAACGGACGTTCGCTTCAGATCCCTACGAGCAGATGGGTGGGTATGTCAAACGGAGTCTCGGTCTCACCGTATACCTGAAGATTGAAAATCCAAAAGGACAGCGCATCCAGCAAGTCTTTGTAGGCAAGGAAGAGCTCGACCCAAAGCGTTCGTATTATGTTGCGTTTGTCACCGAACAAGGCGTTTCCAGCAACTATGGAAGCCAGCGTGAGACACATGCTGAACATGCCATTGATGCTATGCTCTCCTACCTTGCAAAGCACCGTCCGATGAGAGCAGAACTGAGGAATACATTTGTCGCTGTGTGACCTCCCAATAGGAATAAGCCCTTGTATTTGGCAGTCCCACACTGTCTACACCCATTTCATGCTCTTGGGGCAGATTTGTGCAGAAGAAGGGCGTCTAATATTTCTTATGGTAATATCCGGTGTTTCACTATGGCAACCAGCTATGTCTGATTTAACTGACATGTGGTCTCTTCACATCAGGAAATACCAGATAATCATACCAGTTTCACATCATTAGACATGAAGACAAAAAAACCCCCTAGGGAAAAGGAGGTTAAACCCTAGAGGGAACAAAAGGAGGTTAGAAAAATCCGATTTCTGTGCTATCCGGTCCAACGGACGCAGAAGCATGTCGTTCTCTTTCTGGCTAGTACACTACAAACATCAGAGAAAAGAATCAATACTTTTTCGCGTTTTTCTTAAAAATCTTTTTTTGCTTTTAGTTATGTAGTCACTACTTAAATAGTGACTACCGGTGATTTCGCAAAATTCTTGCATCGGGGTCAAAATCATTTAGAGCTTATTGCAACAATATCCCAATATATTACAACAAATCGTTTCTTCAGCCAAATATGACCTTTCACCATTGTATGCAATCCACTACATGCATGGAGATCCTACAATTCTTCTGCGAGTTTTATGGTAATTGGTAAAGAGAACCAAAGACAAAGGATACTGAACAACCATGGTTCAGTATCCTTTACAAGAGCATCATCTCAAGTACTACCTGGCCCCCATTAGTTGATCACAAGCGGATCAACCAATGGAGCGAATATTCACTCCTATGCTAGAACCTCCGTATGGGCCGTACCTTTCGGATGTTGGTGTTAGTCCTTTCAATTGGATTAAGATTTAAACCAGATGGACCCACAGGAAACGCATATGACCACTTTGAATCCTTCTCTGTTGAACTCCAATAGTAGTTATGTATATCAAGTTTTAATGCCGTATAATGATTGAGAGATAGCCTTTTCAGCTCTTCCCCTGAGGGCAAGTACCATTGGTCGTACAGAGTATCATTAACGGTTACTGAATAATCAGCACAGGCCTTTGCTGCATAGGTACCACTGCCTACTGCTGAAACTATGGTGTTGGTATTTGAAAGACCTGAGCCAAAATCTGTTTGTGTAGCTCCTGTCGTTGTATTATACCCTCCCCACATCATAAAGGGATCAGTAGTTCCTCCGGCCCAACCCTCACGAGCTGCTGATAGATATTGCCACCCATCATATTTGTACGATTTTTTGTAGAAAATTAACCCACCAGCCGGACAAGTATCACCTACCTCGAACTCTCTCCATTTTGCAAAGATTATGCTATCATAAGCCAGTTCCCACCTAACTTGAGGTACCATTTTACTGTCATAGTACTTGATCCCATCTCCATTTCCCGAACCATAGTATCCATCAAAGACATATCCTGCTTTTGTTGGGGCAGTCGCTGCGGGCATGACTGAGTTGTACGTAGCAGTTACCGTTGTAGTTCCCCCAGCTCCTTCTTGCTGGTCAAGGGTGACTTTGTACGTGCCAAGTATCCAATTGGCATACAGTCTTACAGAATTAGTAGTTTGAATATCCCAATTCTTAGCACTTGTTCCATCAGCGTTATAGTACTTGGTCCCTCCACCGTTACGATTGGCGTAATACCCATCGAATTTGTACCCAGTTCTCGTGTGAAGACTCACTGGAGGCATTGGTGATCCATATGTTGCATATACAATAGAACTTCCTGAATTGTAATAATCCCCATCAAGATACACTATTACTTTCACTCTCTCCCAATATGCATACAAAGTGGGTGAAGAAGAAGTTTTATCCCATGTTCTTGTACTGCCCATGGACCGAGTATAATACCGAGTTCCTCCACCACCTACAGCATCAAAATATCCTTCAAAGGTATAATCTGCTCTTGTGGGGGCAGTTGCAGTTGGCATAGCTTCTCCGAACGTTGCAGATACGGAGGAACTTCCACCTGAGCCACTCTGGCTATCAAGCTGAACCGTGTAGGATTTTCCTGTCCACTTGGCATACAAAGTCATAGTTGCCGTAACCACATCAGAGGAGAAATTCCACGCATTTGTCAGAGCTGGCTCCTTATACCAATCTACAAAGTCATATCCGGGTTTTGCAGGGGCAACTGTTGCTGCAATGGTTGTGTTGTACGGTACATCAGTACGTGCAACTACAGGACCTCCCCCATTACTTTCAAAGCTTACGGTATAGGTACTCGGTGTCCACTTGGCATACAACATAGTATCTTCTGTTACTGTATCAGAAGAGAAATTCCACGTTTGCGTAAGATCTGAATCCTTGTACCAACCACCAAAATCATACCCGACTTTTGTCGGAACTGTTGGTGCATTGACCTTTGCCCCATACTTTATACTTGCAATTGTCCCTACAGAACTTCCCGCGTTGCTTTCAAAGCTTAGGGTATGGCGAGTCCTGTCGTAATAGAGTTTGAGAACCAGCGATCCATCACCTAAAATTGATCCACTTAGAACACTAGAGCCGTGGCCTGTATTTTCAGCGAAGCCCGTATAGGTGTTGGCCATAGCAGTTACAGTCGTAGCAGTGGTTCCCTCAAAACTATTAGTAACAAATAGAGTATAGGAACTGTTTTCAGCATTCTGCCTGTAGCGCTCCACCTTATAGGTAGTATCGGTTCGAGCGGTCCACTTGGCATACAGGGTCCTGTTTTCAGTTATGGGATCAGTGGAGAAAGTCCAGGCATTCACAAACCCTGATTCCTTATACCAACCATCAAAGTCATACCCTGCTTTGGTCGGAGCCGTTGGCTCTGTAATGGTTGTACCGTATAGCACATTAGTTTGAGCACTTACAGAACTTCCCCCATTCCTTTCAAAGCTTACGGTAAAGGTGCGGGGTATCCACTTGGCATACAGCGCCCTGTCTTCTTTTACTGTATCTTTAGTGAAAACCCATGAGTTCGTAAGAGTCGACTCCTTGTACCACCCACCAAAGTCAAATCCAGTCCTTGTGGGGTCAGTCGGTTTCGTGGCCTTTGCCCCATATTTTATCAGAGAAATTGAATCTACAGAACTTCCCTCATTGCTGTCAAAGCTCAGGGTATGGCGAGTCCTGTCGTAGTAGAGTTTGAGAACAAGCCGGCCACTTCCTGTAATGATGCCACTTGGGACACGCCCGTAGTGACGTGTGTTTTCAGCAAAACCTGTATAAGTTTTAGCTATGGCTGTTGCAGTCGCAGCTGTTGTTCCCGTAAGAAAATCAGACTCTACATGGGCGTAGTAAGGGCGATCAACATCCTCCTGGTAGTGGTAGACTGTATAGGCAGTATCTTCCCGAGGTTCCCACTTGGCGTACAAGATCCTATCTTCTGTCACTGCATCAGTGGTGAAGGTCCAGGAGTTTTCAAAAGCTCTTTCCTTATACCACCCGACAAAGACATACCCAATTTTTGAAGGAGCAGTTGGTTCACTCGCCGTAGCACCATGTTTTATATCTGAAATTGGGTCTACACGAGTTCCCTGGTTGCTATCAAAGGTCAGGGTATAGCGAGTCCTGTCGTAGTAGAGCTTCAACACCAGCGTTCCATCACCTGCGATAGTGCCACTTGACAGATATGAGGCATGGGCAGTGTTCTGGGTAAAACCTAGATAGGTATTGGGCACAGCTGTCGCAGTTGAATCAGTGGTTCCCCCCAACCTTTCAGTAGTAAAAAGGGTATAGCCATTGTCGTCATCATTCTGCTGGTAGTGCTCAACCTTGTAGACACTGTCGTTTCGAGCTGTCCACTTGGCGTACAGGGTAGTAGTTGCTGTAATCACATCAGAGGAGAAAGTCCAGGCATTCGTCAGAGCCGACTCCTTGTACCAACCAACAAAATCATATCCGGCTTTGGTCGGAGCTGTTGGCTCTGTAATGGTTGTATTATACGGCACAGCAGTATATGAGCTGACAGCACTTCCTTCATTGCTTGCAAAGCTCACTGCATAGGTACTCGGTGTCCACTTGGCATACAAAATCGTATTTTCTTTTACAGCATCAGTGGAGAAGTTCCAGGCAGTCGTCAGAGCCGAATCCTGGTACCAACCACCAAAATCATGCCCGACTTTTGTCGGAACTGCTGGTGCATTAGCCTTTGCCCCATACTTTATGTTCGAAACTTGGTCTACAGAACTGCCCTCGTTGCTATCAAAGCTCAGGGTATGGCGAGTCCTGTCGTAGTAGAGTCTCAACACCAGCGATCCATCACCTGCGATAGTGCCACTGGGCACACGTGAGGCGTGACTAGTGTTCGGTGTGAAGCCAGTATAGGCTTTGGTCGCAGCAGTTACAGTCGTAGCTGTTGTTCCAGACTTATTGACAGTTGATTCCAGGGTGTAGCCATTGTCTTCAGCATTCTGCTGATAGTGCTCCACCTTATAGGCAGTGTCGGTTCGAGTTGTCCACTTGGCATACAGGGTCGTATTTGCTGTGATCACATGGGAGGAGAAAGTCCAGGAATTCACATAACCTGATTCCTTGTACCAACCACTAAAGTCATACCCTGCTTTGGTCGGAGCCGTTGGCTCTGCAATGGTTGTGTTATACGGCACAGCAGTATATGCACTGACAGCACTTCCTTCATTGCTTGCAAAGCTTACTGCATAGGTACTCAGTGTCCACTTGGCATACAAGACAGTATCTTCTGTTACGGTATCAGTTGAGAAAGTCCAGGAGTTCGTCAGAGCCGGCTCCTTGTACCAACCACCAAAGTCATGCCCGACTTTTGTCGGAACTGTTGGTGCACTGGCCTTTGCTCCATACTTTATGTTTAAAATCGGGCCTACAGAACTTCCCTCGTTGCTGTTAAAGCTCAGGGTATGGCGAGTCCTGTCGTAGTAGAGCTTCAACACCAGCGATCCATCACCTGCTATGATGCCAGTTGCCACACGTGAGGCGTGATTCTCGTTCTCAGTAAAACCTGTATAGGTTTTGGGCACACCTGTCGCAGTCGTAGCTGTTGTTCCATCCGAATTATCAGTAGCTACTAGGGTGTAGGAACTATTTTCAGCATTCTGCTGGTAGTGCTCCACCTTGTAGACAGTATCAGTCAGAGCTGTCCACTTGGCGTACAGGGTCGTATTTGCTGTGATCACATCAGAGGAGAAAGCCCAAGCATTCGTAATGGCAGAATCCTTGTACCACCCAGCAAAGTCATACCCAACTTTAGTCGGAGCAGTTGGTGCTACAATGGTTGTATTGTACGGCACATCTGTACTATTACTGACAAGGCTGCCTTGATTGCTGTCAAAGCTTACAGTAAATGTTTGGAGTGTCCATTTGGCATACAACATCCTGTCTATGGTTATGGTATCAGTGGAGAAGTTCCAGGAGCTTGTAAGGCCTGAATCCTTGTACCATCCACTAAAGTCATACCCTGTCCTTATAGGGTCGGTCGGTTTCGTGGCCTTGGCCCCATACTTTATGCTTGAAATTGACCCTACAGAACTTCCCTCATTGCTATCAAAGCTTAGGGTATGACGAGTCCTATCGTAGTAAAGCTTTAGAACAAGCGTTCCATCACCAGCGATATTGCCACTCAATACGCGAGACGCATGGCCTGTATTTTCAGTGAAGCCCGTATAGGCTTTGGCCGCAGCTGTCGCAGTCGTATCAGTGGTTCCCACCAAACTATCAGTAGCTATTCGTGTGTAGAGATTGTTATCAGCATTCTGCTGGTAATGCTCAACCTTGTAGACAGTGTTGGTCCGAGCTGTCCATTTGGCAAACAGTGTTCTGTTTTCAGTTACGGCATCAGTGGAGAAGGCCCATGAGTTCGTAAATCCTACCTCTTGGTACCAATTCACAAAATCATATCCGGCTCTTGTGGGGTTAGTCGGTTTCGTGGCCTTTGCCCCATACTTTATGTTCGAAATTTGGGTTATAGGACTTCCCTCATTGCTGACAAAGCTCAGGGTATGAAGAGTCCTGTCGTAGTAGAGCTTGAGAACTAGCGATCCATCAGCCAGGATGCTACCACTTGGGACACGTGAGGCGTGCGTAGTGTTCTGGGTGAAACCCGTATAGGATTTGGTCGCAGCATTTACATTCGCAGCAGTGGTTCCAGTCTTATTGATAGTTGATTCCAGGGTGTAGCCATTATCACTGATATTCTGCTGGTAGTACTCAACCTTGTAGGCAATGTCGTTCCGAGCTGTCCAGTTGGCATACAAGATCCTATTTCCGATTACGGTATCATTGGAGAAGTCCCAGGAATTATTCAAATCTAAATCCTTGAACCATCCACTAAAGTTATACCCCGTCCTTGTGGGGTCAGTAGGTTTTGAGACCTTTGCCCTATACTTTATGTCTGAAATTGAAGCTACAGAACTTCCGTCTTTACTGTCAAAGCTTAGGGTATGGAGTGTCCTGTCGTAGTAGAGCTTGAGAACAAGCGATCCATCACCTTGTATAATGCCACTTGGCACGCGTGAACCATGTCCGGTGTTTTCAGTAAAGCCCGTATAGGTTTTGGGCACTGCTGTTGCAATAGTGTCTGTTGATCCTGTCTTGGTGTCAGTTGAGACCAGAGTAAAGGCATGGTCATCGATATTCTGCTGGTAGTGCTCCACCTGATAAGATATATTGGTCTGAGCTGACCACCTGGCAAACAACGTCATATCTTCTATTACTGCATCAGTGAAAAAAGCCCAGGGATTCGTAAGTGCTGATTCCCTGTACCAACCACTAAAGTCATACCCCGTCCTTGAGGGTATGGTTGGTTCTGTGGTCGTCGCTCCATATTTAATGGCTGCAATTGAACCCACAGAACTTCCCTCATTGCTGTCGAAATTCACTGTATGGCGAGTCCTGTCGTAGTAGAGTTTGAGAACCAGCGATCCATTACCTGCTATGGTACCAGTTGTCACGCGTGAACTATGGTCTGCCTTCTCAACAAAGCCTGTATAGCTGTTGGGCACAGCAGTTGCTATCGTATCTGTTTGGCCAGTCTTACTGTCAGTCGATATCAGGGTGTAGTCATCGTCATTGATCTATAGCTCCCTGTGACTTATTCTAATTACAGGGCATTTTCCCATTTATAATCTCCAATAAACCCATATATTCTTAAAAAATAACTTGTGAGGTGATGCGATTCATGCTACTATGTAGTTAGAAAATACTTCTAACTACATGAGGAGGCATGGAGCCATATGTACCTCGGATATGACATCAAGAACGGCGTCAAGTACGCCAAGATCTGCTCTTCCAGAAGAGAGGGGAACAAGGTCATCTCCACCCAGAAGAGCCTGGGCAGGGTCCTTGACGAACAGAAGGGAATCTTCCAGAACAAGGAACGGGGAGTCTTCACCTATGATGTGTCGACTGACACCTATGGAAAGGCCGACCCTTCCTTCGTGCCCAAGGTCAAGAGAAAGGATGCCAGGGAAAAGCTCATCCTTGACTTCGGTGACTCCTACTTCCTTGAGGACTTCATACGTAAGAATGGCCTTTGGCCATGTATCAAGTCCCTTGGATATGGTAATCCTGATACAGTGGCGGCCATGGTGCACTACTATG